>NZ_CP137557.1:640000-807500 GCF_019249655.2 Segatella copri
GATAAGTTCCTGCTCTATACCAACAGCACAGACTTCAAACTGGTTGACAAGCGAGACATCGGTGTATTCAAGTATAATCACGAAGGTCGCTGCTGGGAGGTAGTGGTGGCAGGTGTTCCTGCTCCTGTCCGCCTGAAGCGCAATGTAAAGAGCGAGTCGCTGGCTGGTCTCGACAAGCAGTTTGTGCAGGTCAACCAGAAGTACATCATCAATATGGACTATCTGATAGAGGTGGTCGACAATGTCTGCCATTTCTATCCGCCGTTCGACAACATCGATTATGTGAAGGTGGGCCGCTTCTTTCGCAAGAAGTTTATCGAGCGTTTTTGCAGCCTGTAAATGCATATTTCCCCCTCGGATACCAACATATTGTATGAAAAAGGCCGGAAAAGTTTGAATTATGCATAAAAAAACGTCCAAGATGGTAGCAGTTAGCCAATTATTTCGTAACTTTGCACCCGCAAACTTATAAAAATAATAAAAGAAGAATGGCTAATTTGAGATTTGAGGTTGTAGCCGAGGCCTTTAAGAAAAGACCTGTAGAGGTGAAGACTCCCAAGGTGCGCCCTTCGGAGTACTTCGCCAAGTATGTATTCAACCGCCAGAAGATGTACAAGTATCTGCCATCTGATGTGTACGAGAAACTCATCGATGTAATAGATAATGGTACTCGTCTGGACCGTTCCATCGCTGATGCCGTGGCTGCCGGCATGAAGCTCTGGGCTGAGGAAAACGGGGTAACGCATTATACGCACTGGTTTCAGCCATTGACCGAGGGCACTGCCGAGAAGCACGATGCCTTTGTGGAGCATGACGGAAAGGGTGGTATGATTGAGGAGTTCTCTGGCAAGTTGCTGGTGCAGCAGGAGCCTGATGCCAGCTCGTTCCCTAATGGTGGTATCCGCAACACCTTCGAGGCTCGTGGCTATTCTGCATGGGATCCTACATCGCCTGTGTTCATCATCGACGATACCCTCTGTATCCCTACCATCTTTATTTCTTATACAGGTGAGGCTTTGGACTACAAGGCTCCATTGCTCCGCTCGCTCCATACCCTGAGTGAGGCGGCTACCGAGGTGTGCCACTATTTCTACCCACAGGTAAAGAAGGTGCAGACCAATCTCGGTTGGGAGCAGGAGTACTTCCTGGTAGATGAGAGCCTTTACTCGGCACGTCCCGACCTGATGCTCACGGGTCGTACCCTGATGGGACACGATTCAGCAAAGAACCAGCAGATGGACGACCATTATTTCGGAACCATCCCTGAGCGTGTGCAGGCTTTCATGAAGGATCTGGAAATCCAGGCACTTGAACTCGGCATCCCTTGCAAGACCCGCCATAACGAGGTGGCTCCAAACCAGTTTGAGTTGGCGCCTATCTATGAGGAGTGCAATCTTGCCGTTGACCATAACATGCTCCTCATGAGTTTGATGAAGCGTGTGGCACATAAGCACGGTTTCCGTGTTCTCTTGCACGAGAAGCCATTCGCTGGCGTCAACGGTTCGGGTAAGCACAACAACTGGAGCCTCTGCACCGATACTGGCGTACTGCTGCATGCAGCAGGCAAGACTCCGGAGGATAACCTTCGCTTCGTAGTCTTCATCGTAGAGACCTTGATGGGTGTTTATAAGCACAATGGACTGTTGAAGGCTTCTATCATGAGTGCTACCAATGCGCATCGACTTGGAGCCAATGAGGCACCTCCAGCCATCATCTCTTCATTCCTGGGCAAGCAGCTCACCGATTTGCTCGACCATATCGAGAAGGCTGATAAGGAAGAACTCTTCGCTCTTGCCGGCAAGAAGGGTATGGAGCTGGATATCCCTGAGATTCCAGAGCTGATGATTGATAACACCGACCGCAACCGTACCTCACCATTCGCCTTCACCGGCAACCGTTTCGAGTTCCGTGCCGTAGGTTCAGAGGCCAACTGCGCATCTTCTCTCATCGTATTGAATGCTGCCGTAGCTGAGGCGCTCGAAGACTTCAAGGCTCGTGTAGATGCCTTGATAGCCAAGGGCGAGGACCAGACTTCGGCTATCATCGACATCGTAAGAGAGGATATCAAGACCTGCAAGCCTATCCGCTTCGATGGCAATGGCTATTCTGATGAGTGGAAGGAAGAGGCTCAGAAGCGTGGCTTGGATTGCGAGGCATCCTGCCCAGTGGTCTTCGACCGTTATCTGGACAAGGAGAGCATCGAGATGTTTGCCAAGACCAATGTGATGAGCGAGAGCGAGCTGAAGGCGCGCAACGAGGTGAAGTGGGAGACCTATACCAAGAAGATTCAGATTGAGGCTCGTGTGATGGGCGACCTGACCATGAACCACATCATCCCTGTGGCTACCCACTATCAGAGCCGTCTGGCGAAGAACGTAGAGGGCATGATCCACATTTTCGGTGGCGAGGAAGGCAAGAAGTTGACAGCCCGTAACGTGAAGATTATCCGTGAGATTGCCGAGCGCACCGAGTCGATAGAGCGTGGTGTAGAGGCTTTGGTAGATGCCCGCAAGGTGGCGAACAAGATAGAGAGCGAGCGCGAAAAGGCTGTAGCCTATCATGACACGGTGGCTCCAAAGATGGAGGAAATCCGTTATCAGATAGACAAGCTCGAGCTTCTCGTAGCCGATGAACTTTGGACCTTGCCAAAGTATCGTGAGCTGCTGTTCATCAGATAATATTTCCTGGATTAGGAATTGAGATAATAAAAAAAGAGTGCATTGTTTGTTACAGTGCACTCTTTTTTTATTATCTTTGTCATTTTATGACTTCATATTGCTTTAATATGATTTCATATTACTTCACAACAACCTTGATGGTCTGGCCATTTGAAAGCTTCACGAGGTTGATACCCTTTGTTGGAGCATTCAACTTCTGACCATCGATGGTGTAGCGACCCACCTCTTTCACGTCATTCCAGTTGATAATGTTAGAAATGCCGGTAAGGTCACTGTCGCCAACTGCTACCATGTTGGTGTTATCTACCCACAAATCGTTCATGGCAGATGCAAGAGCAGTCTTGCCATCCTTCTCTGTCTCTTTCATAGGACGGCTTACGAACGCAATGATATGCATGTTCTGGCTCTTCCAAGCATCATCAAGCTCTACCTCATAGTCGTTCTCGTAACTGTTGCCGTTGGTCTGGAGAGCATCACCGAGTGTGCCGGTCACAATCTTGCGCAATACATGGTTGTGGGTGGTAGGCTTTGCCATGGTACCACCGGTGTTCTGCTTGCCTTTTACCTTATCCTCGGTGAGGTAGATGGTGAGGCGTGCATCGTCTCCAATCAGCTTCTGATATTGGTTGATCAGTTTACCCATTACCTTGATGCTCAGCTTGCCTGTTGTATCATCAAGTTTAGAGTCAATGCTGATGGTTGAGAATGATGGATAATATGCTGCAGACTCGTTGATGATTGTGTTGAGCATGCTAACAACATTGTCCTGGTCGCTTGCTTTCTGAGCAGCCATGTTCACTGTCAATGCCTTGTCGTAATTGATCACGTCATTGTCGTAGAAGTATCTGTTAAAGGCACCGGAACCATCTGATGGAGTAGAGTAGTTGGCCAACTTGTTAGCCTCTGGCACAGTGAATACATCTGATAATGTTTCTACAGATCCATCTTCGTTTACTTGCTGACGTTCTCCGTGGATAGAAACGATAGCAAGATCTTCGTCTTCACGAGCCTTGGCTGTCTTGGTGAGTACCTGGTCTGCAAAGTAGGTGTATTTTGACATTTGGCATGCATAGAACTCTACAAGGTTCTTGGTACGGTCGAAATTCTCCTTATAGACCTTGAAGTTGGTTGTCAATGTATCATTTTTCAATTCACCCTCTGGAGCCTTACCCTCGATTTCTACTGGGTAGATGGTAACCTTGTGGTCACCGGTGGTCCAGGCATCATCTACTTTAAGACGTACAGGGATGTTTGTATAATCTGCGTCAGTGATTTCCTTGTACTGATCAGCAGCTACATTGTCCTTGCTATAGGTGAAAGAGCCGATTCGCTTGCCGTCCATTTCCAGGGCGAACTTGGCATTTGTAATGTTGTCGCGACCTTCATTGTGGCATGTGAACGCCAATACCTGCTTATCGCCCTTCTTTGCAAATGGAACCGCAGCAATCTTGTCCATTACCAAATCGTGGAGAATGAAAGTACCATCCTCTTTTTCGATGATAAGCTGAATCATCAGGTTAGAACCATCGTATCCGGCAGAGATAGGCTCCCACTGCCATTTGGATTCATCGCGGCCATCTTCATAGATGTCACCAAAGGCGAGGAATCCATAAGGACCTACGTATGTACCAGAAGAGCCAATTGGCTTTTCTGACTCAACCTGCTCTGGTGTGTAATTGTAAAATGGCAACAACGCATAGAAATCCTTGGTATCGATGGTATATGGTTCATCAAACCAAACGTAGTTCCAATGCAATTGTGTGGTAGCAATCTCCTTCTCTGCAATGGCGTTGGTAACATTTCCCTTATCGTCAATCTTGCAGATGGTAACCTTACTGTTGCCGATAGGTGCTGTCAGGAAGAAGCGGGCACCTACAATCTTGCAGCCCTCATACTTCTTGAAGGCATCATTGTAGAAGATGGTACCCAGAGACAAAGTACCTTTGGCGCCCTTCATGCCTGATGGCCATACATAGCTCTCGTCGTAGCTATAGTTGATATAGCGCTGGTTTGCTTCCAATTCTCCGGCACGGGTTGCTATTTTCTTGGCTGCCTTCTGTGGAGTGGCAGTCTCTACCCATGTCTTGGCTGTTGCCTCCTTGTTGATGCGCTTCATACTCTGAGCGTTGGCAGACATTGTCATCAAGACAAGTGCTGCTGACATCAAGTAAATATTTCTCATTGTCTTGTTCTATTTATATTTTTATATTTATGATTCTAAAGGATATATCTGTTTACTTTTTATATATCTTTTTTACTGTACCGTCGGTGAACTTCACGATGTTGAGTCCTGAGAATGGTACGTCAGACTGAACGCCCTGGGCATTGTAATATGCTTTAACCTCCTTGTTGCCCAACTCGATGTTGCTGATGCCGGAAGTTGTGCCTTCTGATACGTATACCTCATCGATGAAGAATGCATCTGATGCGAAGGTAATCTTCACTCTGCCGTTGGCTGTAATCTTGGTTGTACATTCTGTCCACTGGTTTGGCATCAGGTTGAATGTGCCGTTTTCTACAGTTCCGTTGCTTACGCTTACGGTCATTGTCTT
Organism: Segatella copri; assembly: GCF_019249655.2. Taxonomy (NCBI): domain Bacteria; kingdom Pseudomonadati; phylum Bacteroidota; class Bacteroidia; order Bacteroidales; family Prevotellaceae; genus Segatella; species Segatella copri. Next base: position 645,231 of record NZ_CP137557.1, read on the forward strand.
GCTTGACTGAGCGTAAGGAGCTGCCTTGAATGTAAGAGTTACATCGCCGTTGATCTTGATCTCAGGAGAGGTGAAGGTGATGTTGGTGGCATTTCGCTTACCTATGCGAGCACACTGGAAACCTCCCTTGTAGGTCTGTACATTAGATGTCCAGCCGTTCTTGTCTGATGCGAATGCACCATTGGCAAACTGGTTAGGGTTGCCGCTTGTATAGAAGCCCTTACCGTCGTTACCACCTGTACCCAGACACTTGTCAAATGTTTCCTGGAAGATATAATTCTCTTCTGTTGCAGTCTTGTTCAGGTTCTGGAAAGTGAAAGATGCCGTACCGTCTGCAGCGATAGCCATATCTGAAAGGATGATGTTCATCAACTTGGTGCCATCGGTGTTCAGATTATAAGATGTGCAGGCAGGAGTGGTGTTGTTTGCCAGGCGGTTCTTGTTGCCGTAAGGCCATGCATCATACTCCTCTGTCTTCTCGCTCTTCACGTTGTCGGCAGGAACGAAGGTCATACGCTCATGGTCGTTGACACCAGCCATCATGGAGTTTGGAATGTTGTAATTCCATGCCTTCAGGTTGTAGTCGATGTGGTTGATCATGATACCTGAACCAGCCAGGGCTGCATCCCAACCCTTCTGCTGACGGTTCTCTATCAGATAGTACTCATCGGCATGATTTGGATTTCTGAAGATGTAGGCATCACCACCATCAGCCAGAGGCTTGATTCCTGATACCGATGTGTTCTCCTTCAGCTCGATAGGGGTAATCCAGCCTGCGGCATACTTCTCGTAGGCGGTGTAGCCGGCAGGAGTAAAGCCGTTGTCATTATAGTTACCCTGGCACATCAAGTCCCAGGTACCCATACCATACAGGCCTGTATAGTTCACATCGTATGCATCCGGATAGCCCAGACAGTGAGAGAACTCGTGGCAGATGGTACCGATGCCATCCACTTCGTTAGATACAGAAAGCTCGTTGGAGCAGGCATAATCCACTACGGTCTTCTTGCCGCAGGCAACAGGAGAAACCATTCTTCCCTTGTGTGGCCAGATGGTGTCATCGCCACCGCCTGTAGCTTCGCCACGACCGGCATAGACTACGAATACCATCTCTACCTGACCGTCGCCGTCCCAGTCGTATGGTGCGAAGTCGATACCTTCAGCCACGGCGTTGCCCAGACAGCCTGAAATCATCGCCTGAACGTTCACGTCCTGTGCATCGCCATCGTTCTTGCCATAGTAAGCAGATTCACCAAGGGTGTAAGGACCCACTACGTCGAAATCCATCTCAAACTTGCCGTTGCTCTGCGCCTTGAAGTAATCAGCCACGCTACCCTTGAACTTACCCTCGCTGAAACCTGGCTCGTTGGCCACGCGGTTGTAGAAAGCCTTAGGGTCATCCATGGTGAACTTCTTGTCGGAGAACTGAGCCAGCAGGATGAGACACTTCTTCTTGCCGGTGTAGGAAACACCTCTTGTGATGCTGGTGCTGCCATTAGCGTTACCGGAAAGGAGGTTCTTCTTGATGATGTTCTCAGGACAAGCCTGCTGGCGCATCACTCTGCTGCGCTCCTGAAGCTGGGCCATGTTGGCTGGCTTCAAGCCATCTGAGGTGTCGTAAGAATAGCGGTTGCCTGCCTTGTCTTCCCAAAAGTGCAGGAACTCATCGCCACACAACTGAACTTGGACTGCCTGTCCGTTCTTGAGTGTAAAGGTCTTCCAAATGCCTCGCTTGGCTGGTACTGCATGGATAGCAGAAACCGCCAGCAACATAGACATGAGGACTAACAGTTTTTTCTTCATAAAACGTTTTATTAAAGTTGTCTTATAACTAATTTCTTTATCCGTTGACAAAGTTAAGCATAAAAATTGAGATTCAGCAGATTAGCTTACATTTTTTAAGCTACATTTGCTTTTCAAAATGTTCTTTTCCCCTCATCCTTTCAATTTGTAAGTTCGGAGGGATGAAATCTGCAAAAAAAGAGAGATAACCCAATGCTTCCATGTGTTATCTCTCTCTTTAATATATCAACTTAATGCTTTCACTTTATTTCACCTTTGTGAGCTTAATCTTCGTTACGCTGAAGAACTCATAGCCGGTAAAGGTTCCACCAGGGGTATAGATACCACCGAACAATACCTGGTCTTGGTCGAAGACAATCTCCTTGCAGTCCTCGCTCCATGTACCCTTGATAGGGGTTGAGGTGAGTTGACCATTTGACAGGTTGTGCAGCATGATGTTACCCATGAAGCCCAGATCCTTGGTGAAGTCGTAACCCTCGATGAAGTTATACTTGCCCAGGTTGTCGAATGCTACATAACCCTCCTTCTTATTCTCGTCATAGTGGAATGACAGACGTGCAGAAGAAGAGCTTACAGCCATACCTGTGAGATACAGAGTATTGTTGTAGTCGCCATCTGAATCGTCGCTAGCACCGATGATCTTCACTACACTCTCCATTGGTGCACCCTGGCGGCTTACACCAGTGAGCTTCCACTTACCCTGAAGCTTCTCGTAAATCTGAGAGTCATTATCTTTCAGTGAAACCTGGGTTGTTGCATTGCCAATCTTGGCACCCTTAGCTTCTACGATGGTAATCTCGAAGGTGCGGTCGGCGTTGATTTCATCATTATCTACAGGCTCTACCTCTACATAGCCGATGCTGTCTGAAATGCTGATGGTCTTGTCTGTAATATAATAATGTACGTCTTCCTTGGCAGGGTTGCTGCCCACTTCCTTCACTGCGAGGGTAACATACACATTACCGTTGGTCTTGCCCTTTACCTCGATAGGCACATTGGTCAGGCCCATATTCTCCTTGATGACCATGGTAGGATTCTTCATGCTTACTGTTACGTCAGCAGCAGAGTTCCAAGAGTCATCGTCGCTAGAGCAGGCACCGAAGAAGGTGACCACAGCCAGCAACATTAATAATTTGATGTATTTCATATTCAAATGAATTCTTGTTGATTACTACATTATTATATTAATAGCCTGGGTTCTGCTGACCAGCCAAGTGAGGGTTGGCATCCATCTCTGCCTTAGGGATAGGCCAGGTGAGGCGGTAGTCGTTTGCAGTATATTTCAATGCTCTGCCCTGCTTCACGATGATGTCGTTCAGCTCCTCGTTTTCGTCGTGGTTAGGTTTGCGCTCGAAACCCTCGCCGTAACGGCGGATGTCGCTCATGCGCATACCCTCGCCGATGAACTCACGCTCACGCTCTTCTTTTATTTCCTGGAGGAGAGTCTTCTGTACAGAATAGTTCTCTGCTACATAATCCACGATGCGGTTGCTGCGCAGAATGTTGAGATACTTGTTTGCCTCTTCCTTGTGGTCCTGGCGAGCTTCTGCCTCGGCTACGATGAGATACATCTCTGAGAGGCGGAATGGCTTGCTCATGTTCATGAGGTTGTTGTTGCTGCCTGTGCGGAGGTCTGAGTTTCCTGGGAACTTGTTGAAAACCATCGCCTCGTAGCTGTTACCCTCTACCTGCAGGTTGTCATACTGCTTCAGGAATACATCGGCACGAACATCACCCTCGAACTTCTCCCAAAAGAGTTTTAAGACGGCAGCTGTTGGAATGTAGTCTGCCTTGGTCTCCGACTCACTTACGTAGTATTCGCCGTTAGAACCACCCAACTCCTGTGCAGTCATCAGAGGGCGGAAGATGATTTCTGTACCCTCGTCCTTGGTCCAGAGCTTGGCATAGTCGTTGATGGTGGTCAACTTGTACTTGCCGCTGTTGATGACAGCCTTTGCATATTTAGCTGCATTGGCCCAGTCGCCCTTAACCAAGGCAACGCGAGCCTGGAGAGCCTGAACGGTCTGTGAATGGATGTAAGCCAGAGGCTGAGCCTCTTCCTTGGCAACCTTTACACCCGATTTCTCGTATGCTACCAAACCATCGTATGCCTTCTGCATATCTTCCTCAATCAGAGCGAAGGTCTCTGCCAGGGTAGAACGGCTAGGGTAGTCGTTGAGATTACCTGTTGGCTTATAGACAGTGGTCAGAGGCAGACCGCTTGCAGCCTTGGTTGGATCACACTGTGTATATGACTGGCAGAAGTGGTCTGCCAACCAGAAATACATGTAAGCACGAACGAAGTGTGCCTCGGCATTATAGTGAGCAAAGGCAATCTTGTCTGTCTCGCTGAAGGCATCGCTTGCCTGCATGTTAGCTGCACGTTCGATGATGGCATTGGCTGTGGCAATCATGGAATAACTGCCACTCCATTTGCTGGAAACGTCACCGTCGGTGATGGTGATCAAACCGTTTGAGAACTGACCGAGACGGTTACCGTTGCTGATCAGTCCGTGGAACTCGTCCATCTGTACATCTGACAGGTAAAGCCATGAACCAGATGTCACCGCACGCAGGTTGGTGTAGAGAGCGTTGCGGAATTGGCGAAGGTCCTTCTCCTTCTCGATGGCTGTGTTGTCATCCAGCGAACCGTATGGAGCCTTGTCCATGCTGCAGGATGTGAACGCCATCGCGCACAGAAGCATCAATGAAAAATATATCTTCTTCATAATTCTTTTCTAATAATACTTTTTGTTTAGAATGTTAACTCTGCACCAATCACAAACTGGCGGGTGTTTGGATAGTTGAACTGAACCAGGTTCTTGTCTGGCTCTGGATCGTAACCCTCGAATGAAGTGATGGTAAAGAGGTTGCGGGCGATACCGAACACCTTGATGTCCTTGATGTAACGGATGGTCTGCATCCAGCTCTTTGGCAACTGATACTGAACGGTCAGTGTCTTCATGCGCAGGAATGATGCATTGCTCAGCATGTGGTCGTCGATGTAGATATCGTAACCATAAGCTGGAATGTCAGTAACCTGACCTGGAGTAGTCCATACGTTCAGCATGTCTACGCTCTGGTTGTAAGAGGTACCCATGTTGGCATTCTTGATGAAGTAATTGTCGTTGACGAGCATGTACTTGCCCGACTGCCAAGCGAAGTCTGCGATGACGCTGAGGCCCTTCCATGTGAAGTTGGTGCCGAAACCGCCAATCCATGGTGCATAGCGGTTCTTGCCCAGGAACACAGAGTTGTTGGTCTCGTCGTATGTCTTGGTGATGTTGCCGTTCTTGTCGTACCACATAGGCTCACCGGTGCGTGAATCTACGCCAGCATAGCGTACATTGTAGAACTCACCGTAGGCATGACCCACCTGCAACTTCAGGCCAGTGCCTGAAAGCACGTATTCGTTGCGACCTGCAAACAGCTTTGTAATCTCGTTCTTGTTGTAGCAGATGTTGGCAGATACACTCCAGCTCATATCCTTGGTCTTGATGAGGTCAACGTTTACGGTTGTCTCGAAACCCTTGTTTACCATGTTACCGATGTTACCCATACCCGAGGTGAAACCTGTGGTCATAGAGTAAGGAATCTCCATCAGCATATCAGATGTTTCGTTGCGATAGAAGTTGGCATCCACGGTAACACGGTTGAACAAACCGAAGTTCAAACCGATGTTCAGCTTGCTCACCTTCTCCCAAGTCAACTTGTCGTTGCTTGCCTGGGTGATATCGATGGAACCTTCGCCGTTGTAGTTGCTGCCGGAACCGAAGAGTCCGTAGAAATCGTAAGAACCGGCACCTGAGTCATTACCGGTAGTACCATAGTTGGCGCTCACGGTCAGGTCGTCCAGCCATTTAACACCACGGAGGAAGCTTTCGCGCTTGGCATTCCACTTCAAGCCGAGGGAACCGAAGGTACCCCAACGGTGGTCTGGAGCAAACTTAGAGCTACCATCGAAACGGAGTGAAGCATATACGTAGTACTTCTCCTTGAAGTTATACTCGGCAGTACCGAAGAGAGAGTTGGCTACTTCCTCTGAACGGCTGTCAGTCTGGGCTGATGGAGTGATGGTTGTAGCTGTGTTCAGCAACATGCGGCGAACGTCGGTCTGACCAGTAGTTACGATACCGAAACCACGACCCTTCTGGATGCGGGTCTCCTCACCCAGCAGCAGGTTTACATAATGAGGACCGAAGTTATGACGGAACTCTGCTGTATGAGTCAATGTGTAAGCATAGTAGCGGCTGAAGTCTGAAGCAACACCACCGGTATGAGCATCAATCACCTGACCCATTGGGGTAGTGAACTGATCGTATGGGAGACTAGCTCTGTCTGATGTAAGGTCGTAGCCAAACATAGACTGCAGGGCTGTGAAAGTCAATCCCTCAAGAGGAGTGAACTGCTCGTTCAGCGACAGGTTGATGGTTACATTCTTGCGGTCCTGTTTTGTATTGGCTACAGTGAACCAAGGCAGCAGGAACTGAGAATAGAGAAGTCCGGCAGCGCGGTCGCCCTTTACCAGATTACCAGCCTCGTCGAAGCTATAATAATAAGGTGTATCGTATGGCAATGCCATCTTGGCAGCAACCAATGGGTTGGAAGCGTATGTCTTGCTGTTGTCAGCCCACATGCTGTTTTGGCTGTAGTCCTGAACACCGAAGTTAGAGCTGAAGCCCACCTTGAAGAACTTGTTCAGACGAGAGTTGATGCGGGCAGCCAATGTGCTGCGGCGCATGTTGGAAGCCTCAATCAAACCATCTTCCTGATGGTGGTTGAATGACACGAAATAGTTCATGGTCTGACCACCGCCCTGCAAGGTAGCGTTGATATCAGAAGTAGGAGCTGAGTTCTTGATCATCTCGTCGCGCCAGTCGGTGCTGATACCATACTTGTTTACCAGGTTGCGGATATTGTCGTTCACAGGCTGTCCGATCATGTCGCGGAACTGGATGTACTGCTGAGAGTTCATCATCTCTTCACCCTTGCTGGTAGCAGAAGAGATACCATACTGTGCCTTTACGGTGAGCTGAACCGACTCGTTGTACTTAGCCTGCTTGGTAGTGATGACAATAACACCGTTGGCAGCACGCGAACCATAGATAGAGGTAGACGCAGCATCCTTCAACACGGTGATGTTGGCAATGTCTGATGGGTTCAATGTGCTGAAGAAGCTAGCAGTGATAGGAGAACCATCGAGGATGAACAGAGGCTGGTTAGAAGAACCGATAGAGTTGACACCACGCAGACGGATCTGTGCAGCCTGTGAAGGGTCACCGGCAGATGACAGAACAGACAAACCAGATACCTGACCGGCGAGCGCATCAGTAAAGTTAGGGGTTACGACCGTTTCCAACTTCTTTTCTCCGATGTTGGAAATAGCGCCAACTACAGATCCCAACTTCTTGGCAGCACCGTAACCGGTGATGATAACCTGCTCAAGTACATGTGTGTCAGGATCCAAAACAACCTGCATCTTTTCAGATGCCTTCAATTTCTTGGTCACCATGCCGATATAGCTGAATTCCAGCTCGGCCTTGTTGCTCTCTAAATCAAGAGCGAAGTTACCGTCGATGTCGGTCACTGTACCAGAAGTAGTACCCACAATCTTTACAGATGCACCGATAATCGGTGAACCGTCTTCAGAAGAGGTAACTACACCAGAAACGTGAGTTTGTGCCAGCGCCATTCCCAAATTCAGGAAGACGCAAGCAATAAACATCATGAGTCTTTTTTCCATAGATCTCTTTTTTTCTTTTTATTGTTATTACTTACTATTTTTAACTTTAAAGTGTATTCTACTAATTTTTTTCGTCATTTTTAGCCCCTGATAGAAGGGGTGTCCCTGAAATCGGTGCAAAATTAAGCAAAATTTATCTTTCTTCCAAATGTTTTTGAGAAAATATAAAATAAATGGCTATATTTTCGGATAACTTGACGTTTTGTAAACCAAAAAAGGGTGAAATTTGCTATTTTTTATATTCATTAATGTATTTTTGTTAGTAAATGTTAGTTTTATGCAGTTTTTATGCAAAAATTCTTGTGAGTTTCAATATAAATTATTATCTTTGCCGCCAAAATGGAGGAAGATTAACGCTCATAGGGCGTGATGAGTTACGGATAATAAATTTAAATATTATAATTTTAAAAGTCGAAAGTATGAGAAAAGTTTTACTTTTTGCGACAGCATTGTGCCTTTCTTCAGCAGCAATGGCACAGACATCAATTGAATCTGCTCTCGATGCCCAGAAGGGTGAGAATACCTATAAGGTAGAGAGCAGTGAGGCTAAGAACACTTATTGGAAGTTTACAGCAGACAAGAACTATCTTGCCAAGGTATCTCCATTGTCTGGATCAAGCAATGTTCCTACTGTATTTACATCGGTAGAAGGAACAGATTCACTCACCCTGGGTGGTGCGGGCTTGAAGTATCCTTCTAAAGCGTATGCCTTGGAAAAGGGTAAGACCTACTACTTCATCATGAACATGACGGGTGAGTCGGGCTTCAACCTCGACTTGTCTGAGATGTCTTCTTATGGCAAGGGTCTCTCTCAGGACAATCCTGCCGAGTTGAAGGTAGGTGAGGAGTTGTTCCTGGGTAATCCGCTGGGTGTTCAGTATGAGAACACTACTGCCTATGTTACCTATACAGCCGAGAAGACTGCGCAGCTTCAGCTCGCTTTCTCAAGCTATGTTTCAGGTGCCAATGTGAATGGTAATGATGTTTCTACAGTCTATGACCAGACTACAGGCGGATATGTGCTGAAAGTAAGCGTAGAGAAGGGTAAGACTTATACCATCGCACTGAATCTTCAGGGTAGTGTCGTTGCAAACTCTAAGCTCGTAGAGGTGAAGGCTGGTTCTCTTGAGATGCCATTCGTTTTGAACGAGGGTGAGAACAAGGTGCCTGTTGAGAAGGGCGACTATTACTTTACTTATACTCCTACCAAGACGGGTTATCTGAACATCTCCAGCGATGCTGTGCTTGCTGGCGGTCAGGTAAAGGTATATTCCAACTTGAACAATATCACCTATCAGGAGGTAGCGGCTTCTTCTGAGCCTGGTACCTATAATGTTCGCGTTGAGATTCCTTATACAGGTACTACCTATTATATTGTAGTGAACAAGTTGCAGGATTCTGATGCCGAGGATGTAATCAAGGCAGAAATGCAGGAATACCAGCCAGGTGAGACTGTGAATACAGCCTTCGAATTGACTGAACTCCCTGTAGAGAAGACTTTGCCTAGTGCCAAGGGTACCTATTATTATAAGCTCACGGTTCCTGCCAACACAGAGAAATTTGTTACGGTTGAGACTGATGCCAATCTCGATGCAGCTACATCTATCATCTTCTACAACCAGCAGAATGGCGAGTATGGTGCTGCTACAGTAAAGGATGGCTTGCTGAAGACCTTCGTTGGTGGCCAGTCTTACGATATTACTTACATCCTGAAGGTTACAGCCAATGAGGATAATCCATTGGCATTCAAGGTTTCATATCTGGATGTAGAGAAGGGCTCTCTTGCAACAAACCCAGCTGAAGCTGTGGAGGGTGAAAACGAAATCACCGTAGAGGGCACAGAATACTTCAAATATACAGCTACCAAGAATGGCAAGCTCAATGTGGAGGTTGAACCAGGTGTTACCGTCAGCTTCCCTAGAGGTACAGGCATGTATGATGGTGAATACACTGCCATCAACAAGGGTACCGACTTCTTTATCGAGGCTACTGCCGGAACCACTTATCTGATTAAGGTATCTGGTGCAGCCAAGGGTACAACCATGTATCTGGAAGAGAAGGAGTTCTCTGCCGGTGAGTCTCGCACCAACCCTATCGTCATGGAGGATGATGAATATACATTCACCAAGGCAGGTGCTGCTGACCTCTGGTTGCAGTATAACGTAACTGAGGATGGTGTTCTCGACTTCGCCTGCGACCAAGGCTATAATGGTGGCAGCGACCGCATCGAAGTCTTCAAGAATGAGGAGCCATACGGAACTACCATGATGGGTACTGAGAACTTTGGTAGTGTTTCAGTCACCGTATATAAGGGTAAGGTTATCGTTAGCAAGGGCGATAAGCTCTATATCCACTGCGTTATCGCAGGTAAGGTTACCGGTAGCAAGATCAAGTTTACCAAGCATGAGGCTGAGCCAGGTGAAACTGTAACCAATCCATTGGTTATCACCAAGGGTAAGACCGTAACCATTACAGGTGCTTCTCGCAGTACTCCTGTATGGATGAAGGCTTCACTCCCAGCAGGCAAGACCACCTTCCGCCTGAGCGACTATATGATGACTACCCTCTACAACAGTCTGGAGGATGCCAAGAATGGCGCCAATGCCGAGGAGATAAGAGCTGATTACGTAACGCTTCCTGACGGATCATACGTTCGTGAGTTTACCAAGGAGATGGCAGCAGCTGGCGATGTTTACTTCCAGTTTGTTGATTCCTATGGTGCTACCGACTTCACCTGGTTGAGTGATGAGGCTACAGGCATCTGGAACATCGAGGCAGCTGGCGACAGCAAGGTATCTATCTTCAAGATGGACGGTACCCAGGTGAACCAGATTTCAGGCAATGGTGTATACATCATCAAGTCTAACGGTAAGACCAAGAAGATTGTTGTCAAGAAGTAATGGGTCATAGTGTGATAAGACAAAACATTATATAATAAAGGTGCAAGTGGGGTGTGAAAACTCCGCCTGCGCCCTTTTTCGTCAAAATATCACCTGCTTTCAACCTGTTATTTCTATCAGGAAAAGAGAAAAGAATTAAGTAATTATTATATTTATACACATTAAAAAACGAGAAAACTATGAGAGGTCTCAAAAGACTGCTTTTGGCTTCCGTCTTGTGTGCGGGATATACCCAGGCCACCTGGGCTATCAAGGCATATCCCCATCCAATCACGATGCGGCAGCCTGACGGCACCACCTTGTTGGTAAGAATACAAGGTGATGAGAATTTCCACTTCGTTACTACCACGGATGGATTTCTCCTGAACAAGGACAAGAAGGGTTATTTCTGTTACGTGGATTACGACTGGAAAACCCAGAAGAAAGTGATGACCAGGCAGAGAGCCCACAATGTGGATGCGCGATCTGAAAAGGAGAAGAAACTCCTGGAGTCATTGACCAGTGCGAAAGATGCCACTGCCGACATCTTGAGCAAAACCCCTATCATGAAGAAGGCGCCTAACAAGTTCCTGAGCCGCCGCATCGTTGCTCCCCGCAAGTATGCTGCCGAAACAAGAACCGGAGAGGCTGCTGTCAAGGAATCGCAGTATCTGGTGGTCCTGGTTAACTTCCAGGATAGCGTGCTTCGACACACCCAGCAGGACTTCGACCACTGGCTGAACCAGCCTGGCTACAGCGAGAACGGCGGTACGGGTAGTGTGAAGGATTACTACCGCGACAATTCCATGGGTCAGTTTATCCCTAACTTCAAGGTAGTGGGTCCATACACCCTTTCCAAGCCAACAGCTTACTATGGTGGCAACAGCAGCAGTACCAGCGGTACTGATACCAACCCACGCGACATGGTGAAGGAGGCTGTGGAACTCGCCAAGAAGAACAATCCTGATCTGGATTTCCGCCAGTTTGATAACGATGGCGATGGCATCATGGACAACTGCTACGTAATCTATGCCGGTTACAGCGAGGCAAGTACTGCCAATGGTGATGACATCTGGCCACACAGCTGGTATCTGGACGATAACACCACCATCGATGGTATCTTGATTCACGACTATTCCTGCTCTGCCGAGCTGGTAGGTATGCCAGGTGCTCCTGTAGTTCCATCTATGGATGGTATCGGAACCTTCACCCATGAGTTCGGTCATGTGCTGGGTCTCAAGGATATGTACGACACCGATGATACCAGCAATGGTAAGGGTATCGACCCGGGTGCCTACAGCCTTTATGCCTCTGGCAGCTACAACAACGATAGCCGTACTCCTCCTTGCCTGATGGCATTCGAGCGTATGCAGATGGGCTGGATGAAGGAAGGCGAGGACATCGTAGAGGTGAAGAACCCTGAGGATGTTACCCTGACTTCTATCGCCGACAACAAGGCACGCTTCATCAACTGCCAGCCAGACCGTACCCCAGGTACAGGTATGGAATGGTTCATCCTGGAAAACCGTCAGAAGACAGGTTGGGACAAGTATATCCCGGGTCATGGTCTGCTCATCACTCATTACGACTATACCGATGAGATGAAGAAAGACTGGTGGGATATCAACGGACCAAACAACAGTGCCAAGCATCGCTGCATGTATATCGTGCCAGCCGACGGCATCGACAACGAGGTGACCCGTAGCGGCGATACCTATCCAGGTAAATCAGCCAATACATCTTTCACCGACACCACCACCCCTAATTCCCTGAATTGGGCGAAGGAACCGGTTAACGTGCCTATCACCAATATCATGGAGCAGGACGGCAACGTGATGTTCCAGGTTAATGGCGGTACCAGCAAGTGGAACTTCATCAAGACACTTGTGCCTGAGATGATTTACGATACCAAGGCCACTTTCAAGGCAAACATCGAAAGCAACAAGGTAGATGTGGATGAGGTAGGCTTCTGCTGGAAGGAAGGTGCTTCTGCCGACCCAACCCTCACCGATGGCGTGAGCGCAGCAGGCAAGGTAGAGAATATCAAGGATGCTTCTTTCACAGCCAAGGACTTGCAGCCAGGAACCACCTACAGCGTACGTTCTTACATGAAGATGAGCGATGGCAGCGTAGTATATGGTTCACCGGTTCCATTCACCACCGAGTGGGCATACGCCAACGTAACCCTGGATACTCCATTCTACGGAAACTTCCTGAGCTGGACAGACGGCAACCCTGACGGATGGCAGATTATCGACCACAATGGCGATGGTACCACCTGGTATCAGGACGAGGGTGCCCAGGCCGTTCACTATTCTCTGAACTATTGGAACGATGCAGATGATTATCTCATCAGCCGTCGCCGCTTCCACGTGCCAGAGAAGGGCGTGATGTTCTTCACCCGTGGTGTGACAGAAGAGAAAGGCGTTGAAGACCTGGAGGTATTGGTTTCTACCAAGACCAACGATCTGAACGATTTCCACCTAGTGAAGCGTTTCTCTTTTGCCGATTACTTCGGTGCTCAGCATGCTGAGGAGGTAGATTTGAGCCAGTTTGCCGGAAAGGATATCTATGTAGCCTTCCGTGTCTGCTCAGAGAGAATGCAGAACGACCTCTGGTTGTGGAACGTGATGGTAACCCAGAAGCTCGGTACTCCTAAGGACGTGAAGCTGGAGAGAACCAGCGAGAGCGTGCTTACTGCATCATGGAGCCCTGTGGAAGGTGCTGATAATTACTATCTCTGCCTCAGTAGAGAGACCAATAAGACCAACTTGCAGACCGTGTTCACCCCAATGGATTTCTATCAGAATGTAGAGGGTGATGTAGTTCTGGGCACAGGTTCTATCCAGTTCCGCAGCAATGGTTCTGTTACCCTGAAGGATTGTCCTGACGGCATCAAGGACTGCAAGTTCATCGTCACAGCATCCGGTCCGCTCGGTTCTTCTGAGTTGAGCATCGAGGGTACTGAGGATGGCAAGACATGGAATGCCGTGGGTTCCAAGATTACCCTGAAGGAATATGATTCAGAAGGTCAGGAAGAGGATTACTCTACCTATCTGGAGAACAAGAAGTACAGACAGCTGCGCTTCAAGTTCAAGAATGGCGGTAGAAATGGCCGTATCAAGTATCTCACACTTACCTACAACGACGGTAAGGTTTATGAGGACTTGGCAGCCGGTTCTGTGCCAACCAACGTGATTCCTATTACCAACAAGGAAGACGGCGAGTATGATGAGGGCAAGTACCGTGTTTGGGTAGCTTCAGGTAAGGGCAACCTTTACTACGATGAGTCTGCACCTGTTTACTACCAGGCAAATACCTCTACAGGCATCCACGATGTCATCGAGGGTACCGGCTTCGGCATCAGCGTGAACGGTGGCAATATCCAGGTAGATGGCATCAAGGCAGGCTACACCGTGACCTGTACATCTGCTGCAGGTATTCAGCTCTATACCGCTGAGGCTCGCTCTGGCAGTCTGAACTTCCAGGTTCCTGCAGGCACCGGCATGGCTATCATCAGCGTAAGTGGCGAGGGCAAGACCCATCGCAGCAAGATTATCATCAAGTAATAAATAATAGCATCAAATAGAACATTTATGAAACATTATAAATATTCTGCCATCTTGTTGGCGGCAATGACCTGCGGAGCAGTATGGGCTTCGGTGGATGCGCTGACTGATGGAAAGAAGGGTGAAGGCGAAAAGGTGAAGCCATCGGAGAATTTCGTGGCTCAGTCTCGCAAGGCACCTGTCGTTCGCTATACCAAGATGAAGGTGGAAGGCAATGCCGAAGGTGTGCCTTACGGACTCCAACTGATGGGTGTGAGCGACAAGACGGTGAAGTTGAGCTGGATTTCACCAGAAAAGACCGATGGCTACTTCGATGATTTCGAGAATCATCAGGACTTCGCCATCAATTCAGCCGGTAACGTGGGCTGGTCGTATATCGACGCCGATAATAACAATACCTATACCTGGCAGGCTTGTGCCTTCCCAACTCAGGGTCAGAAGATGGCTTTCGTGGTCATGAACCCTTGGGAAACCTCTCCTGCGGTGAACGAGAATCCAAATTTCCAGCCTTATTCTGGCAAGAAGATGCTGGTGGATTTCAGTTCTATCGACGATAAGAACAACGACTACATCATTTCGCCAGAGTTGAACTTCGACCAGGACTTCCAGTTTAGTTTCATGGCTCGCAGTTACAAGATCGAGGGCGGCAACTTTGCCGCTGAGCGTGTTCGCGTAGGTTATTCTACCACCGGCAAGCGTCCTTCCGACTTCAAGTATGTGAACGAAGGCCCATACGTGGAACTTCCTGCGGCTTGGACACTCGTGAAATATACCATTCCTAAGGAGGCAAAGTATGTAACCATCAACTGCGTTTCTGAGGGTGGCTTCATGATGATGCTCGACGACATCTTCGTGGGAACCAACAAGATTCGTCCTACCCAGAGCAAGAAACAGCTGGCTGCTGCCAACCCTGTGGTAGGCTTCAACGTATATCGTGACGGCAAGAAGGTGAACGAGGCTCCGATGGATTCTGCACGCTTCACTGATAATGTGCCAGACTATGCTGACTATACCTATACGGTGACTGCCGTTCATCAGAATGGTCAGGAGTCTGCCCAGAGTGAACCTCTGAAGGTCACCGTTCCGGATATCCGCCTGTTGCCTTTCGAGGACGACTTCGACGACTGGACGCTCCATGCCGACAAGTGGACTACCGTGAACCTCGACAACAACAAGGAGAGCAAGTGGTCTATCGACTACTACGAGTATGGATTGGTTGACCCATCCGCTACCTACAGCTGGTCGGCTTTGACCAATTACAACCAGGCACTGGAGACCCGCGAGCTGAATACTCCAAACAAGGACAATACCTATCTGCGCTTCAACCTGCGTCTCCGCAACAGTGAGCAGACCAATGTTGACTACATGGAGGTAGAGTTGAGCTGCGATGGCGGAAAGACCTGGGAAGGTCTCGATGTATTCGACAACTACTCTGGTGGCTTCGATTGGACAACTTATACCTATCCTATCGGTGAATATCTGAGCAATAACCTGTTCAAAATCCGTTTCCGTGCGCATGGCGACGATGCCAAGTGGATTAACTATTGGTACGTAGACGATGTGAAGGTATGGAACCCGGTTTGGGCGAAGGGACAGCTGAGTGTCAAGACTCCATCTGGCACCATCTCCAGATGTCCTGTTACCCTGACTGGCGATAACGGCGCTGTAATCAGCGAGACTACCGATAAGAATGGTGTGCTCAAGCTCGACCAGATAGAGGAGGGTACTTATACCGTAAGTATCATCCGTGAGGGCTACAACGAGTATAAGGGTACATGGACCGTCAAGGCCGATGGTACCAACAACTTCACAGCCAATCTGGAGGCTCCAAAGGTAGCGCTTTCTGCCAACACCGTGAGTGCAGACCTGGAGGCTGAGGCTAACATCACCAAGAACTTCACCATCAAGAACGAGGGTAACGGTCCTTTGACCTGGTATCTCAAGGAGAATACCAACAAGGGCACCGGCGACATCTCTCACCGCTGGGAGACCATGCCATCATGGAACACCTCCGGCGACTTGCAGAAGTCTATCGCCTTCGATGGTGAGTATTACTATACCACCTCTTCCATCGAGTTGGGTAAGTTCTGGAAGTACGATAAGAACGGTAAGTTCATCGAGCAGTTCTCTATTCCTGAGATGTATTACAAGCTCTACGACCTTGCCTTCGACGGCCGCTACTTCTACGGCAGTGACTGGTCAAACCGTATCTTCAAGCTCGATTTCGACAACCGCCGCATCGTGGATATCATCACCGTGGGTGGTGTTTCCGACCTGAAGATTACCCACTGTACCTACGATCCTGTCTACGACGGCTTCTGGATTGGTACCTTTACAACCATCGGATTGGTTGACCGCAAGGGTAAGTTCATCCGTAAGATGTCTGCCTTGACTACTGATGGCAACATCGCTGTATATGGTTCAGCCTACGATGACGTAACCCCTGGAGGTCCATACCTCTGGTTGTCTGATATGACTGCTGAGTCTTCAGATAAGTTTGATAAGTTGCAGCTCCGTCAGTATGACATCGCCAAGGGTACCCTGACCGATGTGAAGCACGTATTGACCGATGTTCCTGGTTATGTAATGGGTGGTCAGACCACCGGTCAGAACTATGTCTGCGGTCTGTTCTCTTCTATGGATGTAGTTCCAGGCAAGTTGGTTCTGATGGGAACTCTCAACCAGAGTCCTAACCTGGTATTCAGCTATACCCTGGCAGAGACCAACAAGTGGCTCAACCTCTCTCCTAAGCATGGTACGCTGGAGCCGGGTGCTGAGCAGGTAATCAACGTAGGTCTCGATGCCTTGGAGGCAAAGAAGGGCGACAGCTATGCTACAACAGCTACTCTGTTCACCAACCCAGAGTTGGAAGCACAGAACATCAGCTTCAAGCTGAATGCCACATCTGAGTCTTCTGCTCCACGTCCGTTGAGCCTGAAGGCTGAGCCTAAGG
The DNA here is from genome assembly GCF_019249655.2 of Segatella copri. Lineage (NCBI taxonomy): Bacteria > Pseudomonadati > Bacteroidota > Bacteroidia > Bacteroidales > Prevotellaceae > Segatella > Segatella copri. The sequence continues at coordinate 662,178 of NZ_CP137557.1, forward strand.
CTGCTTCTACCGTCCTCACATGGGCTAAGGGCAATGGTGCAGCTGTGGCAGATGGATATAATGTATATCGCAACCACGTGAAGGTGAATGCTGCTCCAGTGAAGGAGATGCAGTTCACGGATACCAAGCTGGTTTACGGCAAGTATTCTTATCAGGTGACAGCGGTTTACAATGGCAAGGAGTCGGCAAAGAGCGATTCTGTAGTAGCCTTCGTCAACGAGGGCGCTCAGTATTATGCTCCTCTCAACCTCACTTCAAGCATCAAGAACAACAAGAATGTTCACCTGAACTGGGATTCTCCATTGTTAGAGGCTGCCCATCGTGATACCATGAGCTGGGCTACCGGCAAGCATGAGGATGAGCTGGGTCTGGCTTCAGGCGGTTACTTCTTCGCAGGTGCCAAGTGGGATGCTGAGGATTATATTCCTTACCGCAACAAGAAGGTTTCTTCTGTTTCCATCCAGTTGGTTAACACAGTTACCTATCTTGCACCTCGTATCTATGAGGATGGTAAGATTATCTACAGCAAGAAATATAGAGGCGAAATCAAGTATGACGGTTCATTCACCGATATTCCATTGGATAAGGATATTATCCTGAAGCCAGGACATTCTTATATCTTCGCATTCCAGATCATGAACGATGCGGATGTACATCCTCTGAGTCTCGACAACAGCAAGGCTGTGAATGGCAAGGGTAACCTGCTCTCTGTGGATGGCAAGACCTGGTTTACTGCAGCTGAGTCGGCTATTAACGGTAACTTGAACATCCGCGTAAACGTGGCTCCTAACAGCAACGATACCGAGGCAACCCCTGTGGGTTACAACATCTATCGTGATGGCGTGAAGGTGAACAGCACTCCTGTGGCTGGTCAGTCATTCGATGACGTTCTCTCTAACGCAGGTACCTACAGCTATCAGGTAACATCTGTATATGCTGATGGCGGTGAGTCTGAGTTTGGCGGCAAGACTTCTGTTGAGGCTTATGCCATCGAGAACCAGACGGCTCCTCATCATCTGGATGCCACTGTAACCCGCAACCGCGACATCTCACTCCGTTGGGATGCTCCTACCGTTTCAGAGATGTCAATCCCTGCAGATTTGGCTAAGCGTCCTGTTACAACCGATGCAGCTATGCCTGAGTTCGTAAGAGAATTCGACGGTGCGAAGTCTTCTATGGCTGTGGCTACCGACGGCAAGTACATCTATACCTCTATATATAACGAGGATGGTAGAATCGACGTTTACTCTATGGATGGCAAGAAGGTGAAGAGCTGCGTGGTAAGCGATATCGACGGTATCCGTAACCTGGCTTACGATGGTCAGTATCTCTATGCAGGCGACTACAGCACCAAGATACATGTCATCAATCCTGTTACCATGAAGTTGATGAAGAGCATCGATATCTCTGAGTACTCACGCCACTTGGCTTACATCCCAACACTGGATGGCGGCAAGGGCGGCTTCGAGGTTGGTGACTGGGAGACCAGCATCTACATGGCTAAGGATGGCAGCAAATTGGCTACAGGTCCTGTCCTGAAGGGTGCTTCCGGCACAGCTTACTACGATGGCAAGCTCTATGCTTTCGAGCAGGGCAATGAGGCGAATGCCTATACCATCGGCATCTATGATATGGCAAGCGGTGAGCGTGTAGGCTCGCTCGATATGGGCAAGTATCTTGAGATTGACAACATCTCTTCTTACAAGGCAGGTGGTATGTCTTCGTTCGTATCTCCAGAGGGCATCACTTACATGTTGCTCGCTCTGCAGCGTCAGGGTAAGGCTACCAAGTTCATCGTTCTGGATATGGGCGGCTTGAACACAGTGGCAGGTTACAATGTATATCGCAATGGCGAGAAACTGAATGGCGAACCTCTTACCCGCCGTTTCTATCAGGAAACCGTGAGTCAGGAGGGCAATTACGACTACAGCGTAGAGACCGTTTATATTGATGGTACTACTTCGGCTAAGTCGGCTGTTGCCACAGCTGCTATCGTGGCTTCTGGTGAGGCTAAGGTTCCTGAGAATGTACAGGCTGTGCAGTCAACATACGGTTACAACGTGCTCCTCTCGTTTAAGGATCCTGATATGTACAAGGCTGCAGCTTCCGTGAACTCATTCGAGTCTTCTGTAGATGGTACAGAGGTATTCGGTGCTGAGGGCGAGAGCTACAAGTCAAACTGGACGGTAAGTTCCGACTACTCATTCGATGGCAGCAAGTCGATTGTTGCCGGTCAGAAGGCTGAGGCATTCGGTGTTGTAAAGGCAGAGAATATGAAGTATGTTCGTCTTGCAGCAAGAAATGCTGATGACCATAAGGGTAATGGTACATTCGAGATCTATTATTCTGTAGGTGGTACTCACCGTGACAACTTCATCCGTCTGCAGACTGTGACAACCACAGAGCAGTGGCAGGATGTGATGTGCGAGTTGCCTGAGGGTACAGAGTACATCGGCTTGGCTAAGGCTGCGGGTAATCCAGACCTGTATATCGACGGTGTAAGCTTCTACAAGGAGGCACCTCAGACCGACTGCTACGGATTCGATATCTATCGCAACGGCGAGAAAATTACCGCTTCTCCAGTACAGGGCATCTCTTATGTAGACCACAACCTGCTGATTGGTCATTATGATTATCAGGTGAAGCTGGTTACCAAGAACTCTGCCGAGAGCGAGTTGAGCGATGCAGTGAGTCTCGATCTCTATTATGACAATGGTAGTCTGGCTCCAACCACCCTTCGTGTGGAGAACAATGGAGACAGCAGAAACCTGACCTGGCAGACTCCTGCCCTGGGTGAGCCTATCTACTTGCGTTGGCACAATGGCAACTGCTACGATGCAGCCGGTCAGCCTAACGGTGGTGCCTTCTTTGCAGGAGTCAACTGGTTTGCTGAGGATTTGAAGGAATACGGTCATCTGGCATTGAGCGATGTAGAGGTTTACATCAATCAGATTCCTGATGCTCTCTATGTATTGGTATATCAGAACAACACGTTGGTTCGCCAGCAGTTTGTTCCAAGCTTGAAGGAGTATGCCTTCAATACCATTCATCTTGACGAGCCACTCCCAATCGACCCTACCAAGAGTCTCCGTGTGGCAGTATATGTAGAGCACAATAAGATTACAGTGCCTCTGGGTTACGATAAGGGCCCTGCTCGCAGTGGTCGTGGCGACCTTTATTCTTCTGATGGTATCTCATGGAGTACGATGGAGGATTCTGGTGCTGATATCGATGCCAACTGGAACATTTCCATCGGTTTGAGTCCATACGCTCCTGCCAACTCAATGAAGGCTAGAAAGCAGGGTGCTGAGGTTCTCACATTCAAGCCAAAGGCGAATGCATCTGCTGCATCATTGAAGGTGGCTCATGTGGCTCAGGGCGCAACTTCTCAGAAGAATGCCTTCCTGGGTTACAATGTATATCTGAATGGTGACAAGCTGAACAACAGCTATATCTCTGGTAATTCATACACAGATAAGTCTTCTGTGGTTGGCAATTATCTTGAGTATCAGGTAGCAGCCGCTTATTCTGTTACGGGTGAGCAGTATTCTAACAAGGTAACTCTTGTTGTTACTGGCATTGATGGTGTAACAGCCGATAAGCTGAAGGTTACAGTTGCCGGCAGCACATTGCGTATCGTGGGTGCTCATACAGGCGACAAGGTAGCTGTTTATGCTGCTGATGGCAAGATGGTAGCCCATAGTGTTGTTACAGATGATTACGTTCAGAACATTTCATTGTCATCACTGACAGCCGGCACATACATTGTGAAGGTAGGTCATGATACCGTGAAGGTTCGTGTATCTCGCAGATAAGATTCGGAAATAATAATTAAAAAGGGTGTGTCATGTATTGATGATGCACCCTTTTTCTATTCCGGGAATATTCATACCTCCAAGTCTTGACTGCCCTTGACTTCCCTTGATGCTCTTGACTGCCCTTGACTTCCCTTAGCTCCCCTTAATTCATGCAGCTCGTTTTCTTCTGAATGATGGTGCAAAGATACGGCTTTTTTCTGAAGCCGCCAAATTTCGGGTGGCGATAAGGGGCGATTTTCAGCAGCTGCTGATTCCGAATTTGGTTAATAAAACTAACTCGTATTTTAGCAAGAAAGAGAACATAGTTTTACTGTGCAAGAAACTATGAGTTCTCACCTCAAACAATCACAATAACAGTTATCACAGTTTTTCAAACCACTTTTCTAAATCTAAACCAAAAACTAACTATAGATATAATATAATAATATATATATTATTATATTATATCTATAGTTAAAAGAATTACAATTTCACCTTCGGTGTAGAATGCCCTTGAAAAAACTGTGATAACTGTTATTGTGATAGCTTTGTGATGGCTTGCATCTTACCATTATCTGATATGTTTGTACCATATCTTAAGTGTGTTATGCGAGCGTAGTGTAAAAATGCACTGCACTCGCTTATACTTTGTGTTTTTTTTTAAAAGGAAAGAGGCTTATCTCAGTTCTTTTATTGGTTCAGCTTCTCCTTCAGTTCCTTCACACGGTCACGGCTTACCTCGAATTCTACGTCTGGGAATCTACGTAGTTTTAGGATAAGCTTAGCATTCCATGTACTTTCTATTTTGACGATGTCCTCGATATTGATAAGGTATTGTCGGCTACAGCGAAAGAACATTTTGGGGTCTAGCTCATTTTCCAGTTCGTTCAGACTCTCAGGAATGTTTATTAATGAGGTGTCGCTTAGGTGAGCAATGGCTCCCTTGCCGTCTACCTCCAGGTAGCTGATGGCAAAACTGTTTACTATCTGAAATTGATCACCTTTTGGTATAAGGAATCGCTCGCGGTATTGCTTGGCAGGAGGCTGAAGCATGGCAAGGATTTTGTCAATCTCGTTTTCTGGAGATAACATTTTCTTGGCTTTCTCTAGAGCTTCTCTAAGTTCTTCCTCTTCCACAGGCTTCTGTACGTAGGCAATGCCGTTGCTCTTGAAGGCTTTAAGCGCATACTCGTCGTAGGCGGTAACGAAGATTACTGGCATCTTGGGACGTACCACCTCAAAGGCATTGAAGCAGGTGCCACCATTAATTCGTACGTCGGAGACGAGTAGATCGTAGTGCTCCTCATTCTGCAACGTATCTCTTAATTCTGCTACATTAGTAATTGGACCTGTTATGTCATAGCTGGCATCTATCTTTAAGAGCATCTTCTTGAGATAGTTGTACATTCGCTTTTCGTCTTCTACGATTAATATTTTTATTGCCATGTTTGTTCCTTTTTTTATATTATTACATTTGTGCCCCTTTCGTATTATATAACTTGATTTTATGCATATTATTGTGTATGTTACAATTATTCAAGTTCTTTTGTCTTCTTGACGATAGGTATCTGTACCGTGTAAGTAGTATCGGATTGCAATATGATAGGAATCTTGTCGGTGAGCAACTTGTATCGGTCGAAGAGATTCTTGATGCCGATGCCAGTTCCTTCTTCCTTGCTATATCCGATTTTCGTATAAGGGGCAAGCTCATTACTTACACATACGAAGTCATCATCTCTATAGATTCGGATGTGTAGCGGATGTTCCTCAGAGTGCTGGTTGTGCTTTACTGCATTTTCTACCAGAAGCTGAAGGCTGAGGGGAAGTATCAATTCCTCGTCATCGTGGCAGATGTTGCTGGCAATATCAAATACGAAATGATTCTTATATCTCATTTCTATATGTTTACAATAGTCTTGTATGAATTTCAAGCCATCTCGTAAGGTAATAGAATCTTGGTCAATATGTGCCACGATGTATTTATAGATGCGAGAGAGCCGAGAGGTGAAGTCTAGTGCTTTTTGAGGATCCTCTACAATGATGCCGGATAGTGTGCCAAGGCTATTGAACATAAAGTGAGGGTCGAGTTGTAATTTCAGGGTGTTGAGTTGTGCACGTGCCGTCTTCTCTCTTTCGCTCTTTATGTCCTCAGTCAGCGTTGTTTTTTCTTCATTTCTTTGCTTGATGATATTGCCACAGGCTTGAATAATAGAGACGGATGATACCAGAACACATACGATGAGGTGGATGTAAAAACCATCTGTTTCATATATTCCTCCTGTTCTTGTCAGTTCAATCCATAGGCAAATTGGAATACATATTGACCATGTAATCAGGCAGAATATCAATATTTTGTTGATAGTGATATCTCCTTGCAAGAACTTTTTGGTAGTAAAAAGGCATGATTGGTATGTGAGTATGCCTAGTGCGCCAAATTCTATGTCATAAACCCAGATATCAAAGATAATCCACCAAAAGTTATTTTCACTGGATATATTCTTACCACTTATGTAGAGGATAAGGATATATAACATAGTTGCAGCTAGAGAGAGTCTACTATTGCCAGGCTGGCTGCAGAACTTATTCAGTTGAATGAAGAATTCTTTTCTTGTCATAGCTTCTTTTTTCCTGCAAAAGTACGAAAAAAAAGTCAGTCGGCAAACTCTTGTGCCGTTGAATCGTCATATTCATGGTGCGAATGGGGATATATAGAGGGTTAATCGTTAGGTTCAGGCTTTTCACGGCTTACGCTATCAAAATGACGATTGAAAGCGTAAGAATGACGAATCGTAGAAAAGGTTTTTTGCAGGAAAAGGAAAAACCAATACCTTTGCACCAGTTAAACAAAGTATGAATCATTTAAAACAATTGTGATTATGAAAAAGATTATGTTTTTATTTAGTATGATGTTTGCCATCATGTTGGCGATGTCATCTTGCTCTGCAGAAGAGCCAGAATTGTCGGAGATTATTGCCGTAAATCAGATTAATAGTCTTACTTTAAAAAAGTTACAGGAGTATAATGAAGTGTTGATGGCACAGAAACCTGTAAACGGTAAAGATTTTAAGAGTGAAGTAGAGAAACAAATGGTTATTCTCAACAATTTTGTCAGAAATGGTCAGTATGATGTGGATAACTACATGAAAGCGAATCCCATTGGTGATGTGAAGGTGGAGAATGCCATTAAGGAATACTTCAAACTTTTCACTACTTATCCGTAAGCGGCTCCGCGTTTATACCATTGTAGTCTTCTCATTTATTCGTACCTTTGCACCATCATTTTAAAATCAAACAAATTATGACAGCAAACGAACGTTTTGAGAAGGCTTGGGATTCCTTCTTAGTCTATCTGAATCGAAACCCCAAGGCCCAACTTACTCCTTTCTTGAAGGAAAGACATGTAAATCATCGCACCATGATGAACTGGATGTGCGAAAAAGGATATTCAGTTTTACGTGCCAAGCAGGAAATCCGCCAAGCCCAGGAGGCAGCCCGCAGAGAAAAAGCAGAAGCATCTGCATCAAGTACAGGCATGATGTTCGTGCCTATGGAACCTCCTACCATAGATCTTCCTATGGAGGACCTCCTTTATGGCATAAACATAACCTTTCCAAATGGAACTTTGGTTTCCGTTAAAAAAGGATGTGCCAAGTCTGTTATGGCGTTGATGAAACTTTATGAGAAGGAGGATGCAGTATGTTTGGATTGAATGAGAGTACCCAGTACTATGTCTGCCAGAGATACGTACGAATGAACATGGGCATAAATGGCTTGTATCAGATAGTGAGAACCGAGATGGAACTTCCGCCACTTGGTGGTGCGGTATTCATCTTCTTCTCCAAGAACCGCCAGCAGGTAAAAATGCTCAAGTGGGATGGCGATGGTTTCTTGCTGTACCAGAAGCGATTGGAGCGAGGAACCTTTGAATTACCATTCTTTGACCCCAAGAACAAACAATGCAAAATGCCGTACAGGACACTATCGGCCATCATGAGCGGAATTTGCCTAAAAAGCATGAAATATAGAAAGAGACTCAATCTATAGTAGCGGCAGGAAAATTCTAACATATTGTACATCAATAAAATAACTAAAAATAATATATAAGAATACTTGCATATCTCGATATTTTTTCGTATCTTTGCACTATGACAAAGGACGAAATTATAGTACTTTTGAAGGAACAACTTCAGCTTGCCAACGAACAACTTCAGCAAGCTAATACTACAGTGAGTTCGCTGACCCTACAGGTCAACGAACTCATTATACGTATAAAGTCATTAGAAGAACTACTCGTCCAGAAAGGAATCGCCATAGACAAAGCGAATCGTCAGAACAAGGCACTCGGCAAGCTCGTTTCAGGCAAGAAGTCCGAACGTCAGGAGAAGAATCCACAAGACTCGATGCCCCAGGAGGAATTTGACAAGAAGAAAAAAGAGCAGGCCGAAAAAAGAAAGGCACGCAAAAACAACGGAGCCAAGCGTGACATGCATTACGAAATGAAAGAAGTGCATGTTACGATAGATCCAGTCATGGATGCAGAGCTTTTGAAGACGTTGCGTCTCTTCGGGACTCGTACCTGTATACGTTACAGCATGGAACCCATCAAGTTCATCAAGACCGTGTATCACATCAACACTTATACGGATGGAAGTATCATGTATCCGGGGAAGACTCCGCCGGCTCTGTTGTTGAATTCTTCCTATTCACCTTCCTTTGCAGCAGGTCTCCTGCAGATGCGATACATCTATTCCATGCCGGTAGAGCGAATTACCAAATACTTTGCCGACAATGGGTTTACGTTAAGGAAAGCTACGGCAAACAAGCTGATTGCCAGAAGTGCCGATGTACTGGAAAACTTCTATAAGGCTATCTGCCAAGTAGTGTTGCAGCAGGATTATGTCTCGGCAGACGAGACATATCATAAAGTGCTGTTAGCCAAGACAAAGCCTACGGACAAGGGTTCGAAGAAAGGCTACCTCTGGGCTGTAAGTGCGCCTGAACTGGGACTTGTCTTCTTCGTATATGAGGATGGTTCACGTTCTGAGCAGGTCATACTTAACGTATTCTCTGATTATAAAGGTACCATACAGAGTGATGCATATGCTCCTTACCGGAAACTGGAGTCGGATGCTTATCCTGACATTATGAGAATCGCCTGCCTACAGCATGTCAAGAGAGACTTCATCGACTGCGGCAAGGAGGACAAGGATGCTCAGAAGGTCGTAGATATCATCAACAGATTTTATCGAGAAGACAAAAAACATAAGGTTGGGGTAAATGGATGGACCGTTGAAGACCATCTTGCCTATCGGCAGTCATACGCACCAGACATTTTACAGGATTTATTGGAGAAACTGGAGGAAATATCTTCCAGGAAGGATTTGCTGCCCAAGTCTACCTTGGCGCAGGCGGTCGGCTATGCCCTTAATGAATATAATGCCATTTGTGACATCTTCAAAAGAGGTGATACGGCTCTCGATAACAACTACATTGAGAGAATCCAGAGGTACATATCACTATCAAGAAGAAACTCTATGTTCTTTGGCTCGCACGAAGGAGCAAGACGGGGAGCTATCCTATATTCTATAGCTATTTCATGCAAGTTGAATGGCATCAATCTGTTTGAATACATTAGCGATGTCATAGAAAAGACCATTGAATGGCAACCGAATACCCCACTGGAGAAATATAGAGACTTACTTCCTGACCGATGGAAAAAGCAGTAACAGCATTTGTTTAATCAGCTGTTACTACTTTTTTTGAATTATGCAAGGTATAAACGCGGAGCCGTTTACACTTATCCCGAAAATGTAGATGATTTAGTAAGAATTACCAATGATTATGTCGAAATTATTGAGTTGAACAATGAGTTTAATGATGATTAAAAGGCTATGATATATGCTGGTTTGATGGTGTTAATCTATAGTCCTCAAATTTGGGATGGGTTCGAATAAGTTATACTTAAATGGGATTTCAGGCGAGTGTAGTGCAAAAATGGCACTGCACTCGCTTATACTTTGTAGCCTTAATAGAGATATTTCTATCTATTTTTTACATTTTGTCTACTTTTTCTTACTACAAATAGAAAAAAGTGCATATTTTTGCAGATTTTATGCAAAAAAAGATAATATTTCATATTTTTATTGTAATTTTGCAGCCGATATCACAATATTACATAATAATTTTAAATTAAGACGAGAAATTATGGAAAAAAGACTCTCGCTCTTCTTTGTTTGTCTCTTGATGAGCATCGGAGCTGCGTTTGCCCAGATTGACGTATCTGGAACCGTAATATCTGCGGAAGACAATGAACCGGTTATCGGTGCCTCTGTCCTGATTTCAGGAGGAGCTGCCAGTAAGGGTACAGTCACGGATATTGACGGTAAATTTAAACTGAATGTTCCTAACGGAACTAAACTCGTGTTTAGCTACGTGGGAATGAAAAGTCAGACATTGGCTGCTACTGCCAACATGAAGGTGGTACTTCGTCCTGAAGCACAGTTGCAGGAAGTGGTGGTGACTGGTTTGCAGAAAACTGACCGCCGCCTCTTTACCGGTGCTACCGACCGAGTAAATGCCGAGGAAGCTAAATTGAATGGTGTTGCCGACATCAGCCGCTCTCTTGAGGGTCGTGCTGCCGGTGTATCCGTGCAGAACGTGAGTGGTACCTTTGGTTCTGCTCCGAAGATCCGTGTGCGTGGTGCAACATCTATCTATGGTTCATCCAAGCCTCTTTGGGTGGTGGATGGCGTTATCATGGAGGATGTATCCGACGTGAGTGCCGACGACCTGGCTTCTGGTGATCCGGAGACCCTGATTTCTTCTGCCATCGCAGGATTGAACTCTGATGATATCGAAAGTTTCCAGATCCTGAAGGATGGTTCCGCTACATCTATATATGGTGCGCGCGCGATGGCAGGTGTCATCGTCGTTACTACCAAGAAGGGTAAGCAGGGACAGGCTCACCTGAACTATACCGGTGAGTTTACTACCCGCCTGATCCCGTCTTACGGCAATTTCGATATTCTCAACTCTCAGGACCAGATGGCCATCTACAAGGAGTTGAAGGATAAGGGATGGCTCAATCTTTCTGATATCCTCAATGGCAGCGACTATGGTGTATACGGAAAGATGTATGAACTGATCAACACCTACAACAGCACCACTGGTATGTTTGGTCTCGCCAACACCCAGGAGGCTCAGAATGCCTACCTGCAGCAGGCGGAGTATCGCAATACCAACTGGTTTAAGCAGCTTTTCTCTTCTGCCATCATGCAGAACCACTCTGTTAGCTTGAGCGGCGGTACCGAGAAGAGTAACTACTACGCTTCACTTTCTGCCATGGTTGACCCAGGATGGTACAAGGACAGCAAGGTGAACCGTTATACCGTGAGCATGAATATGACCCATCATATTCTGGATAATCTCTCTGTCAACTTGATTGGTGGCGGTTCTTACCGTAAACAGAAGGCACCAGGTACTCTGGGACAGGATGTGGACGTGGTATCAGGTCAGGTGAAGCGTGATTTCGATATCAACCCATACTCTTACGCCCTGAACACATCACGTGCGCTGGATCCTTATACTTATTATCATGCCAACTATGCAGCATTCAACATCCTGCATGAGCTGGAGAGCAACTACATCGACCTGAACGTGGCTGATGCCAAGTTCCAGCTGGAGTTGAAGTGGAAGCCTTTCAAGGATCTGGAACTCTCTACACTGGGTGCCATCAAGTATAGCACTTCTTCGCAGGAGCACAACATTCTGGAGGATTCAAACCAGGCGTTGGCTTACCGCGCCATGGACAACTCGCTGATACGTGATGCCAACAAGCTGCTCTTCCTTGATAAGACCAACCTCTATGCCTTGCCAGTATCCGTGTTGAAGCAGGGTGGTATCTATCAGCGTACAGAAAACCGTATGGTGGACTATGACTTCCGTGCCACAGCCAACTACAACCATACTTTTGCACAGAAGCACATCGTCAACCTCTTTGGTGGTCTTGAAACTACCGGCATCAGCCGTAACCGCACCTGGTTTAACGGATGGGGTATGAACTACCGTGGTGAGACAGCTTACTTCGAGTATCTCTATTTCAAGAAGTTGGACCAGGAGAACTCAAACTATTACAGCTTGCGCAACACCGATTCACGTAGTGCCGCATTCTATGCCAATGCAACCTATTCTTTCAATGGCAAGTATGTAGTGAACGGAACATTCCGCTATGAAGGTTCTAACCAGATGGGTCGTACTACAAAGGCACGTTGGATGCCTACATGGAACGTGTCTGGTGCCTGGAACGTACACGAGGAGAGCTTCTTCCCTAAGCTCAAGCCATTGTCAAGCCTCACCTTCCGTGTGTCTTACAGTTTGACAGGTACTCCTCCTGATGCATCTTACTGCAGTGCGCTCACCAAGCTCTCGATGAATACCCTTTATCGTCCTACTACTTCCGACAAGGAGTTGGGATTCGTAGTGGCAGCACTCGGAAATGATGAGCTTACCTACGAGAAGAAGCACGAGTTCAACTTCGGTGTGGATGCAGGTTTCTTCAATAACCGTCTGAACGTGACATTCGATGTATATCAGCGTCGCAACTTCGATGAGATTGCTCCTGCCGTTCACCAGCTTTATAGCAAAGTCTATGTCAATGTGGGTTCCATGAAGTCATGGGGTGAGGAGTTGAGCATCTCTTCTACCAACGTGAAGACCAACGATTTCAGCTGGCAGACCAGTCTGATCTACTCTCACAACCGCACGAAGATTACCGACCTCTTCAATCAGGGTCGCGTCATCGACCTGGTTCAGGGTAACGGTTTTGCGAAGCAGGGTTATCCAGCCCGTGCCTTGTTCTCAATCCCATTCGTGGGCATCAACGAGAAGGGATATCCAGTATGCATCAACGAGAAGGGCCAGGCTACCGTGGGTGACCTCAACTTCCAGAATCGTGACAATACGGACTATCTGATTTACGAGGGTTCTACAGACCCTATCTACAATGGTTCCCTGGGTAACACCTTTAACTATAAGGGCTTCCATCTGAACCTGTTCCTTACATACGCCTTCGGCAACGTGGTGCGCCTTGACCCGGTTTTCAAAGCCAAGTATAACGACTTGACATCAATGACCCACAACTTCAAGAACCGTTGGATGCAGCCTGGTGATGAGAGTGTTACCAATGTGCCTGGTGTACTGAGCCGTTATGAGTATGAGCAGAACCATACATTGCTGGCCACAGCCTACAATGCCTACAACTATACTTCTGTGCGTACAGCCAAGGGTGACTTCATCCGCCTGAAGGAGATTTCACTGGCATACGACTTCCCACACCGCTGGTTCGAGAACTCACCAGTGAACAACATCTCATTGAAGCTTCAGGCTACCAACCTCATGCTGCTCTATGCAGACAAGAAGCTGAACGGTCAGGATCCTGAGTTCATGAATGCGGGTGGTGTGGCTTCGCCAATGCCAAAGCAGTTTACTCTTACATTGAAACTTGGACTTTAATTATTGTAGAAAATAAAAATGAAAATAAAGAAATTATATATCGCCATTGTAGCGTTGGCACTGTCGGCTGGCATGACTTCCTGCAACGATTATCTGGACAAGCAGCCAGATAGCCGTCTGGACCTGCAGAGCCCTACCGATGTGTCGAAGCTTCTGGTTAATGCCTACCCACAGGTGCATCCAGCCTATCTGCTGGAGATGTATTCTGACAATACCGATTGTAACCTGAATACCGGTTGGGATGCTGCCAGTCGTTTCCAGCAGCAGGCATACGAATGGGACGACATTACAGAAACCAGTGATTATGAGGCTCCTTCTACTTATTGGTCAACCTACTATGATGCCGTCACCACAGCCAATATCGCTTTGGAACACATCAACAGTCAGGCAGACCAGAGCTCTTATTCTGCCCAAAAGGGTGAGGCGCTCCTGTGCCGTGCCTATGCCATGTTCCAGATGGCCAATGTATTCTGCATGGCTTATGATGAGACCACAGCAGCCACAGACCTGGGTCTCCCTTACCCTGAGGTGGTTGAGACCAATGTACACGTGAAGTACGACCGTGGTACCCTTGCCGAACTCTATGCCAAGATTGACAAGGATTTGCAGGAAGGCTTGAAGCTGGTAGGTTCTACCTACGACAAGCCAAAGTTCCACTTCACATCAACTTCTGCTGCCGCTTTCGCAGCCCGTTTCTACCTCTATTACCAGAAGTATGACAAGGCTGTGGAGTATGCCAACAAGGTATTGGGCAGCAACGCCAAGGGTATGCTGAGAGACTGGAATGCATGGGGATCGCTTTCTGCCAACAAGCAGATTCAGCCTAATGCCTACATCGGGTCATCTGTGAAGGCAAACCTGCTGCTGCAGGTGGTTGCTTCTGAATGGGGAGCCATCGGAGGTCCGTTCCAGTATGGTGACAAGTATGCACACAGTGCCATCGTAGCAACCAAGGAAACCGTTCAGTCAGAAGGTCCTTGGGGCATCAGCGACAAGGTGTTCAACTACACCGTGTTCTCTAATGCATCTCTTTCAAAGTATATCGTACGTAAGATTCCTTACGATTTTGAGTATGCTGATATCCAGGCAGGTATCGGTACTCCTCACGCAGTATATGCAGAGTTTACAGCCGATGAGACCCTGCTCGTAAGAGCAGAGGCACAGGCATTGCTCGGTCATTATGCAGAGGCTCTGAACGATTTGAACACCGAGTTGGCTGCCTTCTCAAAGACGGGCGTGCAGCTTACCCTGGATGACGTGAAGAAGTTCTACAGCGATGCAGTTACCGCTTATTACACTCCAGAGAAGCCAACTCCACGCAAGGCATTCCACACCAGCTTCGCCATCGACAAGGATACAGAGGAGCCTATGCTGCAGTGCATCCTTCACCTGCGCCGAATCATGACAGTTCACGAGGGCTTGCGCATGCAGGATGTGAAGCGCTACGGCATCACCATCTATCGCCGTGACGTGAAGAGCAACTACAAGATTACAGACATCACCGACACCATGGAGGCACGCGACCCACGTCTCGCCATCCAGTTGCCACAGGATGTAATCACTGCAGGTGTTACACCAAACCCTCGCAATAAGTAAAAAAACATAAAGTAATAGTAAGAAATGAAACATTATATATATATGTTGATGTTGGCATTGGTGATGGGCCTGGGCTTCGTGTCTTGCTCAGACAATGACCCGGACGATCCAACCATCTTCCCTGTTACCTCTCCGCAGAGAGACAACCTGGACTTGTGGTTGCAGAAGAACTACACCAGTCCTTACAACATCGATTTCAAGTATAAGATGGAGGACATCGAGTCTGACTATACTTATACCCTGACTCCAGCCGACTCGGCAAAGTCTGCCAAGCTGGCTATCATCATCAAGTATCTCTGGCTCGATTCATACGCCGAGGTGCTGGGTCCTGATTTCGTGAAGCACAATGTGCCAAGAGTGATTCACCTGATTGGTAGTCCGGCTTACAACAGCAACGGAACCATAGTTCTGGGTACTGCCGAGGGCGGCTTGAAGGTAACACTCTACATGGTGAACAACCTGACCGATGCCATGCTTGAGAGCTATGCATCGATGACTCAGTATTACTTCCACACCATGCACCACGAGTTCACCCACATCCTGAACCAGAAGAAGCCTTACGACACATCTTATAACAAGATTACCGAGTCGGGCTACGTGAGTGGTAACTGGTATCAGATACCAGATTCTGTGGCTCACGGCAAGGGCTTTGTTACCCCATACGCCATGTCAGAGGGCTTGGAGGACTTTGCCGAGATGCTGTCTACCTATATCACTTATACTCCTGAGCAGTGGCAGGCTATCCTCGACGATGCTCAGAAGGTAGGTGGCGACGAGGCTGTATCTGCATTGAACCAGAAGCTTAACATCGTGAAAAACTACATGCTGGATTCATGGGACGTGAATATCGATGTATTGCGTGCAGCCATCCTGCGTAGAGGCAGTGAGTTGAGTTCTTTGGATTTGGAACATTTAAAATAGAATAGATTTATGAAACATATATTTATAGCTATCGTTTGCTTGTTGGGCAGTATGAGCTTGCAGTCGTGTCTGCACGATGACAAGGAATTCTTCGACGAGTCGGCTGCCAACCGCATCGAGAGCACCGTTGAGAATACCCAGAAGATTCTGGAATCTTCTGAGAACGGATGGCAGCTTCATTATTTCACAGGCAAGGGAATGACCGGTGGCGGCTACACCTTCCTCATGAAGTTTGCCAATGGCAAGGTGACCGTGGCTGGCGATACAGCCGTTGCTGCGCCTACAGAGCGTGCCACATCCAGTTATACCGTTGACCGCAGCATGGGTCCTGTGCTCTCTTTCAACACCTATAACGACATCTTCCACTTCCTGGGTGAGCCTACCTACGGCGAGATAGAAGGTGAGCAGGGCGACTGGGAGTTCGTGATTACCAAGCTTACAGAAGACAGCATCTTCGTAAAGGGTAAGAAGTGGGAGAACGAGATGGTATTCACCCGTATGGCTGACGGCGTAGACTGGACTTCCTATCTGGACAGCATCGCCGACGTGCAGAAGCGCCTGGCCGTGAACTACAGCGTGGGCAATTCTTCGGATGCCAGCAAGAGGGTGGAGATTAACTCTGCCACACGCCGCATCCTATCGCGCACAGCCGACGGACAGGTGGTAGAGCAGCCTTTCTACGTTACTCCAACCGGCATCCATGCCGTTAACGAGCCAGTGGCTCTGGGTGAGGATAAGGCACAGGACTTCCTGGTGAGCAAGGCAGGTGTGATGACAGCAAAGGGCAACGAGACTCTGACCTTGAATTCCTATGCTCCTGGCATTGATACCTGGGTAGGCGAGTGGACACTCTCTGCCATGCAGGGTTCCTGCGATATGACCATCTCGAAGGTGGAAGACCAGGAGAACATGCTGAAGGGTACATTCACCACTGGCGGATATACCTATAATATAGGATTGAACTTCAACCCGGAAACGGGTGCCCTCAACCTGCCTTCACAGCTGATTGATGACCCTAGCGGGAGATATCCTGCCCTTTGGCTGATGAACGCCGACCTGAATAAGGGAATATTGCTCGGACAGGGTGGTATGAACATCGTATGGCACGGCGTATCTCAGGAAGGTGACTTCGAGGACGATGGCACACTGGCTTCTGAGGGCTATGCTTCTGATACATTCGTTGCCCTGGCTTGTACCGCAAAAGGAGAGCCTATCAAGGAGAACAACCAGTACGTGTTTGTCATCGAATGGTATTATCTTTCTAATTTGACTCCAAACAAATAATCAAGCAAGATGAAGAAATCTATATATATAATAGGTATGGCTGCCATGGGGCTGATGGCCTCATGCAGCAGTGACAGCGATTATCAGGCTGTGGCCGAGAGCACTATCAACGTGCTTTCTGCCCAGACTTCGCTCGGACCTAATGCCAGCGAGGGTGAAGTAACCGTGGACTGTACTCCTGCCAAGGCTTACACCGACGAACCTTCATGGCTCAGCGCCAGCATCGAGGGCAGCACCGTGAAGCTGGCTGCTCTTGCCAACGACTCTCGCCAGTCGCGCAACGCCAAGCTGGTTATCAAGAAGACAGAGGCCGACTCTGTGGTAATCAATGTTTCTCAGTATGGTCTGGTGCTCGAGATGAACAAGGCTGATATGATTTTCAGCAACGACGCGGCTACGGAGTTCGTGAAGGCATACAGTTCCAACGCTGATGTGAAGGTTATCTATGCTCCTGAGTGGGCAAAGGCTTCGGTTGATACCGTGAGCAAGGAATTGAAGGTATTGCTCAGCGAGAATACTACAGGTCATCTGCGTGCCGACTACATTAAGTATCAGGTGGCAGCCGTTACAGACTCTTTCGTAGTGAAGCAGTTTGACTTCGACAAGGATATTGCCGGCGAGTATGTTTATTCTTACTACGATTTCAACGAGGATGACAAGCTGGAGCAGCAGGTCGTTTATGCTACATTGAGCCGCACCGAGCTTTCTATTCCTGAAATGGGACTGGTATTCCCAATCACTGTGAATGAGAAAACAGGTAGCGTGGAGACCCGCAGCAGCCAGTGCCTGGGTAAGGTGGGTAAGTACTTTATCTACGATACCTTCCTCGACGAGGATGCCGCTTACTACATGGGTTCAGAGTCTGGAGTTATTTCTGCCACATTCAAGTATAGTGAGCAGTATGGTACTTACGGATTCTTTGGCGGTACTGCCTACAATGTCAACAATCAGACTGGCAACTTCCTGGCTATGATTCTGCAGGTGTTCAAGGCGAAGAGTCCTTCCAAATCTAACTACGTGCTCGATCAGGGTTGGATGGTACAGCCATTCCTCAAGGAAATATCAAAGGGCGGTGATGCATCTTCTGCCAAGCGTCAGGCTCCTGCCCTGGCTCGCCAGATGGGGCCATCTGCCAGCAGTATAGCAGCCAAGCTTGCTGTATGGCAGTCGTATCGCAAATCATCTATCATAAAATAAACTTAATAAAATAAGTAATCATGAGATTATTATCTACACTTTGCCTTTCTTTGCTCCTGGGAGCAAGCGGCACAGCGGCGATGGCCTCCAGCAAGGCATCGTTTGCCAAGAAGTTTAAGAATGCTGATATCCATCGCTTGGTTTCTGTGCCAGGTATGGTGAATTGCAGCAACAGTGCTTACCAGATGCGCCAGGCTGGCTTTGCCAACATCAGCAATGCTCCTTCACGCATAGGCGACACCCCTACCAATTCGGCATCGGGCGAGGCTTACGGATGGGTTACCGGTTCTGACGGCGGCAACTGGTATTTCACCCAGAGCATCGTTTCTAGAGACTCAGTATACAGCGAGTATTATACTGCTCACTTCCATGAGTCTTCAGAAATCACGCTGTTCGATAACAACCACAAGCAAGTGGGCTCTTTCAGCGTCAAGGTTCCTGAAGGATGGAAGCATGTGGCAAATATCACTCCATACGGTCCTGTTACCAAGAAACTTTTCGATAAGGACGGGAAGTCTAACGAAATTCTGGTGGAGTTCCACGATGCCTTCAACGGCGAAAACAAGTATCTGACTCGTGCCTACGATGTCAATACCGGTGAAATCAAGTTCGAGATGGAGGGTACCGGTCTGGTATTCGACGCATCTAAGGGCTGGAACAGCTACCAGCGCCTGATTATGACTCACGAGTCTGACAGCCTGTATAACATCGATGTCATCGCTCCTCCTGCCTTGGGAAAGGACAATTGGTACGTGGAGAAAACCTTCAGCTTCAACATCGACAACAAAATCAACTATCTGCAGGGTTCCTGCTTCAACTGTATGAACGTGGATGGCACTCCTTACTATGTTCTGGCACAGTATGAGAAGCCATATACCGATACCGATGCAGGTGATGGTAACCTGGATATCACACAGAATCCAGACAACTTCCTGGTGTTGAAAACTTTGGACAAGAACTACAAGCAGGTGGATAGCCTCCGTGTTTCCATCAATGCTCCTGAGGGCGTTCCTTACCGTTCTGCTGCCTTCGGTCTCTTCGGCAACAACGACTTGTCTGAGGGCTACTTTAGCAACAACGGCAAATTGAACTACGTGGTAGAGCTTCTCGACTATACTCCTTCTCTGGATGCCGACCTGGCTTCTTTTGCCGTTTACGATTCAGAGCATGGTAAGTTGAAGGATATCTGCGATAATGTGACAAGCAACCAGTGGGCTTTGCTGAACACCATCCATGGCAAGTCTGACCAGATGTGGTTCCTGCAGACCCTGGGTACAGGCGAGAGTGCTGCCCAGCAGATTCAGCTGGTAGATGTTCCTTCCTGCGAGAAGGCAGGTGTGTTGCCACAGAACATCGACGGTAACAATATCTCATCTAACTTCGACCGTTACCCAACTTCTGCCAATGCGCAGGGCTATCAGTATGTCATTGCTTTGGCAAATGCTGAGGGTAACGAGGCTGGTGAGGTTCTGGCTCCTATCGCTTGGGTGAACCCAGACTGCACCATCGATCATGTGGACAGACTTAACCTGGGTACAAAGGCTGAGCTCTTCACTCCATTGCTCAACAGCACATCACTCAACCCATATCTCTTTAACACAGATGATGATATGGAATATGTATACCTTGCCAAGAAGCGCCGCGATGATGGTACCAAGCTCGACAACGTATTGGAGATTGCCAAGGTTGACGGAACCGTCCTGAAGTCATGGCGTGGTGATGATACTCATTCTATCTCACAGGCAGGTTTCCCAGTGATGAACGAATTGGGCAAGTACCAGATGTTCGTTGTGTTCAGCGATACTGAGAACAACAAGTATGACATGAGCTTCTACGACCTTCCTTTCACCAAGTTTGAAGAGGGCGGTAAGGGTACTGTAGAGGATCCATACCTGATTTCTACTACGGGTGACTTCCAGCAGATGGCTCTGGAGCCAACCAAGAGCTACAAGCTGGTGGCTGACATCGATATGGCGAAGGCTGCACAGTGGTGGGCTCCTATCAAGAGCTTCACTGGTTCTTTGGATGGTGATGGTCATACTGTATATAACCTCGGTATCAAGACTACAGATGGTCATGTAGGTTTGTTTGGCTCACTCGATATCAATGGTGTTGCCAAGAACCTGAATTTTGTGAACCCTACTGTTGATGTAACTAATACCAACCAGTATATAGGTGTGTTGGCTGGTGAGACCAGCTATTCTACTGATAGCAAGGCTGAGGGTGCCAATGTGGATAATATCTCTGTTTATGGTGCCAAGATTGCTGGCGAGGATGCGATGGTTTCAGCTGCGGGTGGTCTCGTAGGTTGCGCTAATCTCTATACCAATATTGCCAACAGTTCTTTCCAGGGCAAGATTTCTTTGCCTAACTCTGAGAATGTGGGTGGTATCGTTGGTCAGACTCGTACAAGTTCTGGCGTAAATGCATGCTATGCAAATGTAAATGCCACAGCCAAGAGCAATCTGGGTGGTATCGTAGGTATTGCCGGTTCTGTTCAGGATAAGTGTGCGTTCTCCAACTGCGAGGTTCGCGGTAAGTTGACTGCAGAGAATACAGTAGGTGGTTTTATCGGTGATAATTACTTCAACAATATCTCTAATGTTATCAGCCATGCTGATATCGTAGCAACCAACAAGTCTACCTGGAACGGATATGCAGCAGGTGGTATCCTTGGTGTGATGGAGAGTGACTGGTCTGGTAAGGCTGCCGGATCTGTAAAGAACTGCGTCTTCGACGGCTCTATCAAGGCTTTCGAAAATGGTGAAGAGGTAAGCAACCCTGCTACTACTCATCAGATTGCCGGTAGAACTATCGCTGATGAGGACTATGCTGAGGGTGAGACTCCTAAGACAGAGACTCGCCTTTCTAACAACTATACTACCAACAATATGGGTAGCACAGATGCTGCCAGCGTAGAGGGTGCCTACAAGGCAGCCAAGGAGATGAACAAGGACTTCTTCACAGGTTTGCAGTATGCTTACGGAAACACACTCGCTGAGCCTTGGAAGGAGGACGGAAGCAAGATTCCTACTCTTTACTTCAACAATATTGCAAAGGCTCTCGCTGTCAGCTCTGATGACGTAACTGTAGGTACTACCGATGAGGGAGCTGTTGTAGTTCAGGTTTCTGTATATGGTATGGAGAACCCAGACCTGGAGTCTGACCTGGAAGTTTCTGCTGTTGGTAATGCTACTGCTACTCTTGGTGAGGCTCATGGCAACAGCATCGACCTGGTTATCAAGGGTACGAAGATGGGTGTCGGTGTGGTTACCGTTAGCTACGGTGATTTCTCTGCTACAATCAATGTATCAGTTCTCAAGAACTATGTAAGCGGTATCGAGAACGTAGAGGATGCTGCGGCTTTGGTTATCAAGGCAGCTGACGCTCAGATTTCTGCCGAGGGTGCTGACGCTATCTATGTTTACAGCGTAAACGGCAAGCTCGTAGGCAAGACTTCTGGTGCTGCTTTCAGCACAGCAGGTTTGACCTCTGGTCTCTACATCGTAAAGGCAACTGATAAGGCTGGTCATAAGGCTACAGCCAAGTTTGTTATCAAGTAAGTATGAAAAAATTAATCATATTCAGTTTATTGGTGGTCTGCTTTGTGCAGGCCACCTTTGCTATTCCTGCTTATCCGAAACCATTGAAGGTGAAGCAGGCTGATGGCTCCTGGATCACCATCCAGATGCATGGTGATGAGCATGGCCATTATGTGATGAGTTCCGACGGCATTCCGCTCGTGTTCAATGCCCAGCTGCGAAACTACGAGTATGCCGATTGGAAGAATGGTGGGGTGCAGGCTAGCGGCATCAAGGCTACAGAGGCTTCTGACAGAAGTGCTCAGGTCAAGAAGTTCATCGAAAGCCAGGACAAGTCTGCCATCTTGGAATCTTTCAAGCGTGCCCGTCAGCAGCAGTTGCAGCAAGTCTTCTCGTCTCGCAGAAATGCTTCTCTAAAAAACGGCATCAATTCTGCGTCCTCGCTCTCAGCGGTTTCATCGCTGGTCTCCCGTTCCAGCAGCAATCCGCAGGAAGAAAAATTAAATAATTTCCCTACCACAGGCGAAGTTCACTCATTGGTCATCTTGGTGCAGTTTGCTGATACGAAGTTTTCTACCGTGGGTAGCGATGCGCATCAGTTCTTCAACAGTATGCTCAATGAACCGGGTTTTACTTATAGCAATGGTGCCAACGGAAGTGCGAGAGATTTCTATGTGAACAGCTCCAATGGCAAATTCCAGCCTCAGTTTGATGTCATCGGCCCTGTAACATTGCCAAAGAAGTATTCTTATTATGGAGCCAACAAGGGTTCTTCTGTAGATAATCCGGTAGCCCTGGAGGAGTTCGTGAGAGAGGCTTGTACTCTTGCCGACCCATTGGTGGATTTCTCTCAGTATGATCACAACCAGGATGGCTTCGTCGACAATATCTACTTCTTCTATGCCGGAAAGGGTGAGGCTGATTCGGGTGATGGCAATGCCATCTGGCCACATTCAGCCTATTATGCTGATATCGCCAAGGAAGCTGGAGCTACCCAGAAGTCGCTGAAGCTGGATGGCATCGAGGTGGGCAATTATACCTGCAGCAACGAAATCAATGGTACCGTCATCAAACCTCAGCCTGCGGGCATCGGTACCTTCGTGCATGAATTCGGTCATGTGCTCGGTCTTGCCGATCATTATGATATATATTATGGCATGGCAACCTTTACCCCTGGTTCCTTCGATACCATGGATCGGGCTTCCTACAACAACAATGGCAATACGCCTGCGGCATTCTCTGCCTACGAGCGTGCCTGCCTGGGATGGCTCGACCTGACCGTGTTGAACAGCGGAGTGGATACCCTCAATGTTCTGCCAGATCTGAACGACAGCAACAAGGCATACGTGGTGCCTGTGGGTGGAACCAACGATGAGGAATACTTCATCATGGAGAATCGCCAGCAGAAGGGATGGGATGAGTTTATCCCTGGCCATGGCATGCTGCTCTGGCATATTGATTTTGATGCCAAGACTTGGGAAAAAAACGAGGTGAACATCACGGGCTCTCATCAGCGCATTGATATTGTTGAAGCTGATAACAAGCGCACCGACAATACCCGTACGGGAGATCCGTACCCTGGAACTTCGAAGGTAACCCAATGCGATTTGACTTCCTGGTCGGGCGGCAAGGTGATGTCGCTGGATGATATCGAGGAGAAAGATGGCATCATCAATCTTATGCTCGGCGGACTGGACCTGAAGCTGAATACGCCGGAAGTGAATATTGCCGAAGTGAAGGATAGCAGCGTTGTGGTAGGATGGGCTGATGTGCCTGTTGCCAAGAGATATGTATTGAATGTCTACTCTGTGGTGGATGGACAGAAAGAAGTTCTTCCGCTCTATAATAATAAGGTATATGCCGAGGCGCAGTCTTCTCTTCCTATCGAGGGCTTGAAGCCTGAAACCACCTACGAGATGACCTTGAAGGCTGATCGCGGCTCTTATTCTTCTGACGTCTACAGCCAGAAGTTCACAACCACCGCAATACCTTTCAGCAAGTATTATGTGACGGATGTGAAGACAACAGCTGTGGATGAAACGGGCTTCACGGCTTCATGGACAGGTATGGATACCGTAGACGATTACGTGGTGACCTTGCATAAGTTGGTTTATGCTTCAGAGGCAACCCAGAAGGGCTATGACTTCGGCAACGAACTGGAGGGCATGCCATCACTTTGGGAAACCAATGGAAACCTGAGCATGACTTCGTATGGCGAGGAAGTGCCTTGTCTCCGTCTGAACAAGATGGATTCCTATCTGAAGATGGCATCTGCCAAGGAACGTATCTCTTCTGTGAAGTTCTTCGCCAAGTCTTCTTCTTCAACCAAGGCAACCTTGGCAGTAGAGGCTTATCAGGATGGAGAATGGAAGCAGATTGCCGCCTTGCAGGGTGGTACCGACATGGCTTCGGGCAATACTTACAGCTATGAATTGCCGGAGTTGGCTGATTCTGTGAGACTGAAAGTCATCCAGCGTACTTCCGGTGCCTTCTATATCGACGATGTTCTTTTGGGATGCAATGCCCTGAAGCACGAGCCTGTGGCAGCTTATCAGAAGGTTTCTACCAATGGTAAGACTGAGTTCGCATTCTCCGGTCTGGAATCAGGATCCGCCTATGCTCTGGTAGTAAACGCCAAGAAGGAGGGTGAGCTTTCTTACGATTCAAAGGAACTCATCGTGGTACCAGCAAGTTCTACGGGCATTGGCTCCATCACTACTGACTACACTGATAAGAGTCAGATGAGATGTTACGATATCAATGGTCGCCTGGTATCTGCCAAGGAGATACGTCACGGCATTTATATCGTGAAGCAGGGAAACAAGGTTTATAAAATCGTAAAATAATATTTTTTAGTATTAACATTTTAAAAGAGAGTAAAAATGAAGAAACAACTACTTTTTGCCGCTATGCTCATGTTGAGCGCAGCACCAGCAGTTTCAGTATCAGCTGCCTAGCCATTTGCCGCAGCTGCAGAAGAGGGTCAGACACTTGCAACACAAGAGCAGTATGATGCACTGCAGAAGTCTATCAGTGACTTGCAGCAGAACATCGACGCCATGTTGAAGGAAATCAACGAGAAGTATGCGGATGCAGAAGATACAAAGGGCTCGTTGGAATTTAATAAGAGCAGTCTTTCTGATATGGCTGCTGAAGTGAAGGATAAGTTTGCTGCAGGGACTCTTACTGCTGCAGAGGTTGAAAGCTATCAGGCTCAAGTAGCAGAGATGGCAGAAGGTCTCAAGGATGCAGTGAAGAATGCAGAGCAGGAGGTTTATTCTTTCCAGGTGAATACTCATTATCAGAATGCTTCTATGCATAAGTCTGAATGTTTGGGAAAGGTTCCTGAGAACGTGCAGAATTATTATGCGCCTTCTTTCGATGACCTGGATGCCGAGATGATGCAGGTTTACATGCCTGTCATGATGGGTGGTCCTATCGAGTCTGCAGAAAAGGCTAAGGAGATGTGTAATCAGTTTGATGCTATCAGTGCAAAGGCTGATACCCTCTTGGCTGCATCAAAGAAAGCCAGCACTTTGCTGGATGACATCACTGCAACGCTCGCTTCATTGGATGCTGAAATAGCAAAGATAAAGAAGGATTTCCCTGAGTATGACCTTTCTGCGGTAAATGAATCTGCAGAGTATTGGAAGAACCTTGCTGCTGAGTTTGCTCAGGCACCAGCCGATCCTACGGCTCCTTATACAGAAAGCAAGATTGATGGTTTTGTAGAGAGCTTTGGTTATTTCAAGGTGAATATCTCCGACTTGTATGCTCAGGCACAGAAGGATGAGTGGATGGCTCAGTTTAACGCAAAGTATTATCCAGCTTCTCAGAAGATGGATGAATACATCTCTACCCTTGACTCAGAGTGTCCAACAGTAAAGGATGAGTACTTAACCAAGCTGGATGACCTCAATGTAGAGATGAGCCAGATGTTCATGAAGCTTTATCAGGAAGACTTGACTCAGGAGCAGTTCAACGCGATGTTGGCTAGAATTGACGCTATCCTGGCTGAGGCTCAGAAGATTGTAGATGAGGCTAAAGAGGCTGAGAAGGTTGCAACCGGCATCAGCGACATCACTGTCAACAAGGCTACTAAGGCAGGCAATGTTTATTCTCTTGATGGCAAGCGTGTAAGCAAGTCAGCCAAGGGTCTTGTCATCATCAATGGCAAGAAGGTGGTTTTGAAGTAATTCAGATTTCTCGTTATCCCTGAAAAATGGGTTTAGAATAAGCTTTAGATAAGCTCCCTCGGCAAAAGTGCTGAGGGGGCTTTTTTATTGCTTATCATGAGTAATAAAGCGTAAATTGAGTTAAAGATTCATAAAAGATGGGGTGCAGGACTCGTAACATTCACATAATCAAATAAAAATGTGTAATTTTGCAGTCCGATTATTTCGGGGATACACTTAGAGTCCCCTGGGTATGGTGTGTTAATAGCACATCCTGTGGCCGGGATTTGCGGTTAGAGAATCACCTATCCGAAACATAAGTGAGTAAGAAAAAGATTAAAAACGTTTTTTAGTAGTAAATTTAAATTTTAAAATGGACACATTAAGTTTCAAGACTATCTCTGTTAATAAGGAGACAGCTAAGAAAGAGTGGGTTGTAATCGACGCAACAGACCAGGTAGTTGGTCGCCTTTGCTCAAAGGTTGCTAAGTTGCTTCGTGGTAAGTACAAGCCAACTTTCACTCCACACGTAGATTGTGGTGACAACGTAATCATTATCAACGCAGCTAAGGCTGTATTCTCTGGCAAGAAGGAGACTGATAAGGTTTACACACGTTACACTGGTTACCCTGGTGGTCAGCGCTTCAATACTCCAGCTGAGTTGCGCAAGCGTCCTGATGGTATGGACAAGATCCTCCGTCACGCAGTTAAGGGTATGTTGCCAAAGGGCCCTCTCGGTCGCTCTTTGATGGACAACCTCTTCATTTACGATGGCACAGAGCACAAGCATGAGGCTCAGCAGCCAAAGGCAATTGATATTAACCAGTATAAATAATTTAAGGTAGAATGGAAGTAATTAATGCAATTGGTCGCCGTAAGAGCGCTGTAGCTCGTGTATACCTCACAGAGGGTACAGGTAAGATCACAATTAACAAGAAAGATATTGAGACATATTTCCCATCAGCAATCCTTCGCTATGTAGTAAAGCAGCCATTGCAGTTGCTCGAGGCTGAGGGTAAGTATGATATTAAGGCAAACCTCGATGGTGGTGGTTTCACAGGTCAGAGCCAGGCTCTCCGCCTCGCTATCGCTCGCGCACTCGTTAAAATCGACGCTAACGATAAGAAGGCTTTGAAGGATGCAGGCTTCATGACACGTGACTCACGTGCTGTTGAGCGTAAGAAGCCAGGTCAGCCAAAGGCTCGTCGTCGCTTCCAGTTCAGCAAGCGTTAATCTTATACATATTTTATATATATACAGATTATATATAGCTGAACTAACAAGTTTAGTATCTAAATCGGTGAGATTCCATTAATCGGGGACTACTCATCGACTGATTCTAGATTAGAATTCAAAAAGAAAGTAAACAACATTTAAACAAGAAAAGACAATGTCAAGAACAAATTTTGACCAGTTACTTCAGGCAGGTTGCCACTTCGGACACCTCCGTCGCAAGTGGAACCCAGCAATGGCTCCTTACATCTTCATGGAGCGTAACGGTATTCATATTATCGACCTCAACAAGACTGTTGCTAAGGTTGACGAGGCTGCTGAGGCCCTCAAGGAAATCGCCAAGACAGGTAAGAAGATCCTGTTTGTCGCTACTAAAAAACAAGCTAAGGATACAGTTGCCGAGAAGGCAGCTTCTATCAATATGCCATACGTAAACGAGCGTTGGGCTGGTGGTATGCTTACCAACTTCCCTACAATCCGTAAGGCAGTTAAGAAAATGACAAACATCGACAAGCTGTTGAACGATGGTACATTCTCTAACCTCTCAAAGCGTGAGTTGCTGCAGATCAGCCGCCAGCGTGCTAAGTTGGAGAAGAACCTTGGTTCTATCGCAGACTTGACTCGTCTCCCAAGCGCACTCTTCGTTGTTGACGTAATGAAGGAGCACATCGCCGTTAAGGAGGCTAACCGTCTTGGTATCCCTGTGTTCGGTATCGTTGATACTAACTCAGATCCAAAGAATATCGACTACGTTATCCCAGCTAACGATGACGCTAAGGACTCAGTAGAGGCTATCCTCGCTGCAGTTTGCGGTGCTATCGCTGAGGGTCTTGAGGAGCGTAAGGCTGAGAAGGCTGACGACAAGGCTGCTGCAGAGCAGAAGGATCAGCCTAAGAAGAAGGCTGCTCGCAAGGACGAGGCTGAGTAATTAGGCAAACAAAAATATACTGGAGCCATTGATTCTGTTTTATGATTCGATGGCTTTAGTACTTTTAAACCAAAGATTATTATTAACTTTTAATATTAGAAAAATATTATGGCTGTTTCAATTGAAGATATCAAGAAACTTCGCGCTATGACTGGTGCTGGTCTTGCTGACGTTAAGAAGGCACTCACAGAGGCTGAAGGTGATTTCGATAAGGCAAAGGAGTTGCTCCGTGAGCGTGGTCTCGCTATCGCTGCTAAACGTTCTGACCGTGAGACTTCTAACGGTTGCGTTCTCGTTAAGAAGGTTAACGATTTCGCTGCTATCATCGCTCTGAAGTGTGAGACTGACTTCGTAGCTAACGGTGCTGACTTCATCAAGTTGACATCTGACATCCTCGACGCTGCTATCGCTGCCAAGGCTCATACCCTCGACGAGGTGAAGGCTTTGAAGGTTGGCGAGTCTGATGCTCAGGCTGCTGTTACACAGCGCTCTGGTATCACTGGCGAGAAGATGGAGCTCGACGGCTACTGCGTTCTTGAGGGTGATAACATCGAGGTTTACGACCACATGAACAAGCACACTTTGTGTACTATGGTTCAGCTCAACGAGAACAACGAGGAGGCTGGTCACAAGGTAGCTATGCAGGTAGCTGCTATGCGCCCTGTAGCTCTCGACGAGTCTTCTGTTTCTGAGGAGACAAAGAAGACAGAGCTCGAGGTTGCTGTTGCCAAGACTAAGGAGGAGCTCGTAGAGAAGGCAGTTAACGCTGCTTTGAAGAAGGCTGGCATCAACCCAGCTCACGTTGACTCTGAGGATCACATCGAGAGCAACACCAAGAAGGGTTGGTTGACTCCTGAGCAGGCTGAGGAGGCTCGCAACATCAAGAAGACTGTAGGTGAGGAGAAGGCTGCTTCTTTGAACCCAACTATGATCCAGAACATCGCTAATGGTCGTCTGGCTAAGTTCTTCAAGGAGAACTGCCTCGTTGACCAGGAGTTCCAGTTCGGTGATGGCGACAAGCAGACTGTTGCTCAGTATCTCGCTTCTCAGAGCAAGGATCTCAAGATCGTTGCTTACCAGCGCTTTACTCTTGCTGCTGAGTAATCATTACTCAAAAGCAAGCATTAATTTGACTTATAGTTAAATTAGAATATCCGGGAGTTATGGAGTTAAAGCTTAGCTTTGCTTCTAACTCCCATTTCTTTTTTATATATATTTTTGGGGTTATGAAGATATTTGCTATCGGTATGAACTATACCGAACACAATAAATCGCTGCATGGAACGTTATCTAAACCAGAGCGTCCTGTTATTTTTACCAAGGCCGATTCGGCGTTGCTCAACAACGGCAAGCCTTTCTTCATCCCGGATCATCTGGGAAGAATAGAGTATGAGACCGAACTGGTGGTGCGCATCTGCAAGTTGGGCAAGACCATTCCACAACGCTTTGCCCATCGCTACTATGACGCAGTGACCGTGGGCATCGACTTTACGGCACGCGAGATGCAGAAGAAACTGAGAGAAGCTGGACAGCCATGGGAACTTGCCAAGGGATTTGACGGATCTGCCGCCATCGGCGAATGGGTAGATATCCAGAAGTTCCGCGACATCCAGGCCATCCATTTCCATCTCAACATCAATGGTGAGAATGTGCAGGAAGGCTGTTCGAGCGATATGCTCTACAAGGTGGATGAGATTATCTCGTACATCAGTCAGTACTTCACGCTGAAGACGGGAGACCTGCTCTATACGGGTTGTCCCACAGGCTGTGGCCCTGTGAAGATTGACGACCACCTGGAGGGCTATCTGGAAGATAGAAAGGTGCTCGACTTTCATTGTAAATAATCGAATTGAAGTCCCTTTATGGGATGGATCTAAAATCCTTGCTTAGGAATATATGAACAGAAATAAGATTTTGAAAATCTTCGGACTATGGTTGTGCCTCATGGCGATGGCAATGCCTGCTTCGGCACAGAAATTCTTTAACCTCACCTCGCAAGAAGTGAAGGTAGATTCGGTGTTGCCTCAATTTGTGTATTCCTTCCCCCTGCAAGGAGCTTATCAAGACTCTATTTATACGGTAGAGGTGAAATATCCGGAGTATGTGGATATGCCGGCTACCGATATTGTAAACTATAACCGCCTCTCGGGAGCTGCGCTCCCTGAGCAGGTGGCTATCAACCAGCAAGTTACTGAATGCCGTAAAGAGGGTTTGCTGGTTGTTGCTTTCTCTCCTTTGGTATTCCGAAACAATCGTTATCAGGTTTTGGCGAGCTTCATGCTGGACGTGAAAGCCCGCCCCTTGAAGCGTGCCCAACTCAAGGCTCGCCTGCAGAGTCGTGCAGGTAATGCTGCTAATTCCATCTATGCAGCACACTCGGTGTTGGCAAGCGGGAAATGGGCTAAGATTAGAGTGAGTGAAACAGGTGTGCATCAGCTGACTACGGATGTGGTGCGTAGAGCTGGCTTTACCGATATCAATAAGGTGAAAATCTATGGCTATGGCGGTAATCTGCAAAATGAGGCCCTTTATGCGAACGATATCAAGGAGACCGATGACTTGAAGGAAGTAGAACAGTGTGTGGTGGATGGAAAGCATTATTTCTATGCACGTGGGCCTGTGAGCTGGAAAAACGACCTTCGTGTTAGAAATCCATATTCTGATTATGGCTATTATTTCATTACCCAGACTGATGAAGCTCCTACCTTGATAGATTCGGCTGCCTTTGTGCAGGCCAACTATCCAAAGAGTGAACATTATCACTCGCTTTATGAGGTGGATGGCTACAGCTGGTTCCCGGGAGGAAGGAATCTCTTCAACCCAACTGCCGTGAAAGTGGGAGAAAGCCAGAATGTGGTGATTACCAATAAAACGGGAAATCCGGGTGGAAAGGTGACAGTGGCAGTAAGCTCAGGTATCAACAGTACGGTTTCAATTCTCAGGAATGGAACCGCTTTGGAGACGCTGACCCTGAAACTCCCTATCAACAGTTCGGGAGGTTCTTATTCCAAGGGTGTGGTGAAAAGTGCTGTTTATATCTTTTCCGATATAAAGGAGAAAGATACGATTTCCATCAAGCCGCTGACGGGAGGTCCTGTGCGCTTGGATTATGTTTCCGTTAGTTGGAAAGCCGAAATGCCATTTATAGGATTTGGAAAGCAGGTGCCTGCTGCCCAGTATGTTTATGGCATCACCAACCAGGATCATCATGCAGATCCTTCGGCTGATATGGTCATCATCATTCCTACATCTCAGAAACTGTTGAAGCAGGCTCAGAGACTGAAGGAATTCCACGAAAGCCATGATAGTCTCCGTGTGAACATTGTTCCTGCTGATGAACTGTATAATGAATTCTCCAGTGGAACCCCAGATGCCAATGCCTATCGCCGCTATCTGCGTATGTTGACCGATAAGGCAACCAAGGCAGAAGATATGCCGAAATATCTCTTGCTTTTCGGAGATTGCGTGTGGGATAATAGAATGCTTACATCCGATTGCCGCAAACTGAATCCTGACGACTATCTGCTCTGTCATGAGAGTGAAGACTCATTCAGTGAGGTATACTGTTATGTAAGCGATAGTTGGCTGGGTATCATCGGCGAAGGAAAAGGCGGAGATCCTAAAACGGAGTTGCAGGATATTGCCGTGGGAAGATTCCCTGTGACTACAGCCGAAGAAGCCAAGATTATGGTTGATAAGACCATCAACTATATGAAGAACGAAAATGCAGGTGCCTGGCAGAACACCCTGATGTTCATGGGTGACGACGGTAACGACAACCTCCACATGAAGGATGCGAATGAAGTGGCTGATGATGTGGCTACGCTTTATCCTGACTATCTGGTAAAGAAGGTGATGTGGGACGCTTATACCCGAGAGACCTCTTCTACGGGTAATACCTATCCGGAGGTGACTAGAATCATCAAGCAGCAGCAAAACGCGGGTGCCCTGATTATGGATTATGCCGGACACGGAAGTCAGACGCAGATATCGCATGAAGCAGTGCTCTCGATAACGGATTTTGAAAACTTCCGTAATGCTAACTTGCCTTTGTGGGTAACGGCTTCCTGCGACATTATGCCATTCGATGGCGTGGTTTCTACGGTTGGCGAGACCGCCTTGCTGAATGCAAATGGAGGAGCTGTGGCTTTCTATGGTACCACACGTACCGTGTTTGCCCAGGAGAACAAATATATTAACCGTGCATTCATGCGCCGTGTGTTGAGCACGGTGAATGGCAAGCCTATCACTATTGGCGAAGCCCACCGGTTGGCACAGAATGATGTGATGACCGGAGCAGCGAAAGAAGGTGAGAGTGATCGCACGCAAAACCATCTGCAA
Source organism: Segatella copri (assembly GCF_019249655.2). Lineage (NCBI taxonomy): Bacteria > Pseudomonadati > Bacteroidota > Bacteroidia > Bacteroidales > Prevotellaceae > Segatella > Segatella copri. The sequence continues at coordinate 694,702 of NZ_CP137557.1, forward strand.
TATTCTTTGCTGGGTGATCCTGCCTTGTCGTTGAATTTCCCTACCATGAAGGTGGTGCTCGATTCTATCAATGGCATTGCTTGCGAACGTACTGATACGATGCCGAAATTGAAGGCTGGATCGATAGCCAGGATTGCCGGACATATTGAAGGAAAGACTGACTATCAGGGCGTGGTTACTGCTACGGTGAGAGATTCCAGAGAACTCATTACCTGTAAGCTGAATGACACCAAAGAAGCAGAGGAAGCCTTCCAGTTCTATGATCGCCAGAAAACGCTCTATCAGGGCTCTGACAGCGTATCAAACGGAAAGTTCTCTTTCAGCTTTGCCGTTCCAAAGGATATCAACTATTCGGATGCTACGGGATTGCTGAACCTTTATTCCATCAGCAATGATAAGACGATGAGAGCTCATGGAACCAGTGAAAAGTTTACGGTGGGGGGTAGCGTAGAATCAAGAAACGATTCCATCGGTCCATCTATCTACTGTTATCTTAACTCGCCATCATTTGTGGATGGAGGCGATGTGAATACCACTCCATTCTTTGTGGCTAAGCTTTCGGATAGGGATGGCATCAATGCTGCAGGAAGTGGTATCGGTCACGATTTGCAGTTGGTGATTGATGGTGATATGACCAAGACTTACAATCTTAATGATCATTTCACCTACGATTTCGGTACCTATACCAGTGGTTCTACCTATTATAGTATTCCTGAGTTGGCACCAGGCAAGCATCAGCTTACCTTCAGAGCTTGGGACATCCAGAACAACAGTTCTGCCACAACGCTCAACTTCAATGTGGTGTCAGGCTTGCGTCCGTCGCTCTTCGATATTGGTGTGACAGAGAATCCGGCAAAGACCTCTACCACCTTCATCGTATCGCATGATAGAAGGGAGAGCAACATGGATGTGGTTATCGAACTCTTTGATACATCAGGCAGACAGCTCTGGCGTCATGCTGAGAGTGGAATCCCTACATCTGATACCTATACAATGAGATGGAACCTGTCGGTAGATGGCGGACGACCATTGGGTACGGGTGTTTATCTGTATCGGGTGAAGGTGGCTTCTGAAGGAAGCAGTTACACTTCGAAGACAAGAAAACTGATAGTTGTGAGATAAGCTTTCCAGATGAGGTAAGTGCTTGAATAATAAGAAAGAATAATGAAACAATAAATAATATAAGAAATGATGAATAGAAGAACAATCAAGATATTCGCCATAAGCTTGCTCTCTGTGTTCGCATTGAATGCAAGTGCGAAAGATGACGATACGAAAGAGTCTCTTTTCAATCCGGTGAACTATGCGGTGATTTCGCAGACCATAGCTCCTGATGCCCGTGGTGGCGGTTTGGGAGATGTGGGTGCGGCTACCGATCCGGATGTGAATTCGCAGTACTGGAACCCAGCCAAGTATCCGTTTACGATTTCAAGGGCAGGAGTGGCTTTGAACTTTACCCCATGGCTGCGCTCCTTGGTCAACGATATGAACCTGGCTTATCTGTCGGGTTACTATCGCATCGGAGACTATAGTGCCGTGTCAGCCTCTCTCCGCTATTTCAACATGGGTGAGGTATATACCAGTGATCCTACTGTGAACTCCAATGCCGAGACCGTCAACCCATACGAGATGTCGCTGGATGTGGCTTACTCTATGATGCTGAGCGAGAAGTTCTCTCTGGCTGCAGCTATCCGCTGGATTTATTCCGACTTGCGTTTCGACTATAAGGAGGAGAACTCTCCAGCTTCAGCCTTTGCTGCCGATATTGCTGCTTATTATCAGAACTATATCAATATCGGACCACGTGAGTGCCAGTTGGGTGTGGGTTTGAATATCTCTAACATCGGTAGTAAGATTACTTTCAGCGGTAAAGAGTATGGTGAGTTCCTGCCAACCAACATGCGTCTGGGTGCATCCCTGATGATTCCTATTGACGAGTACAACCGTTTCACGATCTCTGCCGATGCCAATAAGTATCTGGTTCCTACCGTTCCTGCTCAGAAAGAGGGAGAGGATAACTTGGAATATGATGAGCGTGTGCACCGTGAGTATAATGATATTTCGGGTATCAGCGGTATCTTCAAGAGTTTCAGCGATGCTCCTGGCGGTTTCAAGGAGGAGCTGGAGGAAATCAACTATGGTTTAGGTGCTGAATATATCTATAACGATAAGTTTGCGCTTCGTGCCGGTTATCACCATGAGAGCCAGAGCAAGGGTAACCGTAAGTACTTCACCGTGGGTGCCGGTTTCAAGATGAACGTCTTCTCGCTGGATGCTGCCTATGTGGTGGCTACTGCCAAGAGTAACCCATTGGACCAGACCTTGCGCTTCACTCTTTCATTCGATATGGATGGTTTGAAGGACCTTTTTAAGAGATAGTTCTTTAAGTTGATAGTTAATAGTTTATAGTTGATAATTTATAGATTTTGGAGAAATATAATATGGATATACGTGTAGGATTTGGATATGATGTCCACAAACTGGTGGAGAACCGCGATTTGTGGCTCGGAGGAATCAAGATAGACTATGAGTTGGGATTGCTGGGTCATAGCGATGCTGATGTATTGATACATGCCATTTGCGATGCACTTTTGGGTGCTGCCAATATGCGCGACATCGGTTATCACTTCCCTGATACGGCAGCAGAGACGCTGAATGTGGATTCCAAGATATTGCTCAAGAAGACTATGGACCTGATTGCTACCAAGGGATATTCCTTGGGCAATATCGATGCCACAGTCTGCGCCGAACGCCCAAAACTCAATCCTCATGTGCCAGCCATGAAGGCTTGTCTGGCAGAAGTGATGGGAGTGGATGAGGATCAGATTTCCATTAAGGCAACAACCACCGAAAAGCTCGGCTTTACGGGAAGAATGGAAGGAATCTCTGCTTATGCTACCGTGTTGATACAAAGGGCATAATTACACTCAAAAGGTGTTAAGAACTATTGATTTATAGCAATTCCTTTGATGCAAATCAAAAAATATTCAAAAAGGAAGCATTTTTTTGATGAAACATTTGGTAAATAGAAAAAATCATCGTATCTTTGCACCGTCAAAAGGTTAATAGATTGTTTAGGTTAGTAGTAATAGATTTAGGTTTTTAGTTATTAGGTTTTAAGGTAGATTGTTTAACAGATAATTGAGAAGGTCGTGAGACTATTTTGATTAGATTTTTTTAAGTTAAACATAAGTGCATGCCACAGCTCGTTGAGAGTTGTGGCATGTTTCTTTTTGCTTGAGGCTTATCTCAATCTTGGTTCATCACCTTTTTGCTTGAGGCTTATCTCAATCTTTGTTCATAACCTTTGAATGTATATTCAAAGCTTTTGAACGTATGTTCAAAGGCTTTGAACTTAAGTTCAAAAGCTTTGAACATAACTTTCTTCTAAGGAACATAACTTTTTCTATTAGTGATAAAAGGTTTTATTACTAGTCTTATTGACTGTCATCCCACTTTTTGAGGCGAATCTTGAAAGAAAAGCCTTCATTTCTTTTGTTAGCACATTTTTTTTCGTTATCTTTGCAACTGAAAGCTATAAATAAAAGCTATTATAAGAAGATGAGAGTACTTATAGTAAATACAAGTGAGAAGACAGGCGGTGCGGCTGTAGCTGCCAATCGCCTGATGGATGCCCTTAACAACAATGGTGTTAAGGCTAAGATGCTGGTGCGTGATAAGGAGACTGATGACATAACCGTTGTCAGTTTGCCCCGTTCCTCCAAGTTGCGCTGGAACTTCCTGTGGGAGCGTTGGTGCGTATTCTGGCATCTTCATTTCTCGAAGCATCATCTTTGGGAAGTAGATATGGCAACGGCAGGATCGGATATTACCAAGCTTCGTGAGTTTCAGGAAGCAGATGTCATCCATCTTTCTTGGATCAACCAGGGTATGCTCTCATTGAAAAGCATCCGGAAGATCTTGAAGAGTGGAAAACCGGTGGTGTGGACTATGCACGACCTTTGGGCTGCTACGGGCATCTGTCATTATGCCCGTGGATGCAACCGCTATGCCTCATCCTGTGGAAGTTGCCCGCTCTTGCCTCATAAGGGAAGCAAGAACGACGTTTCTGCCAAGATATTCGGGCGCAAGAAGGAACTGTATCATGGTGCCAACATTCATTTCGTAAGTTGCAGCAGATGGCTGGAGCAACAGGCCAAGAAGAGTGCGCTCTTCGTAGGTCAGCGCATTACTAATATTCCGAATCCGATTGATACACATGTGTTCTGTCCGCAAGACAAGGCTGAAGCACGCTTGCGTGCCGGATTGCCTGCCGACAAGCGTATCATTCTCTTTGTTTCTCAGCGTGTAACGGATGAGCGAAAGGGAATGAAGTATTTCGTAGAGGCGATAGACAGGTTGGTGAAGAAATATCCGGATATGGTGAAGCATACGGCTATTGCCATCTTGGGAGGGCATTCCGAGGAGATAGAATTGTCTTTGCCTTCTTATTCCCTGGGCTATGTGAGCGATGTGAAGCAAATTGTGAATATCTATAATTCCGTTGATGTCTTTGTTCTGCCTTCTCTGGAGGATAATTTGCCAAACACCATCATGGAGTCTATGGCATGTGGTGTGCCTAGTGTGGGCTTTAAGGTGGGTGGTATCCCTGAGATGATAGACCATCAGAAGACCGGCTATGTGGCCAACTATCGGGATTCTGATGATTTGGCAGAGGGCATTCATTGGGTATTGGAAGAAGCCGATATGAAGAACTTGCAGCAGGCTTGCCTGCATAAGGTGACCCAATGCTACTCGCAGCATTCAGTGGCACTTAGATATATAGAGGTGTATAATCAGGCATTGGCCTACAAAAACTATCATCTATGATAAAATTCACCGTAGTTACCTGTACGTTTAATGCCGAAAGTGTATTGCAGCGTACATTGGATAGCGTCAATAAGCAGACTTATTGCAATGTGGAGCATCTGATTATCGATGGCGTGTCTAAGGATAAGACGCTGGCAATGGTCAAGGCATATCAGCATAAGGCGCAAGTGGGGGAGAATGCCCATGAGATTGTTGTCTATTCAGAACCCGACAAAGGTCTCTATGATGCCATGAATAAGGGCATTGATAGAGCCACGGGTGACTATCTCGTGTTTCTGAATGCGGGCGACGTGTTTCCTTCGGAAGACACCTTGGAGTATGTAGAAGGCTGCGTAGGCGAAGGAGAAATCTTGCCTGGTGTGCTTTATGGTGATACCGATATTGTGAATGATGAGGGGTGCTTCCTACGCCATCGTCGTCTCACTCCTCCCAAGAAGTTGACCTGGCGTTCGTTTAAATGGGGAATGCTGGTGTGCCATCAGTCGTTCTATGCCCGTACCGATATTGCCCGAGAGGTGCATTATGATTTACACTATCGGCTTTCGGCTGATGTGGATTGGTGTATCCGCATCATGAAAGAGGCAGAACGTCGCCATCTGCCTTTACGCAATGTCAATGCCGTCATCACCAACTATCTGGATGGGGGGATGTCGATACAGAATCATAAGGCTTCGCTCAAGGAACGCTTCGTGGTGATGAGGAATAATTATGGCATTATCACCACCTTGGTGGTTCATGCCTGGTTCGTGGTGCGAGGTATATTCAAAAAATAGGTGGATAAATTTACTATGGGGGTTATTTTTGCTGTTTAAATATGGGTGGTGAACAATTATTACCCTCTAAAAAACAGATTTTACCCCTATATTGCGATTTTTTCTCCTATCTTTGCACTTGAAAAGATAACTCTTGCATTGGGCTTGTACTTGATGGCAGGAATAATTGATTCGTATAAAACAGTATTACTCAAATAAAAAATAACTTTCATATTCATGTTTTAGACAATTGTAAATAACTTTAGTTTTTAAATTTAATAGGAATAGGCTTTTCAGGTGAGAGTAACATCTGGTAAGCGATATTTGATAAATTAAGGAAGCGTCAGTCGGGAGACTGGCGCTTTTTTATTGTTTTAGGATTACTTAAGTAATAATTTCTGTGAAAAGCATGATGGTTTCTATATTTTATTGTATCTTTGCAACATGAATCCAATAGCACAAACTATCATATTATCGGCTTCTGCGGTGAGAATGATCCCACACATAGCCATGTATCTGCTTCACAAGAAGGAGATAGACCTTGATTTGCTCAAGGTGCAGGACCAAAAGCCAACGATACTGAACTTCATCAAGGCTTGCACTCGTGAAAGAAGTTTCCGTAATCTCTTCTATTATCGCCTGGGAGAGTATCGTTCGGTATTCATCAGTTGGCTGTTGCCGCCAGAACGAACCATGACTATCTGGTGCCCGCATATTGGAAAAGGAGCACATTTTGAACATAGTTATGCCACCTATCTCAATGCCGACTCCATAGGTGATGATTTCTATTGCCTGCAGATGGTGACGTTGGGAAATGGTAAGGGCGGCAGGCCTACCATAGGAAATGATGTGAAAATCTATACGGGAGCAACTGTCTTTGGTGCTGTCCGCATTGGTAATCATGTAACGATAGGGGCTGGAGCCGTAGTCTTCCAGAATGTGCCTGATGGAGCAACTGTAGTGGGGAATCCTGCAAGAATCATTCAGAAATAATTCATTTTAAAGATATAAGATATGAACTATGCACTTATCATAGCCGGAGGTTCTGGCAATCGTATGGGACAAGATATCCCAAAACAGTTTATGCATGTTGATAATTGTCCTATCATCATTCATACGATGATGGCTTTCCAGAAGCATCCCGATATTCAGGGAATTGCTGTGGTGTGTCTGGCGGGCTGGGAAACCGTGTTGCAATCCTATGCCAATCAGTTTTGCATCACTAAACTGAAATGGATATTCCCTGGTGGCAGCAATGGTCAGGAATCTATCCATAATGGTATCTGCGGCTTGAAGAAAATGGGCTGTGGTGACGATGACCTGGTTTTGGTGCATGATGCCGTGCGCCCACTCTTGTCGCAAGACATCATCTCATCCAATATCGCCATCTGCCAAAAGTACGGTTATGCCATTACGGGTATCAAATGTAGAGAGGCTATCCTGGAGAGTGAGGATGGTTTCACGACTAATACAAGTATTCCTCGTGATAAGTTAATCCGTACCCAGACACCTCAGACTTTCCGGTTGGGAAACCTCATCGCAGCCCATGAGGAAGCCAAGGAGAAAGGCATCACCAATTCGGTGGCATCCTGTACCTTGATGGCGGAACTGGGAGGCAGACAGATGCATATTGTGCCTGGCTCAGAAAAGAACATCAAGATTACTACTGTGGAGGATCTGGAAATTCTGAAAGCTTTGATGAAGGTTCAGCCGGAGTCTTGGCTCAAATAACGTTGGAGTATGGTTCTCTTTTATATGAGAATATGGATTAAAGTTGGAAATGTTAGGCAACTGTTAGATTTATGTTAGATTTTTCATCTTATCAGAAAGATATAACCCGTCTTTTCCAGGATGGATTAGACTTGGAGCGTTTGCGTGACAAGACCATTCTTGTGGTGGGTGCCACGGGATTGGTAGGAGGTTGCATTGTGGATGTGCTGATGCAGAATCCAGCCAGATGCTACAAAGTGATTGCTGCTGGTCGTAATAAGGAACGTGCCCAGCAGAAGTTTGCGGCTTATTGGGAAGATGAGTCTTTCTTTTTTGCAAAGATAGATGTCACCCAGCCTGTCATCAAGAGCATGAATGGAATGATGGTGGAATCTGTGTATGATGAGTTGGCTGAGGGAGCGGATTACATTATAGATGCGGCAAGCAATGCGAGTCCTAATTTCTTCAGTCGGGAACCTGTAGAGGTGATGAAAGCCAATATCAATGGTGTGTCCCATCTCATAGAATATGGATTGAGACATCGCATGAAGCGCATGGTTTACGTTTCTTCCGGCGAGATCTATGGCGAAGGCGATGGTTCTGAGTTTACCGAGAAGAGCAGCGGATATGTGGATTGTGCCTCTGTGCGTGCCTGCTATCCATCGTCTAAGCGAGCTGCAGAGACGCTTTGCATGGCATACGGAGCAGAGTATGATGCCGATGTGGTGATAGCCAGATTGAGTCATACTTATGGTCCAGGCTTTACCGAGAGCGATAATAGGGTATATGCCCAGTTTATCCGCAATGTCCTGAAGGGTGAGGATATCGTTCTGAAGAGTAAGGGAGAGGCTTTCCGGTCATGGCTCTATGTGGTGGATGCTGCCCATGCCATCCTGCGCCTCTTGCTGGATGGTGAAAGGGGCAATGCCTATAATGTGGCGCATTCTGAATCAAATATCTCCATCCGCCAATTGGCAGAGCTGATAGCCAGGAAAGCGAATAGGAAGGTGGTGTTTGATATTCCTGAGGAGGATGCGCAGCAGGGCAATACCACGCCTATCACCAAGGCAACCTTTAATACGGATAAGCTCAAGGCTTTGGGCTGGAGACCGCTTTTTGATGTGGAAGAAGGTTTTGGACATACCTTGCAGGATGTGGGAAAGAGCACATCTGAATAAAATGAGGGTGTATCATAAAGTCAGTCCTTTACAGCTTTTAGGCACGGATTACACGGATTACACGGATTACATGGATTTTTAAGAGAGATGATAATCGCTTTACTTATATTAGCACTATAAATCCGTGTAATCCGTGTAATCCGTGCCTTATCTATATCCTAAGAAGCTTATGACACACCCTCTCTTGTGTTATAGCTTTCTTTTAATCTCGTCCCACGTTTCTCTCTTTTCCATGTTAAGATAGTAGCGCAGGTGCTTTTCCACTCTTTGTTCTACGGGTGGGAACTTCATATAGTCGCCAAAGAAGTGGCGCAGATAGGTATCTGCCTGTTCCGGCAGCAAGACGGTGGTATCTTCGAATGGAAATTTCTTTCCCTTGCCAAGCCATTCCTTCGGGAAAATCTCCTTGTAATGGTAGGAACCCGTATTCACCAGTACGTTCTTCGCCTTGTCGAAGTCATATCGATGACTCATCTCGTCCATCTGCTGGATAAGATGGTGGCGCATCTTGCTGCGGCAGAAGAAGGCAAGCGTCTTGATGGCAAACCGGCCCCAGGTTTCCTTGTGCAGGAGCAGGGAAATGTAATCGATGAAGGTGTTGTGAGTGGTTACGGCGTTCAGACGGTTGATGGTCTTTGAGTATTTGCGATACAGAGCCTTCGCCGTTTCCAGGTCATCGTCGGTGGCATCAAGAGGGAAGATATCTACGTAAAGACCGATGATGCAGGGACGCTCCTTCTCCTCAATAAGAGTGGTTTCGCGATTCACGAGTTTGGAGAAATACAGAGGGTACGATTCGTTGTTGTAGGGAGTCACTACCTCGTATTTGCCAAAGTCTTCGTGTTTGGCGATTTCGAGCAGACGGTCGTAGTCGGGGCGTGGCATCAGCACGTCGATGTCATCGTCCCAGGGAATCATTCCGTGGTGACGGGCGGCTCCGATGGCGGTGCCGGCACAACAGTAATATCTGAGGTGATACTTGTTGCAGATGTCGATGAATGCCTTCAATATATCGAGTATTGTGGCGTTCCATTCCTTCTTGATGTTCTTAATATCCATATTTTTTCTGTTTTACGACTGCAAAAGTAAGCAAAAAGTTTTGAACTTCAAACTATTTATGCTACTTTTGCACTTTAAAAAGTAAAATCAAGTAATATTCCATATTTATCAGATAGAAACGATGGCAGAATCATTAAAGGAAAAAACCGCCAAGGGATTGTTTTGGGGAGCTATGAACAGTGGCTCCACCCAGGTTCTCAATATCCTCTTTGGCATCTTCTTGGCGCGCTTGTTGTCGCCAGCCGATTATGGTATTATCGGCATCCTCACCATTTTCACCCTGATTGCGGGCAATCTGCAGAGTAGCGGTTTTACCCAGGCATTGGTGAATATCAGGAAACCCACCGACAACGATTATAATTCGGTGTTCTGGTTTAATGTCCTGGTGAGTCTTACCATGTATGTGGTGCTCTTTTTCTGTGCGCCGCTGATAGCTGATTTCTTCCATCAGCCTTGTCTCACCTCCTTGTCGCGCTTCGTGTTTCTGAGTTTCTTCATCTCTTCGTTTGGTATCGCCCAAAACGGGTATATGATGAAGAACATGATGAACAAGGAGATAACCATTGTTAATTTCATGGCTTTGATTAGTTCGAATGTCGTGGGATTGGTGCTGGCATTCAACGGGATGGCTTACTGGAGTCTTGCCTGGCAGCAGGTTATCTTCATCCTCGTGTTGAATATCGGAAGATATTATTATACGGGATGGCGCCCGAACTTTCATATCGATTTCGGACCCGTGAGGAAAATGTTTGGATTCAGCGTGAAACTTCTGGTAACCAATATCATCAATACGGTGAGCAACAATGTCTTGACCTTTGTGTTTGGCCGATTTTATCCGATTAATGATGTGGGTAACTATAGCCAGGCTTATAACTGGGATACCAAGGCTAATTCGTTTGTTGCCAATACGGTGGGACAGATAGCGCAACCCGTCTTGGCTTCTATCCAGGACGATAAGAACCGCGAATTGATGGTGTTTAGAAAGATGCTCCGTTTCACGGCGTTCCTTTCTTTCCCATTGATGTTTGGCTTGACCCTGGTATCACGTGAATTCATCTTGATTACGATTCATGAGAAATGGATAGCCAGCGTGCCGCTGTTGCAGATTCTTTGTGTGAGCGGTGCCTTTATGCCGATTTATACGCTCTATCAGAACCTGGCTATCAGCAAGGGGCGTTCTGATGTGTATATGTGGTGCAACATCGGTCAGGTAGTGGGTTTGCTCGCCTTGGTATTGTTTTGTCATCAATATGGCATCCAGACCATGGTGATAGCCTACACTTTGTTTATTATAGCCTGGCTCTTGGTCTGGCAGTGGATGCTGAAGCGTGTTGCCGGATTGCGGTTCCTGGATGTGGCAAAGGATATACTGCCATTCATGCTCTGTGCGGCAGCCACGATGGTAGTTACCTATTTCATGACCCGCAGCCTGCAGAACATCTATCTCTTGCTGCTGGTTCGTCTGCTGGTTTCAGCCACCATCTACTTCTGTATCATGAAACTGCTGAAGGTGCAGATATTAGAAGAGTGTATAGCCTTCTGTAAGCGAGGTAAATAAGATTCACCTTCTTGACAGGTACGCCTTTTTTGATGAGCTTGATGATAAGGCGGATGAGGCAGCTCTTAGGCTTGTAGGCGAGTGCCTGATCCACCTTTTCGAAGGCTACCTGTGCGTTTGCCGCCCAGCGGTAGGCATTGACGATGCCTATCTCTGTGGCCCTGAGATACTGATGCTCCTTATCATTCTGCTCGAAAAAATCGATGAGTCGGCGGGTTGACTTGAAGTATGACAGGAGATTCTTTTCGGAGATATTGTGATTATAGGAATTCTCATTGTCGGTGCGATAGTAATATACCGCATCTTCGATGTTCACCTTTTTGCCATAAAACATGAACTGGGCATTCCAGAAAAGATCTTCTGCATAGTTGATGCCCTCTTCAAAGAATATCCTGTGCTCCATGATGAGCGAACGCTTATAGATTCTGCCCCACAGACGATTGGTGATGATGTTCTGGCAAATGAGCAGTTTGAGTAGTTTCTCATCAGAAACGTCAAAAGGTTTTTGGAGTCTTCCTGCTTTTCCTTCGCACCATTCCCGGTAGCCGCCATCAATCAGGTCGGCATGGGTGCTTTCGGCTTTTGTGGTCAGTTTCTCTACAGCATCTTTCGGCAGCATGTCATCGCTATCGGCAAATAAAAGGTAATCGCCTGTAGCCGCCATCAATGCCGTCTGTCTTGCGGCACCCACGCCCCGGTTTCTGTCGTGGTGGATGATGCGTACCTGTTGTGCTCTTTCTGGATATTCTTTGAGAAGCGATTGTAGGATACCGATACTTTTATCGGGGGTACAGTCATCTACAAAGATGTATTCGATAGATGCATACGACTGCTCGAACAGTGAACGGGCGCACTGTTCGATATATTTTTCTACCCCATAGATAGGGGTTAAGATACTTACTTTCAGCATGATGGTTTTAATCTAAGATACTTTTTTATCTTGTTAGATACTCGAATATCAGCGTGCTGTTATAGAAGAACAGGAAGATGGTGATGACTGCGAGTCCTCCACGAAGATAAGGCAGATATTTCTCCTTACAGCTTCTGATGATGTATCCGATACAGATTGGAATGATGAACGCCCAATGGGCAGCCATGATATAAACCTCGTTCAGTCCGAATCCCATTACCAGATGAATGAAGGCATCGCATGCCACCCATGAGGCTGTGAGCCAGAGAAAGGCTGATTTTCTTCCCATCCAAAAGCCTATGCACAGCAAAACGACGATGATACCCTCTATGATATAAGGAATAGGAGTCTGGTATTTCACGAAAATCGGGCGATGGCTGTGGATATCTTCCAACAGATGCTCTCTATGAAGGATAAGCGATTCGCCAAAAACGTTTTCTACCAATGATTCAGAACGGGAGATAGACATATCAGCCCATGAAAGCATGCCTCGTTTCTGGATTTTCTTGCCAGCGATAGCCTTATCGTGCTTTTGTTTCTGTTCCATTTTTGCCCTAAAGGTGCTGTCTTTTGCTGCTTTCTTAGCAACGAGTCGTTCTCCTTCCAGGCGATTAGGAATAATGAATGCCTTGTTCTGATAAATGCCTGCAGCACCTATCAGCAGGGTAGGCAAGATGATTCCCAATGCCAGATATTTCAGACGGAAGAGTCTTTTTCCATTGGTAAAGAGGGCAGCAAGGAAAGTCTTGGCGCCATTGCTCAGCGTGATGCCTGCTGTGAAGAAAAAGAGCAGGGCACTTTGCCACCAAGGCATGCTTCTGTGTTCCAGCTGCTGCTTGCCTGCTATATAAAGTGTCATCGACAGGAAGAAAAGCGACATGCCGAAATGGTCATCCACAAAGGTGACGAGCAGCACGTAGGCAAAGGAGAAGAGCATTGCCGTAAGCACATTGCTGTCTATTGCCTTCAACTGCATCACTTCTCTGAAAATTCTTCGGAAGAAGAGTGTGGAGTAGGTGGAGAAGAAAGTCATCATCACCGCTACGATGGTAGTCGCCCAGTTTCTTGAGGTGAGTTCTATCAGCCAACCGTTCAGTACCGAGAAAGGATAGAGGAAGAATGGGAGCATGGGATGGCGATACTCCGTGTAATACACCTTCCACTTCGAGAGGGTAAGATAGGTGTATGGGTCGAAACCTGAAATCTGAAAGTTCTTGGTAAAGAGCGTCCAGAATCCAGCCTTCGGTTTGCCGAAATCTTCAAAATGATAGGTTATCATCAGCACATTGAAGGCGATGATAATGATGAGTGCAATCAAGGCAAAGAGCCTTTCTTCTTTTTTAATCTTAAATATATTGTTCATTTTCTGATTATTTTCTCTTGTTCTATTTCTCCTTTTGTCGGATAGATGCATCCGGCATTATCGGCTTAACGCTGCAAAAGTAATTGTTTTTTCTGAATCTTCAAAATGATAAGCTTTATTTTGTGGCTTTTTTAGATAAAAACGGAGTTTTATTTTGTGTTCTCTTTTATTTGATGTATCTTTGCGTCCATATTGATGGAGTTTTCCATGATGTGAATATGGTAATTTGAAACAGTAAAACAGATAAAGATAGTAACAATGAAACATGCTTTCCTGATAATGGCTCATGGCAGCTTGCCGCTTCTTAGGGTATTGCTGTCGATGCTCGATGATGAGCGAAATGATATATTTCTGCATATCGACCGGAAATCGAATATGCTTGATGGTGCCGAACCGCTGGCTCTTTCCAAGGCCCGCCTCTTTGTTTTGAAACAGAGGGTAGATGTGCGTTGGGGAAATCTGAGTCAGATTAAGGCGGAGTATGTGCTTTTCGAGGAGGCTTTGAAGCATGGACCTTATGCCTACTACCATCTGCTGAGTGGACAGGATTTGCCTATTAAATCGCAGGATTACATTCATCAGTTCTTCGATGAGCATCAGGGTAAGGAGTTTGTGGGCATTAATCATGGTGCGGAATTTGAATGGGATTGCCGCAGGAAGATGATGCGCTATTGGCTCTTTACGAGTTTTACCCGTTCGAAGTATGGGGCATTGAATGCCATCACCAAGCGACTCAACAAATATCTTTCCATGTTGCTTATGCCTTTCCTGCATCGCCCAAAGATGGATTTTGCCAAAGGTGCCAACTGGGTGAGCATCACGCAGGCATGCGTGGAGTATGTGGTGAGCCAGAAGCCGTTTGTGTTGAAGAGATTCAATTACACATTCTGTCCTGATGAATTCTTCTTACAAACCCTGGTGTGGAACCATCCTGCCTTCAGAGCCGCCTTGTACTCAGAAAAAGATGAATACGAAGGCTGCATGCGACTCATTGATTGGAAACGAGGGAATCCATACGTCTGGACCTTAGCAGACAAAGAGGAGTTGAAGCAAAGCAACCGCCTCTTTGCCCGTAAGTTTGATATGAAGCATGAGGATATCATCCATTGGATCAAGGCTTCTTTTGGATAACAGCTTCTTGTGGTTCAGGCTTCTTATCCTAGCATGTAGCTCACCAGCAGATAGCCATTGCTTATCCAAAGATAGAGGGTGATGGCGATCATCAATCCTCTGAATCCCCATTTGATGCTCTTTTCTTTTGCCTTGAGCGCCAGGAAGGCGATGGCGATAGGAAGGGCATACATATAGTGTGCCGTCATGATGTAAACCTCGTTGATGCCGAAGCCCAAACCGATGTGGAGGGCGGCATCCAGCAGGAAGAACGTCATGGTGAGCCATAGGAACTTAGACTTCCTTCCGGCAAGGATTCCAAGTACAAAAAGCAGAACGATGCATGCCTCTACCACATAATTGACGGGCGATTGATATTTCACGATGACCGGACGGTTGCGTAATACGTCGCCCAGGAGGTTCTTCTGGTGCAGCATGATGCCTTCGCCGAAGAAATTCTCTACCAGGGTTTCGCCTCTGGAGGTTGTTTTATCGGTCCAGTTCATGAATTCGCCCTTGGCGATAGGCTTGCCTGTGTTCTTGTTCCATATCTGTTTATGGTCGCGCACATATTTGGCGTGTGCTTTGTCTTTGATGATTTTCTTGACGGCTGCTTCTACCTTTGCCGAGTCTTTTACCTGAGCAGTATCCCGATACTGTTGGTAAATCTTGGCTGTGGCTTCCTTGTTTTTCTTCATCTTAGCCTCATGCCGGGCCATCTCCTTAGGCCATACGAAGGTACGGTATTCCCATCTTGCAAAGCCCCACATGAGGGCAGCTGGCAGGATGACGCCTAGCAGGAAGTATTTGATTCCGAAAAACTTCCTGCCGTTGGTGAAGAGAGCAGCAAGATAGGTTTTCAAACCATTGTTGAGTGAAACACCTGCGGTAAATACGAAGAGCAGGATGGTTTGCCAGATGGTGAGCTTTCTGCCTTTCTTGATGCAGACGCCTGTGATATAGAGCGTACAGAGCAATATCGTCATCGACATGATGAAATGGTCGGGTACCATCGCCGAAACCATCACATAGGCAAATGAAAAATAGAACGCAGAGAGTAGGTTGGCATCAAAGCGCTCGGTACCAATTACTTCTCTGAATATCCTGTAAAGGAAGATGAATGAATAGAAGGCACAGAATACCAGAATGGCTCCCACAATCAACTGGACACCATTTGTTCCCGTGAGTTCTATACACGCTTGGTTGATTTGGTTGGGAATATACATGAAGAACGCCAGCAGCGGGTGGCGATATACATTGTATTCTGTGTCCCAGTGAGATACAATGCTGTAGGTAAGTGGGTCGAAACCTGCCACATGGAAGGTTTTGACGAAAAGCTTATGATAGCTATCTGTGATTTGCGAGAATTGAGCGTAGTACTTGATGATAGTCAGGGCGTTGAGGGCACATGCTATGATAAGTGCCACGAGTGCCGCTCCTCTTTCCTCTCGCTTGATTCTAAAAATATCGAATACCTTTTTCATTTCTTTCTCTTTTCTATTTCTTTAAGAAAAATCTTACCAATAAGAAGTTTACAGGAATGCAGATGCAGAGCGTTGGAATCATCGCCCATTGTTTAGCTAGCCCCAGACCAACAAAGAGGTTAAGGCAGATGGTCTGCATCGAATAGTTGACGACATGCGAGAGTGTGAATCCTGCTCCTCGTTTGGCATTCGCTTTCACCTTAAATGTATAGCGGGTACTGGCGATGAAGTTGAAGATGAAACTCACGACATAGGCGATGGTGTTGGCGGCAGTAGCCAGAGTATGGTCGCCCAATTGTGGAATGAAATGGCTCAACACTGGCATGATGGCCAGGTAGATGCCATATTGCAGCACTGTGGCTAGTCCGCCTACAATGCCGAATCTGATGACTTCGCCCAACTTCTCTCGTTTGGAGTCATCCATGTTGTTTATCTTGTTCTTGATATTCATCGTTTTATCTTTTTCGGCGTGCAAAAATACGCCTTTTTCCTGTATTTAGCAAATATTCTTTCTACAAAATATTGATCTGTCTGGATTTATCTTAATAATTTCCCTTTTCCGAAGAGATAAGCCAGTTTGGTCTTCTCCATCACCTTGGCGATGAGCAGACTGCCTATAATGGCAAGGATAACGGTGACGGCAGCAAACGAAATCTCGCTCGGATCCCAGGCAAAGAGGGGATGATAGAACTTCGCAGCCATCGTAAAGATGGGGTGGAAGAGATAGATAGGCAGCGTGTTGCGCCCTATATATAATAAGGTGTCCTTGATTCTGTTGGTCACCTTTGCCACTTTTTCTATCATGGGACTGAAATCCTTGAAGCGTTCTGGAATATCGAGCAGGTGTTGCAGGAACAGCAGGCAACTGATACAGCACCAGCAGGAGAAGACGATGGCCAGGTTGCCCCAGTCGTACCAGTCATCGCGGTAGAGCAGATAAATCCACAGGAAAATGGCGAAGAATTCGTGGCGGAACAGCTTGCTCCACTCCGTCTTGCTCTGTCGGATAACTACACCGATGAAATAATAGGCAGCCGCACTTGCCGATAGGGCTGGAGTTTCTGATATCAGGAGCAGCGTAAGTGCGAAGACGAAAAGGCTGGCATAGGTATCTCTTTTTGTATAATTCTTGTGTAAATCATTCCAATTCCTTCCACGGAAGCTGAAGTAATAGAGGGTTCCGCAGATAATCATAGTTTGGATAAACCAATAGGGCCCGATGGAAGTGATGAAGATTTTCTCGCCTATCTGGGAGAGGGAGAGCTCTGTGATGCCATCTCTCACCGGCATATAATAGGAGAGGACTGAGAATCCTGTCACCATGATGACATAGGGCAGGGCGAGACATTTCAGATAGTTTCTCATCTGTCTTCCGGTTTTCTCGATATTGACAAGATAACCCGTGATGATGAGGAAGGTAGGCATCATAAACGAGAGAATGCCAGCCTTCAGATGTGGGTATGTATTGCCGAAACTCACAATATGAATCAATATCATGAGAATGATGAGGATGGCTCGTATCAAGTCGAGGTCTGTATTTCTTTTCATGTTATATTCTCAGTATTTCTTATCATGTTATTTTCTGTAACAGGAAGTTTATTATTCTCTGAATGGTTTGAAGTGTCCCTTGTCGGCGAAGGCAAGCATCTCTTTGTCGCCACGACTATCTCCAAAGGCTTCTATCTCATATTCAGAACGCTCGAAAGATTTTGCAGATTCAGAATGTGATGCTTGCGAAGAGACTAGTGCCTCTGTAATGCGGTTCACCTTCTCCTTGCCGTAGCAATTGTTCGACTTGAAATAGCCTGTAAGTTTGCCATCTACTACCTCTATCTGAGTACCCAAAACCTGGATGCCTTTCAGGTTGCGGATCTCAAAGAAAGGGCGTACCCAGTTGTCGATGCTGGCGCTGACAATGAATACTTTTGCCCCTGCAACCAATGCTTCATGTACCAAAGTAATACCTTTGGGACGGAGCAGATGCTGATTCTCTTCGGCAAAACCACGGCAGAGCGCATCAAATTTCTCGATGCGCATTCCGGCGAAGAGATGGGCGAAAATCTGCTGTTTTGCCTTCCAGTTAGGATAAAGGTGCAGCTTCATCAGCACCAGTAAGGGGCTATACATCAGGAATACCATCAGAAAGCGTCCCTTTCCCTTGGCATACTTGATGAATTCAAGCAATGTATCGCTCGTGGTGAGGGTTCCGTCGAAATCGAAACAATATAATTTCTTCTTCATTTCTTTTTCCGTGTTTAAAATGTGCTCTTTTATAAAGATGTACTCTTTTATAAAGATGTGCTCTCCTTATTCTATATAGATAAGGAAGAGGAATGAAAGTAGCCAGGCGAGGACGATAAACTGGGTGATTCTGTCTCGCAGAATAATCTTCGTAGGGTCGCCACTTTTCTGGTCAACCACGGCTATCTGGATGTAGCGCAGCAAGCCTACCAATACGAAGACACTGGTAAGATAGAGGTATTCTGTGTGGAAATTCTCGATAACCTCTGGGCTCACGGTGTACATGATGTAGCATACCAGGGTAACTGAGGCGGTGATGGTTATCGCCTGATTGATGAATGTGAGGTTATATCTGCTGGTATTCTTGCGAGGTGCCTCGCCCGTCTTCTCCATTCGCAAGACGTCATCGCGGCGCTTGGCAAAACTCATGAAGAGGGTGATAAGGAAAGTCATCAACACAATCCATTTACTCAGAACGATTTGGGTGGCTATACCACCAGCCAACAGACGGAGCACGAAACCGAAGGCTACGATGCATACATCGATGATGGCATACTGCTTGAGCTTGGCGCAATAGCAGAGATTTAAAAGCCAATAGAAGGCAATGACGCCCATTGTTTTCCATGAATCGAGCAAACTGCACGCTCCCATCGAGAGGGCAAACATCAGGAACATCAGTCCGTATGCCTGTTTTACGCTCACCGCTCCCGATGCTATCGGACGATGGCATTTCACGGGATGGCGGCGGTCTGCCTCCACATCATAGATGTCGTTGAAGCAATAGATGCTCGATGCAGCAAAGCTATAGGCTATGAAGGTAATCAAGCCAGCCAGCAAGGCATCGGTATGAAATAGGGCACCACCAAAGAAAAGTGGCACGAAGATAAACATGTTCTTAATCCACTGCTTGGGGCGAATCAGTCGCATCAAGGCAGCAAAACCTTTACTATCTTTTGTTTTATTCTCGTTCATAAAAACCTTTTTTATTTGATAATCTTAGATAATTCTCTGGAAATCCATCCTGCTATCTTACTCAGTATCCATGCTGCAGGCAGAGTGATGCCTATGCAGGCAAAGAAGGTAGGCCAATAGCCCCAATGATGAGGCTCTATGTATTTGAGTACAAAGTGGATATGGATAAGATAACATTCCAGACTGAGTGCTCCTACAAGCATAAAGCTTCGGTTGAACCAATGGGGAGTGCGGCGGAAGATACGGTTGAGCAGCAGGATGCTGGTGATGGTGAGCGGGATGTAGAGCATGCGCTCCAGAAAGAGTGGAAACATGCCGTGTTTCTCCTGCTCCAGGAAGATGCTTGCCATCAGGGTCATCAGGAACATGAGCCATATCATCCATATCGATGCACCATCCAGCGTCTGTTTCTGTCGCACCATCTCTCCCATGTTAATGCCGATGAAGAAGATAGGTACACGACTCCAGAATATTTCAAGATGTCCTACGGCATGATGGATGGGCGTAACGTATTGTACCAGGATGCACCACATAATCATCACCACCGGCAGCCATCGGTAGATAGGATGCCGTTTGATGAGTTCCATGTAGGCAGGGGCAAAGAGATAGAGCATCATCGTGGCAGGAATATACCAGAAGTTAAGCTCGTCGTGCAGCCAGAATCCCCAGTTGATGGTTATCTCGCCAAAGAGATTGATCCAATTCCAGGTGCTTCCGCCGTGAAAGCCAGGAATATAGAAAAGACAGGCGATGATGAGCCAGGTGGGATAGATGCGCAGATAGCGGCGGATGAAGAAATGCCTTGCCGAAGGAGTTTTCATCCACGAGAACCACAGTCCTATTCCGCTGAGGAATAAGAACATATCTACTCCTACATTGCCCATCCTTCGGAGTCCGTAGAAGGCGTCTTCCCTAGGCAATGCCACATGAAAGAGGATGATGAAGAGCATCGCCGCTCCCATCAATTCTCCGCGAAATCTGCTGATATTCGCCAGTTCTATGTCTTTAATCTTCCAATTCATTCTTGTTTTTATATACTTCTGTGCAAAAATACATAAAAAAAATGATTCAACGAAATGAAAGGAGTTATTTTTCTTGTTTGAAGATGATAAAAACGATAATTCCCAATCCTATGAGGGTGGATGCAAGTGTAATTGCCAAACATATTCCGCTGGATAGTCCGCTGAATCTATCCAGTGTGTTATAGAAAACGATGGGGAAGGTCCATTCGGCAAGAAGAGTGATAGTCCATGGAAGTTTATGTCCTGACTTCCATAAATAACGAAGGAATATGAGTGCGAGTGAAATGCTTAGGATAACGATGCATCCCGCAATGCCTCCCTGGTAATATTCCATGGCGGTCATGATGCAGAAGATATAAGCCAGACTCAATATGCCTTTGCTTTTTTCATTGCTGTTTTTGCCTACTAGAGTATAGGCACCCCAAGCGATGAGAAGGGTCAATGTAAGAACAAGAATATCTGTCATTTTCTTTTTGGTTTGAGTGAATAATTGACTGCAAAGGTAACAGATTCTTTTGGAATATGCAATAGCATGTTATAGAGCGTTTCTTGTAAATCATTGATATCCAAACGATATGAAATCAAATGATTTGAATAATTACTCCAGATTATCACAAAAACGCTTGAATGAAGTTTCTTGCTTGAGCTTTTTCAACGTGCGAAATTTCAATTGGCGATAGCCGTCTTTGGATAGTCCTAGAATCTTCATCACGGATTCCTTGTCCTTTCCGATTCTCCAAAGAATGCTAAGCATCTCTTCTTTAGGGGTGATCGGTTTCCCCTTTAAATGCTCAAGAAGAGAAACAAAGTCTTCGTCTATCAGTCTGTAGCATTTGGTGATGTTTTCTATCTGCTGCTTGTCTAACTTGAGATCCTCTTCATCATTCAGAATATAATACAGGCTTTTTAAACCGTCACTAATGGCTGCGATGTCTTTTGTATGTTCCTTTAATCTGTTGTTTTTGCTGGCTAGTTCTTCTTTCTGTCTGTTGATTACGGTTTGGTCTTTCTTGATGAGCGATTCCAGTTTTCGGGATACTTCAGCCAGTTCTTGGGTGAAATTGTCTTTTGTTGTTGCTATTTCTGCCTGTATCTCGTTCATATCACCTTTCATTCTTCTTATCGTTAAACTTTTCTTCTGGTTCATTTGATAAGCATAGATGATGATATCTAACAGGGCGACAACGATGATGCAGACGATGAGCAGGAGATTGAGGTTGTTGCTATGCGTGACATTTGCCATGATACTGCTGATGGCACCCGATAGAGCCAACAGTTGTTCCTGGCAATGATGATGTTCTATATAAACAATAAAGGTTATGACCATTGCCAGGGAAGCAATGGTCATAACTATATTCTTATTTGAGAGTGTTGGCATGATGGGTTGTCTCTTTGTTTAGTACTTCGGATTCGGAATTTTCTTCATCAGTTGGGTAAAGAGCCACGCTATGCAGATGCTGGCAATGATGTAGAGCAGCAATCCGGCATAGATGTCGCCATGACGACTGATAGGAATGAAGATTTTGCGGGTAATCGGATGACTCACGAAGAGGGCGGCTGATATGCTGCCCATCCACTCCAATACCTTATAAATACCTGACAGCCAACTGATGTCTTGCAGCATCTCTGCCACGAGTACGCAGAGCAGACAGATGAAGAACGGAACAAAGGTCCATCCTATCATGTTAAGACTCAAACTGTAAATCAGCGAGATGCAGAAGATGCAGCCGAAGAAATTGGTGATAGGCGAATGAAAGGTCATGAGTATCTTCTCGCCATAGCGGGCATAGAGGATGCCCAGTCCGAATGGCAGCATGCCGCCCATGAAGTTGTAGCGGTAGCGGTTCATCGCCTCGCTTTCTGGATTATCGAAGCCCAGGATGAGCTGGATGCCGATGCAGATAAGCATCAGTCCCACCGTCCATCCCCAATGACGGCGATAGAGAAACAAGCGGTATACGATGTATAACTGCAGCATCAGACCGAAGAACCAGTAAGGACCCGGCCAGATGATGTCGTCAGGATTAGGCAGCACATTATTAAACATGCCCAACATTGAAACGATGCCCAATACCTCGTAGTGGCGAGAACCCGGGGTGATGTAATCTATCAGAGTGAATGCCACGTATCCCACAATCATCATCTTGAAGAGCTTCAGATAATGATAGCGTATAAAGCGCAGAGGTTCACGCCAATTGATTCTCCACGATTGGTTCTTGCCCGAGATGCTATACATCTGGGCTTGCTGTTCTGCTGTGATATGCGGTTTTGCCTCATACTTCATCACCAGTCCGTAGGCACTCAGAAAGAGGAACACGGGCACACCGTAATGGCCGAAGAACGACAGCAGGTGGATTGGCAGGTTGATGTCGGGATTCGCCAGCACCTGTGTCAGCCAGTCAGCGTTGCGCAGGAAGAACTGATACTCGTTCTCCTTGACGATAGGGCCGAGCCAATGACAGTAGTTGTGCAGGAAGATGCCGATGATGGCAAGTCCTCTCAATGCATTGCATGCATTTCTTGAAAGTATCGATTGATTCATTTCTTTGCTCCTTTCTTTTCTTGTTTCTTATAATATTCATCACGAAGCTTGTCGTAATCTACAGAGTTCTTGAGAATGCGTGGGCGCATTTCGTTGTACTTCGGACTCAGGATATTGTACTCTTCCTTGTAGGTTGGAGTTTCGATGCCTGCCAGATATAATAATAGGTGAGGCAGGGCATCGGTCATGAATCGTTTGTCCTTGGCGGCACGTATCTGCTTGTAAATCTTGCGGTGAGCCTTGATGTACTTCGGTGAGCAATAAATCCAGAATGGAATCTCAAACTCATAGTGTGCCAGAGGCCAGTCGATATTGGCAGAGTGGTTGCGGCAGATGAAGCCGCGGTTCTCCTCATAGCATTCCTCGCCATGGTCTGGCACGTAGATGACGATGGCATCCTGTTTCTGGAATCGCTTCACGATTTGTGCCACGATGGAGTCGTTGTAGAGGGTGGCGTTGTCGTAATGACTCAGCATCTTGCGCTGCGCATTGGTCAGCTCAGGGCGCTTATCCTCATAACTGCTTGCCCAGAATCTGCCCTGATTCATGCGATAGCGCTGTTTGTAGTTCACGTGCTGTCCCATCAGATGGAAGATGGTGAGGTTGTGCTCCTTCTGGAAGTTCTTCAAACTGTCGTCGTAATCCTTCAGAAGTCCATCGTCCAGATCGTGGAGTTGGGTGTTGCGATGGTCAAACTGCAGTTTGCTCAGTTCCGGGTTGTTCAGGAAGAAGCCGCCGCTGAAATCATAAACCGCCTCCTTGGCTTGTGGAAGAAACTCGTTGGTGATGAAGGTAACGTTATAGCCTGCCTTGCGGAACACCTCCGGGAAGAGCGGATAGTCGCACCATTCACCCTTCTCGCCCACAACATGGGTAGAAAGCATGTTCTTGAATACAAAACTGGTCAGGTTCCAGCAGGTTACCACATCGGTAAACTTGGTCAGTTTGCGGCTTTTCTCCAATGCCACCTGCAGAGGGGTGGTATTCATGAAATAGCCATACTGCTGGGAATGATGGCGACCGAAGCTCTCACCGATAATCAATACGATGTTAGGCGAGCGATAGCTGCAGCTATCTACCTTCACCTCATGGGCAGCATGGATGAGTTGGGTAATCTGATGTGCCGCCAGTTGGTTGGCGTAGATACTGAAGTGGAGTCGGTAGATTGGCAGATAGAGCACGGCATGGTTTTTCTCCGTCAGGATATGCTCCACTTCACCGATGGTGCTTCCATTCATGAGCTTGTGATAAGCCGCCTTGTTGTGCCAGGAAGTACAGACGCCTGTAATCAGGAGCGCCAGACAGAGGATACCGAAGGTGGCTGGCATGGCAGCCGTCATACGGGGAATGGCCATCAACCGTTTTTTGAGCGAAGCCAATTCGAGTACGGTGATGAGGAAGACGTAAACCTTGATGAGCTGTTTGCGGAAGAGGGCGATGAGTATCTGGATGAGTGCCAGGAGTAAAATCCAGCCCACACTACTGAAGATGACTTCCGTAGAGATGAGCGCCGAGAGGAAACTGCTAGCCTCCGAACTGTTGGTCTCGCCCACCAGCATCAGCATAGAAGGATTGAGCGTGGCACCGAAATTCACGAAGCAATAGGTGTCGGCGGCAGCGACGCTATATAATATAAGGTATAGCACGCCACGCAAGCCCAAACGCACCTTCCTAGGGAAGATGGCGAGGATGGCACACAAGATGTAGAGGTCGGTAAAGAGTTCCAGGAACAGATTACCATACAAAGACCCCTTGGCTGGTGTGGTCACGATAGAACTGATCATGCCTAATAAGTACATGAACACAAAGAAGTTCGCATTCCTGCGAATAGGAGCCGAAACTAAGCTCAGGCACTTCTTGATAATTTCTTTCCAACCCATATCTTTCTATTTGTTGTTAAATGTGATTTAATGGAGTGTTTAAAGAGTTTAGAGGGAAGTTGAGAGAGGGCTGTAGTTTTTGATAGCCAGCTTCTCGATGCATGGAGGAACCATTCCTTCGATGCTCTTTCCTTCTTTGATGTGTTGTCTTATCTCCGTGCTGCTGATGTTGAGCAGGGGAGTCTCTACGATGGTTACACCTGCCGGAACCTCACCGATGCTGGAGCCTTGGCGAGGATAAACCACGATGGGGTAGTGGGCGAGGATGTCGTCATGGTGATACCACTTGTCGAATGCCGCCCAGTTATCGCCGCCAATCAGCAGGGTGAACTCTGTTTCCGGATAATCCTTGCTGATGGCCTGCAGCGTGTGCCAGGTATAGGAAGGCTTGGGCAGGCGGAACTCATAGTCGCATGCCTTCAGCTGAGGCTCCTTCTCCAAAGCCTTCTCTACCATTTCCAGGCGCAGGTGGTCATCGAGCAGGTCGGTGGCTGTCTTCTTGAATGGGTTCATGGGGGAGACCATAAACCACACCTCGTCCAACCCCGCCTTCTCGCAAAGGCTTTTAGCCAATGCGATGTGGCCGGTATGGATAGGATTGAAGCTTCCGCCAAAGATTCCTACCTTTTTCATTTCAATTATTCGCTCAAAAAGTCCTTTACTAGCTGGTAAACTTCCTGCTGGGCTTTCTCCAGGTCGTCGTTTACAACCACGTGGTCAAACTGAGGAGCGAAGGTCAGCTCGAAGCTAGCCTTGGCAAGGCGCTGCTCGATAACTTCAGGCGCATCGGTATTGCGACCCACCAGACGGCGACGTAACTCCTCTACCGAAGGAGGCTGCACGAAGATGCTCAAGGCACGTTCGCCATAGAATTTCTTGATGTTGACACCACCTTTTACATCCACGTCGAAAATCACCGACTCGCCATTGGCTAGCTGGTTCTCTACCTGCGACTTCAAGGTACCATAGAATCGGTCCTGGTAAACTTCCTCATACTCCAGGAACTCGTCGGCCTTAATCTTCGCCTTGAATTCCTCTGGCGAGAGGAAGAAATATTCCACACCATTCTGTTCTGTACCGCGAGGAGCACGAGAGGTGCAACTGATAGAGAAGGCCAGCTTCAACTCAGGATGCTCCTTCATCAGCCAGTTAACGATGGTACTCTTGCCGCTGCCCGATGGGGCACTGAAAATCAATAATCCGTTCTTCATTTTACTTTCCAATTAAAGTGCATTCAGCACTTGTTCCTTAATCTGTTCCAATTCGTCCTTCATCTTCACCACGATGTTCTGCATTTCAGCCTGGTTGCTCTTGGAACCAGTGGTGTTGATTTCGCGTCCCATCTCCTGAGCGATGAAGCCGAGTTTCTTGCCCACGCCGTGACCTTCCTCGTTCATGGTCTCACGGAAATATTTCAGGTGGTTGGCAAGGCGCTGCTTCTCCTCGCTGATGTCGAGCTTCTCGATGTAGTAGATAAGCTCCTGCTCCAGGCGGTTCTTGTCGTACTCCACATTCGGAATCTGCTGCAAGCCACTCACGATGTTCTGCTTGATCTTTTCAACACGAGCCTTCTCGTAAGGTTCGATGCTTGCAAGCAGAGCCTGAATGTTATCCACTTTCTCGGTGAATTTCTTCTGGAGAGCGGCTCCTTCCTGCTGGCGGAAGGCGATGAGATGGTTCACAGCCTCGCAAATTGCAGCTTTTGCCACTTCCCACTCCTCGTCGGTCAGTTCTTCCACGTCAGTCTTCGTTGTTACATCAGGAAGACGCAACAAAGTGCTGTACCAATCTGTTGGCTCAGGAATACCGGTTTCAGCAGAAATCTTCTTGATTTGCTGATAATAATTCTGAACAAGTTCTGCGTTGATAGGAGTAGCGTCTGTAGCTGCATCTTTCTCAACCCAGATAGAGAAGTCTATCTTGCCTCTTTCCAGAGACTTAGCGATATACTGACGAATCTCCATCTCCTTCTCTCTGTAGAGAGGAGCAATACGTGTAGAGAGGTCCAGATTCTTGCTGTTTAATGACTTTATCTCTACATTAATCTTCTTTGTTTTAAAGGCCGCGGTAGCTTTTCCGAAGCCTGTCATTGACTGTATCATATAATCTTTCGCGTTAAATTTCTGCAAAAGTACAAAAAAAAGCGAGAAAATGAGTATATTTGCACCTTATTTAAGAATATATTTTTTAATTATGTCGTGTATATTGAATATTGAGACGAGTACGGACGTGTGCTCAGTGGCTATTAGTGATAGTGGACAGGTGATTTTTAACAAGGAAGATCACTCAGGTCCTAACCATGCTGTTAAGTTGGGTGTGTATGTAGATGAGGCTCTTGATTTCCTCGATTCTCATGGTCTTCCACTGGAGGCTGTGGCTGTAAGTTGTGGTCCTGGTTCCTATACCGGATTGCGTATCGGAGTGAGTATGGCGAAGGGCATCTGTTATGGACGAGGCGTGAAACTCATCGCCGTTCCTACCCTCGAACTGATGGCAGTGCCAGTATTGCTTGGCGAACATCCAGAGGAGGAAGACGCCCTCATCATACCAATGCTCGATGCCCGCCGCATGGAGGTTTATGCCGAAGTGCTCGACCGCGCCCTGAAGGTGGTTCGTCCTATCCAGGCGGATATCGTGGATGCTGATACCTACAAGGAGTATCTTGACAAGCACCCTGTATACTTCTTCGGAAACGGTGCAGCCAAGTGCATGGAGACTATCAACCATCCTAATGCCCACCTCGTGGAAGGCATAGAGCCATTGGCAAAGAACATGGCTCCGCTTGCCGAGAAGCGATTTGTGGAAGGAAAGTTTGAGGATGTGGCTTACTTCGTTCCTTTCTACTTGAAGGACTTTGTGGCCAAGATGCCTAAGAAGTTAATTTAGTGCGCAGGGCTTGGCGGCCTTGAATGAATTTACAAAAATTGAAATATGAATAAAGAAGGATTAGATTATAATACGCAGCGAGAGAAACTCGTTATGCCAGAGTATGGACGCGAGATTCAGCAGATGGTAGACTACTGTGTGCAGTTGGAAGACCGCAACGAGCGCCAGCATTGTGCTGAAGCCATCATCGCTATCATGGACCGTATGTTCCCTGAAAACAGGGGCGTGGAGAACCATGAGCAGAAGCTTTGGGACCATCTCGCCATCATGAGCGGTTTTCAGCTCGACATTGATTACCCTTATGATGTACAGGATGCCGAGAAGATATCCAAGAAGCCTGCACCGATAGATTATCCGATGCAGAGAATTCCTGTGCGCCATTATGGAGCCATGCTTTTCGAAATCTTCGATAAGTTGAAGACCATGGAACCTGGTGAGGAGCGTGATGAACTGGTGAGATTGACTGCCAACCAGATGCATCGCAATCTGGTTCAGTGGAGCCATGGTTCCTGCGACGAGCAGAAGGTGGCTTCCGACTTGGCCCGATTCACCGATGGCAGGATTCAGTTGAATCTCGACACCTTTGAGTTTGAGAAAGTGAAGGATGCCTCAGCCCGTAATGCTGCAGCCAATAACAAGAAGAAAAAGTAATCACCTTTTTATAATAAGATATAGATAGAGAAGCCTATGGAGTCTTTCATCATAGAGGGCGGTCATCCGCTCAAGGGTACCATCACGCCACAGGGAGCCAAGAACGAGGCACTGGAAGTGATCTGTACCACCATCCTTACCGATGAGCCAGTGCGCATCACCAATGTGCCTGACATCCTGGACGTGAACAACCTCATCAAGTTGCTCAAGGAAATTGGTGTCAAGGTTACCCAAAACAGTCGTCATGACTATACATTCCAAAGTGATGAGCTGAACTTGGAATATCTCGACAGTCTGGAGTTCGTCAAGAAGTGTTCTTCGCTTCGTGGCAGTGTGCTCATGTTTGGACCTTTGCTTGGCAGATGTGGCAAGGCTACCATCGCCAAGCCGGGTGGCGACAAGATTGGTCGTCGCCGTCTTGATACCCATTTCCTGGGATTCAAGTATTTGGGTGCCAGCTTTGTGCATGATGAGGAGCGCAATGTGTATCGGATTCAGGCCAAGAAGCTGAAGGGCTGCTATATGCTGCTCGATGAGGCTTCGGTTACGGGTACTGCCAATATCATCATGGCATCGGTGCTGGCAGAAGGTACCACTACCATCTACAATGCGGCATGTGAGCCATACATCCAGCAGCTCTGCCATCTGCTCAACTCGATGGGTGCCCAGATTAGCGGTATTGCCAGCAACCTGCTCACCATCGTGGGTGTGAAGAAATTGCATGGTGCCGAGCATCGCATCCTGCCTGATATGATTGAGGTGGGTTCCTTCATCGGTATGGCTGCCATGTGTGGCGAGGGCATCCGCATCAAGGATGTGTCGGTCAAGAACCTGGGTATCATTCCTGATGCTTTCCGCCGTCTGGGCGTGAAGGTGAAGGTAGAGGGTGATGACCTCGTCATCCCTGAGCAGAAGCACTATGTGGTAGATTCCTTTATCGACGGAACCATCATGACGCTGGCAGATGCACCTTGGCCAGGACTTACGCCAGATCTTCTGTCTGTACTCCTGGTGGTGGCAACGCAGGCTCGTGGCAGCGTACTTTTCCATCAGAAGATGTTCGAGAGCCGCCTCTTCTTCGTAGATAAGCTCATCGACATGGGAGCCCAGATTATTCTCTGCGACCCTCACCGTGCCGTAGTGGTAGGTCACGACCATAAGATTAAGTTGCGTGCTGGCAGAATGACCAGTCCTGATATCCGTGCGGGTATTGCCTTGCTGATTGCTGCGATGAGTGCCAATGGTACGAGCCGTATCGCCAACATCGCCCAAATCGACCGTGGTTACGAGGACATCGAACAGCGCCTCGATGCTTTGGGTGCCAAGATTACTCGTGTTTGCGATTAAAATTCAAAGTTCAAAGTAAAGTATGATAAGACGAGACGAAGTATATAAGATAGGTAAGTTGGGCAAGCCTCATGGTGTGAAGGGCGAGATTACTTTCGCCATCACCGATGATGTTTTCGACAGAGTAGATGCTGAGTATCTGGTGCTCGACATCGATGGCATCCTCGTACCTTTCTATTTGGAGGAGTATCGCTTCAAGAACGATGAGAATGTGCTCGTGAAGTTTGAGGACATCGACACCCAGGAGCAGGCACGCAACTATACGGGTTGCGAGGTCTTTTTCCCTCGTCATCTTTCGGATAGCGACGGAGAGAACATGACTTGGGCAGAAATCATCGGTTTCAACCTGGTGGATTCCGTAAGTGGAAAGCTGGTTGGAACACTCGACCGTGTAGATGATTCTACCCTCAATCTCCTCTTCGAGGTGACAACCCCGGAAGGCGATGACATCCTCATTCCTGCCAGCAACGACCTCATCGAGGAAGTGAGTGCAGAAAAGAAGGAAATCAGAATGGCAATCCCCGAAGGATTGCTTGACTTATAAATGATATAATGATGAAGAAACAACAAATATGTATTCTCGGTTCTACGGGAAGTATCGGTACACAGGCGCTGGATGTCATCGAGCAGCATAGTGACCTTTACGAGGTGTATTGCCTCACCGCCAACAACCGAGTGCAGGAACTTGCCGAGCAGGCTCGCAAGTTCCACCCGGCTGCTGTGGTCATAGCCAATGAGGCTCGCTACGAGGAGCTGAAGGATATGCTTAGTGACGAACCTGATATCAAGGTTTATGCTGGTGCACAGGCTCTCTGCGATATTGTGCAGGCTGAACCTATCGATATGGTGCTTGCCTCCATGGTGGGCTTCTCGGGTTTGGAGCCAACCATCCATGCCATCAAGGCCCGCAAGAAAATTTGTCTTGCCAACAAGGAGACCCTCGTGGTGGCGGGTGAGTTGATCTGCAATCTTGCCCAGGAGTTTCATGTACCTATCCTTCCTGTGGATAGTGAGCACAGTGCCATTTTCCAGAGTCTGGTAGGCGAGGGCGACAACGAGGTGGAGAAACTTCTCCTCACCTGCTCGGGCGGTCCTTTCCGCAACTTTACCCACGAGCAGCTGGAGAAGGTAACTGCTGCCGATGCCCTCAAGCATCCAACCTGGGATATGGGTGCCAAGATTACCATCGACTCTGCTTCTCTGATGAACAAGGGTTTTGAGGTAACAGAAGCAAAGTGGCTCTTTGGCGTTCCTGCTGAGAAGATAGAGGTGCTGATTCATCCGCAGAGCATCGTGCATAGTGCCGTGCAGTTTGCCGATGGAGCGGTAAAGGCTCAGTTGGGCGTGCCGGATATGCGCCTGCCTATCCAGTATGCCTTCTCTTTTCCACAGCGTCTGCATCTCAATGGCGACCGTCTCGACCTCTTCAAGGCTCAGGACTTGCAGTTCTTCGAGCCAGACTACAAGAAGTTCAAGTGTCTCCAGCTTGCCTTCGATGCCATTAAGAAAGGTGGTAACATGTCGTGCATCGTGAATGCAGCCAACGAGATTGTGAATGCCGGTTTCCGCAAGGGCGAATGTGGTTTCCTCCAGATGGCGGATATCATCGAAGAAACGATGGCAAAGGCCACCTTCGACAGCAACCCTGATCTCGATGTTTATCTGCAGACAGATGCTGAGGCTCGCCGCATAGCCACAGAGCTGATGCACAAGTAATAATTAATAATGTAGAATTAATAATTAATAGTTAAAAATGAACGCAGAACGTAGGACTAATCATAAAGTTCCAAGTTCCAAGTTCAAAGTTCAAAGTAAATAAATGGAAGTATTTTTGATCAAAGCGTTGCAGCTGATGCTGTCGCTTTCCATCTTGGTGCTGCTCCATGAGGGCGGACACTTCTTCTTCTCCAAACTCTTCGGCGTAAGAGTAGAGAAGTTCTATCTGTTCTTCGATCCATGGTTCCATCTTTTCGAGTTCAAGCCAAAGAACTCTGATACCACTTACGGTTTGGGATGGTTGCCTCTCGGAGGATATTGCAAGATTTCGGGTATGATTGACGAGAGTTTCGATACCGAGCAGATGAAACAGCCAGAACAGCCATACGAGTTCCGCAGCAAGCCAGCTTGGCAGCGTCTGCTCATCATGGTGGGTGGTGTGCTGGTCAACTTCGTGTTGGCGCTCTTCATCTATTCTATGATTCTCTTCCACTGGGGCGATGATTATGTTTCTACCAAGGACATGACCCAGGGTATGAAGTTCAATACCGAGGCCAAGGCGCTTGGATTCCAGGATCATGATATCCTGGTGGGTACAGAGAAGGGCGAGTTCAAGACCTTCGATGGCGATATGTATCGCGATATTTCTACCGCCTCTCGTGTGGATATCATCCGTAATGGCAAGCCGATGAGCCTGAATTTGCCGGGCGACCTCGACATGCTGAGCATGATTAAGGAGAGTCCTCGCTTCGTAGAGGTTTATATTCCGCTTCAGATTGACAGCGTGATGAAGGATTCTCCTGCCAGCAAGCTTGGTTTGGCTAAGGGCGATAAGATTCTGGCGATTAATGGCAAGAAGGTTGAGTCGTTCAACGACTTCCAGTTGGAGTTGGGACGTGTTGGAGATGTGCTTGCATCTGCTTCAACCCATCAGGATAGCGTAAAGGCATTAACAGCCAGCGTTGAGTATATGAAGGCTTCTGGCGATACCTTGAAGAACAATGTCCTGTTGTTGGCAGATAAGGAGAATGTGAAGTTTGGCTTCTATAATCATCCTGTGATGCTCGATTACAAGGTAACCCATATCAGTTATGGTTTCTTCCAGAGTTTCCCTGCCGGTATCAAGTATGGCTGGAACGTCTTGGCAGGCTACGTAGGTGATATGAAGTATGTGTTCTCCAAGGAAGGAGCCAAGAGTTTGGGCGGTTTCGGAGCCTTGGGCAGCTTGTTCCCTTCTATGTGGGATTGGCATGCTTTCTGGATGATGACCGCATTCCTGAGCATTATTCTGGCGTTTATGAACATCCTGCCTATTCCTGCATTGGATGGTGGTCATGTGTTCTTCCTTCTTTACGAGATGATTACAGGCCGCAAGCCAGGCGATAAGTTCATGGAGCGTGCCGAGTATGTAGGTTTCGGTATTCTCGTCTTGCTGTTGGTGGTAGCCAACCTGAACGATGTTTTGCGATTCTTCGGAATCATGTAAGAGATAGGTAGGAAATACGAAAAGAAAATCGGATTAGAAATCAGATTTTAAATCGATAAGAAATCGATAAGACATAAAAAAAAGATGTGCTAGATTTTTCTAGCACATCTTTTTTTTATGTCTTATATTTATGTAGCTCTTATCTTAAGATTAAGAGTAGCGGATAATCTGACCAGGAAGAAGCTTCTTGTCCTTTCTGTAACCGTTGAGGCGGCAAATCTTTTCTACGCTTACGCCACGCTTCTCTGCGATGCTCATGAGCGTCTCGCCAGGCTTAACCTTGTGGTAAAGCTTTTCGCCAGAAGGGCTGGCAGAATATCTGCCCACTTCGCCACCGTTAACCTGCTCTCTGGTGTAACCGCCGTTGCCAACCTTGCCACGGGCAGCGTTAGCCTCAGCATACTCGTTCTCGTAACTGTCACGCTTGAAATCGTAGAAATCGCCAGTGACATCCTGGTTGCGGAAATCGAAGAACAGGGCTGGGTTCAATGCCACACCACAGAGACGGGTCTCGAAATGGAGGTGCGAACCGGTGCTTCGACCTGTATTGCCACCTAAGCCAATCACTTCTCCAGCTCTTACTTCCTGATTCTCGGAAACGAGCTGCGCAGAGAGGTGACCGTAGATGGTCTCCAAACCATTGTTGTGACGAATTACGATGAACTTTCCGTAACCACCTCTGTCATATCTTACGATGCGAACCTTGCCTGAGAAGGCAGCGTGGATTGAGTCGCCAATATAAACCTTGATGTCCATACCTTTATGTTGGCGGCCAAAGCTAGCACGGTAACCGAAGTTACTTGTGACAACACGACTAGATGTTGGCATGCAGAAATGACGGAGATCTATGCGATAACGTTCAGGCAATGCGGTTGCCTTGTGGGCATACTTGTTAGAGAAATCTTCGTACAACTCAGCAGAAGGATTTTCTCTATCTTCCATCAATCGATAATGTGATACTGCAAGAGTATCCAATGATTTCATACGGTGGTCAACTGGTGCTTGTCTTGCCAACAGATCTTGTCCGCAAACCGGAACAGTTGTTAACGCCAACAACGCCACGACCGAAATCTTCTTTATTTGCTTTTTTAAACTCATACTACTTTTTATATTTGCTTTTTAGGTCGATGTCAATAAGCGCAAAATCATAAAAGAAATTCTGCAAAAACTGCGTGGGTAAATACCTTAAGGTGCAGTTTTGTTATATAGACGTTGCAAATATAACAAAAATATTCCAATTAACAAAGGCTGTTAACGCCAACTGCCTTATATTTAACGTGACTGGTTAACTTTTAACTTTTGTTAGTAGTCTGAGCAATGCCACAGCGGGTGAGTGCCCCATGAAGATGTATTTCTTCACTTCCGGGCTTGTAAAGCGGAGACATTCCTGATAAGCACGGTAGAGATCATCGAGATTGATAGTGAATTCCTTACCCGATGTCTCCCTGATTCCGATAATCATTTTAGCCGTTACGTGCAGTTTGATGTATCTGATGCCTGTAACGCTTTCTATCTCTTTTAACTCCATCAGATAGGCTCGCATCTCGTCCATGGTGAGGTCGGGGCGAGGCTCCCTGATGGCAGGCTTTCGTCTTCTATCCATTACTTTGAACTTTGAATTTTGAACATTGAACTTTATGATTACTCTTTACTTTGAACATTGAACTTTGAGCTTTGAACTTTATGATTACTCTTAACTATAAACTCATAACTATAAACTTTTAACTGTAAATTCTAAACTCTCCTAGCTGATTGCCGCCCAGTTGATATTCGTTTTCTTGAGTTCTCTGAGTCTATTCCATAAGATGGAGTTCTGAGGCTTCTCGCAGAGAGGGTCGTTGTCGATGATGGCCTGGGCTTCTGTGCGCGCCAGTTGAACCAGCTGACCATCCTTGGCTATATTCGCAATTTTCAGGTCGAATGCCATGCCGCTCTGCTGCGTACCTTCCAGGTCGCCAGGACCACGGAGCTTCAGGTCGGCTTCGGCAATCTGGAAACCGTCATTCGTATCACACATGATGTCAATGCGCTTGCGGGTTTCTTCCGATAGCTTGTAGTTCGTAACCAGAATGCAGTAGCTCTGGTCGCTGCCACGTCCCACTCTGCCCCTCAGCTGGTGAAGCTGCGAGAGACCGAAGCGCTGTGCGTCCAGAATTACCATCACCGAAGCATTGGGCACGTTCACACCCACTTCTATCACGGTGGTGGCAACGAGTATCTGGGTCTCACCCTTCACGAAGCGCTCCATCTCCTCTTCCTTCTCGGCAGATTTCATCTTGCCATGAATCTTGCTGAGGCTGAATTCAGGAAAGGCTTGCTTCAGCGTCTCATAACCTTCCTCCAGATTCTTCAGGTCCATCTTCTCACTCTCCTTGATGAGCGGGAAGACGACGTAAACCTGTCTGCCCAACTCTATCTGGTGACGGATGCTCTGGTAGAGACTCGTCAACTGGTTGTCGAACTTATGCAGGGTTCTTACGGGCTTTCTGCCTGGCGGCAACTGGTCTATCACGCTTACATCCAGGTCGCCATAAATGGTCATGGCGAGGGTGCGGGGGATAGGGGTGGCTGTCATTACCAGCACATGAGGCGGATTGGCACTCTTTGCCCATAATCGGGCACGCTGTTCCACGCCGAAGCGATGCTGCTCGTCAATCACGGCAATGCCCAGGCGGCAGAATGACACGGGGTCTTCGAGCACGGCATGCGTACCTATCAGTATCTGTACGGCACCGGTGGCGAGACCATCCAGAATCTCCTTGCGTTTCTTGCCCTTCACGATGCCCGTCAGCAGTTCCACCCGGATATCCATCCCTTTCAGAAATTCACGGATGGTTTGCAGATGCTGTTCGGCAAGAATCTCGGTAGGTGCCATGAGGCATGCCTGGTAACCGTTGTCCAGGGCTATGAGCATGGTCATCAGCGCCACGAGCGTCTTGCCCGAGCCCACGTCGCCTTGCAGCAGACGGTTCATCTGCTTGCCGCTGCACATGTCGGCTCGTATCTCGTGCATCACCCTTTTCTGGGCACCCGTCAGTTCGAAGGGCAGGTTGTGGGCATAGAAGCCGTTGAAGATGTCGCCGATGCGATTGAATACGTAGCCGCGGTATTTGCGGCGCTGGTCGCTCGCGTACCTTAATATATTGAGCTGCACATAGAAGAGTTCCTCAAATTTCAGTCTTACCTGTGCCTTCTGCATCTCCTGATGCGAATGCGGATAATGAATCATGCGCAAGGCGGCATCACGGGATACGAGATGCAGGCGGTTGATGAGGAAATCGGGCAGCGTCTCGGGCAGGGGAGGGAGGATGCGCACCAGACTCTTGGTTATCTTCTCGATGCTTCGTGAAGAGTAGCCACGCTTTTTCATCAACTCGGTCATGCCGTAGAAAGGCTGCATGCCCATCTCCGTAATCTGCAGTTTGCTGGCATCATCGATATCGGGATGCGTAAACTGGAAGCGGCCTCCATAGACCGATGGTTTTCCGAAGACGATGTATTCGGTGCCCACCTTGAAGTTCTTCAGAATGTATTGGGTGCCACGAAACCAGATGAGGTCTGCCACGCCGTAACCATCCGAGAAGTGGGCCACCAGCATGCTGTTGCGCTTGCCCGTGTCTCTCTCCTCGTAACTCAGAATCTTTCCCTTAATCTGCACGTATGGCATGTCGGGGGTGAGCTCGCTGATGTGGAATATCTTCGAGCGGTCTACGTATTTATATGGGAAGTATTCCAGCAAGTCACCATAAGAGTTGATACCAAGCTCTTTGCTCAGTATCTCTTTCGTCTTGGGTCCCACGTTGGGCAGGAACTTGATGTCTTGATCTAGAATACTACTCATATAGTTTATAATTTACAATTTATAGTTTATAGCTTACGATTTGTAATTTACAATTTATAGTTTTATTTCTCGTTGAGCAATGCTTCGGCAATCTTGATGTCGAATGGAGTGGTAATCTTGATATTCTCTCTATTACCCTCTACCATTGCCACCTGACAGCCGAGGCTTTCTACCACCGATGCATCGTCGGTGAACTGCTCCTTGTACTCCTGGTTGAATGCCTGTTTTGCCAGTCCTATATCAAAGGCCTGAGGCGTCTGTACCACACGGTAGTCGCTGCGGAGCACGTTCTTGCCGCCGCCGTGCTGGTCGATGTAGCGCAGGGTATCAGTCACGGCGTACACAGGGATGGCAGCGTATTCCTCGCGTGCCGTCTCGAAGCATTCCTCGATAACCTCTTTGGAAACGAATGGGCGAACGCCGTCGTGGATGCCCACTACACCATCCTCATTGTCAGGGATGAGCGCCAGTCCGTTCTTGGAAGAGTGGAAGCGGGTTTCGCCGCCATTGGCTATCTGGTGCTTGATGTCGAAGTGGTACTCCTCGCAGAGCTGGTGCCAGTATGCCTGCTGGCTCTCTGGCAGAACCAGGATGATGCTCAGCTCTGGGTCGTACTCATGAAAGCGCTCGATGGTGCGCATCAGGATAGGTTTGCCTGCCACTGGCAGAAATTGCTTGGGAATCTCGCTTCCCATGCGGAGGCCCTTGCCTCCGGCTACTATGATAACGTAATCCATATTTTAAGTGAAGAGTTAAAAGTGAAGAGTGAAGAATTCTAATGCTTGTTCTTCATGAGATGATCATACATCATGCCATCCTGCAAGGCTGCAACTGTTTCCTTGCTTACGAAATAGCTCAATATCTTGTAGGCGTATGGAAGGGTAGCGGCAGGACCTTCGCCCGTAATCACGTTGCCATCCTCCTGGAAGAGGGTAGCGGTGTATTCGGTGTTCTCGCCGAAGTACTGTTCGAAACCAGGATAGCAGGTAGCCTTCTTTCCCTCCAGGATGCCTGTGCTTGCCAGAACCATAGGAGCTGCGCAGATGGCACCAATTCGCTTGCCTGCCTTGTGCTGTGCGATGAGTGCCTGGCGCACACCCTCGTGCTCGTTCAGGTGAGTGCTGCCTGGCATTCCGCCAGGGAGAAGCAGCATGTCGGCATCCTCAAAGCTGGCTACATCCTCAAACTTCAGGTCTGCCTTTAGGGTGATGCCATGTGCGGTTTCCACCCATTCACTACCCGTAATGCTCACGGTTTTTACTTCAACACCACCTCTGCGGAGGATGTCAACAGGAGCCAATCCTTCGATTTCCTCGAAGCCATTAGCAAGAAATTCATATACCTTTGCCATAATTTTTATTTTTTTGTCGTATTATTCGATTAATATTATTACCTTTGCAAAAGTAAGAATAATAATTGAAATAACAAAATAAATGGCACAACAACATTTAAAATTCGCAATATTTGGCAATGAATACCAGGCTAAGAAGTCGGCTTCCATCATGAGAATCCTTTCTTACCTCGACAAAAAGGATGCAGAAGTGTATATCGAAAGTCTCTTCTACGACTTCCTCACCAAGGTGGAGCACCAGGAGGTAAGGGCGGCAGGCGTCTTTGAAGATTATAACTTCGATGTGGATTACGTCATCTCGATGGGTGGCGATGGTACCTTCCTCAAGGCGGCTAGCCGGGTGGGTGCCAAGGGTACGCCTATCATTGGTGTGAACATGGGTCGACTGGGCTTTCTTGCCGACGTGCTTCCTAGCGAGATAGAGCCGGCACTCGACAGTCTTTATGCGGGCGAATGTAAGATAGAGGAGCATGCCGTGCTGCAGGTGCAGCCTGAGGGCGGCATCCTGGCGGGTTATCCTTTCGCCCTGAACGATATTGCCGTGTTGAAGCGTGATGATGCTTCCATGATTTCCATCCGCACGCAGGTGGATGGCGAGTTCCTGGTTACCTATCAGGCGGACGGCTTGATAGTTTCCACGCCTACGGGTTCTACCGCCTACAACCTCTCTAATGGCGGACCTATCATCATTCCGCAGAGCGGCAGTTTCTGTTTAACTCCTGTGGCACCCCATAGCTTGAACATCCGTCCTATCGTTATCAACGATACGGCAGAGATTGTGCTAGATGTGGAAAGCCGCAGCCACAACTATCTCGTAGCCATCGATGGCCGCAGCGAGCGTATGACGGAGCAGACCCGCCTCATCATCCGCAAGGCACCGCATGCCATCAAGATAGTGAAGCAGCGCAACCAGCGTTACTTCTCCACACTCCGCGAAAAGTTAATGTGGGGTGCTGATCAAAGACAAAGATAAAGACAATGTTCAAAGTAATCAAGCTTCCGAAATTCAAGTATTCTGCCAAGATGCTGCTGGTGTGGCTCTGGGTGGTATGGAAGGGCAACCGCCTGCAGGCTGTCCTCAATGCTGCTATGGGCTTACTTTCGGTGGGCGTGAGCCTGGCGCAGGTATGGGCGGTAAAGCGTGCCATCGATGTTGCCTCCCATTCCGTAGAGGGCAATGTCTATTGGGCGGTGGGCTTGATGGGATTGCTGATTCTCTGCGACTTCGCCTTGAGCGTAGGAAGCATCTGGATTCGCAACGTGTTGGGCATCAGGGCGCAAAACCGCATGCAGCAGCGCATGCTCAATCGCATCCTGCGTTCCGAGTGGCACGGCAGGGAGAAAATGCATTCGGGCGATGTGCTCAACCGCCTGGAGAACGATGTGAACAAGGTGGTTGATTTCCTTACGGAGACATTGCCTAACACCCTGGGTGTGCTGGCGATGTTCCTGGGTGCCTTCTTCTATCTCTTCTCCATGGATAAGATGCTGTCCGTCGTCATCGTCATCATGATTCCTATCTTCCTGGCGTTCAGCAAAATCTATATGAACAAGATGCGATACCTCACTCGCTTGGTGCGCGATTCCGACAGTCAGGTGCAGAGCGTCTTGCAGGAAACCATCCAGCATCGCATGCTTGTGAAGACCTTGCAGGCGGAGAAGCCGATGGTGGAGAAACTGGAGGAAACCCAGCGCCGGTTGCGGGGCAATGTGATGGTGCGTACCAAGTTCAATGTGTTGAGTAATTTCTTCTTGAACTTCGGCTTTGCCCTGGGCTATCTTGTAGCCTTCCTCTGGGCAGCCTTGCGCATGGGAGCTGGCACCCTTACCTTTGGTGGCATGACCGCCTTTCTGCAATTGGTAAACAAGATACAGACGCCAGCACGTAATCTTACCAAACTGGCGCCTGCCTTCGTGGGCGTGTTTACGGCAGCCGAGCGATTGATGGAGCTGGAAGAGAATCCGCTGGAAGAGCAGGGTGAACCTCTCCTGGTGCCTGCGCCTTGCGGCATCCGTCTCGATGATATTTCCTATGCCTACGATAAGGATGAATTCTCGGATAGCCAGCGCCAGCAGGTGCGCAACATCATCCATCATCTCAGTTTCGATTTCTGTCCGGGTTCGTGTACGGCGATATTGGGAGAAACGGGTTCGGGAAAGACCACGCTGATTCGTCTGATTCTT
Organism: Segatella copri; assembly: GCF_019249655.2. Taxonomy (NCBI): domain Bacteria; kingdom Pseudomonadati; phylum Bacteroidota; class Bacteroidia; order Bacteroidales; family Prevotellaceae; genus Segatella; species Segatella copri. The sequence continues at coordinate 734,775 of NZ_CP137557.1, forward strand.
GCCTTGCTCCATCCGCAGGAAGGAAAGGTAACTATATATAATAAGGTAGGAGATGAAATCAGGAATCAGGCAGAGCTTTCGCCTTTGCATCGCTGCAACTTCGTGTATGTGCCGCAGGGCAACACGCTGATGAGCGGTACCATCCGTGATAATCTGCGATTGGGCAAGATTGGTGCCACCGACGAGGAGATGCGGGCAGCGTTGCATCAGAGTTGCGCCGACTTCGTTTTTGATTTGCCAGATGGACTCGATACCCTGTGTAGCGAACAGGGTGGCGGATTGAGCGAGGGACAGGCGCAGCGCATCGCCATTGCCCGAAGTCTTCTGCGCAATCGCAGCATCATGCTCTTCGATGAGGCTACCAGTGCGCTTGATCCGGAAACCGAGCGTCAGCTTCTTCAGAATATCCTTTCATCGCATGATAAGACCATCATCTTCATCACCCATCGTCCTGCCGTGATAGAATATTGCGACCAGACGCTGGAGATTAAGCGAAATGTGGATTAAGTAATTGATAGATTTGTTTTTTACAGAAACTTCTAGCCTATGTATAGATAAGGCACGGATCCGTGTAATCCGTGCCTCATTTATCTGATTTTATTTCTTTTATCTTATCTGATTATCTGCTTCTTTCCCTGGTGAATGTAGATGCCAGCCTGTGATGGCTTCTTCATCATCTTCATACCGCTCAGGGTGTACCAGGATGGGTCGTTCTGGGCGTTGTTGTCGATGATAGGATGGCTGATGCCGGTAGATGGCATGTCGGCTGTAACATCCTTAATCTTATACTTCGCACCATCCTTCTCGTTCTGAATCTCCAGATAAGTATCCTTATTTATATTTGCGAAATCTACGGTCTGTGGAGAACCTGTGCCTGTGCTGAATACGAAGGAAACCATGTAGCTCTTGCTCTTGATCTTGTAAGTCTGATAGAACCACTTCTTTCCCTCAATTTCCTTGCTCTGGGTAACCTTGTCGCCTGGCCACTTACCCGAAGCGGTCAGGTTCTCGTTAGGACTGTCGCACCATGCCCAGAAGTTGAAACCGCTGGTCCAGCCCACCTGGTCGGCATTGGCATAAACGGTAATATCGTATGGCTCGAAGGCTGCAGGCTTTTCTACTTTGTAAGTACGGGTCAGCACGCCGCTCACAACGCCATCTATCAGCAAGCCCACTTTCAGGGTTGTCTCGCCGAAAGGAATCTCCAGTTCTTCGCCGCTCTTTGCCTTCTTGCTGCTGGCTGTAGGTTCGGTGCCGTCGGTGGTGTAAACCAGCTGCGCATTATCCTCGTTGCTTACTGCCACGAGCTTTGCCTTCATCACGCCTTCGTAATCACCCGAAGCCAAATCAACCCAAGCCACGTTTGCCTTCTTAGGCATGAAGTAGCGGTAGTGGTAGCCGTTTAGAAGTTCGGCGTATGAATTAGGCGCAGCAAACTGGTTGGCGTTAGGACCTACGATGGCGATGAGCGAAGCTTTCTTGCCTACGGTCATGATGCCGTTATAGCCATTGCCTTTGTAGGCATTGAAGGTGGTATTGCTGGTGTTGGTGATGCCAGCCAGCTGGCGTGCGTTGATCATCGCCTTGATATCCTGCTTGCAGTCAATCCAGTGCTTGTAGAATACGCATGGGGTTCCGCACGAAGCCAGAATGTAGGCATTGGCTGCCAGGGTATCCTTGCGGATAGGGTCCTGCTGTTCGCTGGCTGAGCGATATTCTGTATCGTGATTCTCCACGAAGGTAACGGCATACTGCTTGTAAGCTGGGTCGTTAGCCAGACCATCGGTCTTTACGGTTGACCAGTTGGCTTTGATGGCATCGCGCACCACGTAGCGGATAGGGAAGTCGAAGGCAGCACTTGTTATCTGGTCATTCACCTTGGTGGCGTTGAGCCAGTTTTTGACTACAGATACATTTCCATCCCAATATTCTCCTACGGAATAGTTAGGTTTGGTAGCATTATTGTAGATGCCCGTGTATTTGCCGCTGTATCCCTTCACCATGTCGTAACGGAATCCGGCGTAGCCGAAGTCATTGAGGAGCATGTCAAGATAAGCCTTTACGATGGTCTGCACGTTCTGGCTGCTGTGGTCAAGGTCGCGCATGCCGCCCCAGTCTTCGCCGGTATCGTAAATGCTGCTGAGCTTATAGCCGTTTTCGTCAGCCCATTTCTTGGTTTTGCCTCCGTCATCGTTGGCGCAGATGTCGGTGGATTTCATCTCGTAAGTTACGCCCTTGTAGGTTTCCACAGGGAAATCCACCCAGTTGGATACATTTTTGCGATGGTTGATAACCACGTCGGCGATGGTTCCGATGCCGTTGGATTTAAAAGTTTGGATGAGGCTGCGGAGTTCCTTTTCGTTTCCGAAAGAGCTGTTGTAGTTGGTAAACCAGTAGAAGTCGTCGTATCCCATTGATTTATCTCCACCACAGTTGGCGCTCTGCGGAATCCATACGAGGTTGAAATACTTACTCAGTTCAGGAGCCTGCGCTTCGAGGTTGGTCCATTTTGAGTCGAAATAGGAATCCCAGTAGAATCCCTGGAGCATCACGCCGCTATGGTTGGCTGGCCAACCCTGTGCGAACATATTTACGCTTGCCAATACGGCTGCAAGAGTAGTGAATATTTTCTTCATAATTCAAGAGTTAGTTGTTTCATTTATTTTGTTCATGGGGTAGTAGTTTAGCCATTCGTTCGGCTTACCTTTGCCCGTTGCAAAGTTACGATTAAATCCAATAGGTATGCGTAAATAAGCAGTAAATCAATCAAATGATTTGCGCAATCGTTTGCATTTTTGCTTTCATTGTCTGTGCATCAGATGCGGCTTTGGGAGATAATTATTATTAAAAAACTAGAAAACATTTGGCTATCTCGTTTTTTATTGCGTAATTTGCGTTGCGTAAAAAGCGCAATGGCTGTAAGTGTAACCTACGATGCATAACGAGCATAATATTACGCTATGTAAATAATATTCCGGTAAAAGACAATCAAGAAGAAACTCCCGTAAAATGGGGAAAGTAGAGATAGAATATTTTCCCTTAAGGATATTTATTCTTTTCCTTAAGGGAAAATATTTTTTTCCTTAAGGGAAATAAAATCTTCCCTTAGGAGATATTTTCACTGTATTTAACTTGTAAAGCTATTTTGTTCCTTCAATTTCTGTATTTCCTTCAGCGGAAGCTCGGTGACAGTTGATACTTGCTCATCTGAAAGGCCCATTGATAGAAGGCGGTGAGCTGTGGCTAGCTTTTCTTTTTCCATACCTTTCGCCATACCTTTCGCCATACCTATTTCCATACCTTTTTTCATACCTATTTCCATCCCTCTCTTCTCATCAAACTTTCTGGTGGCATATATATCACGCATATTCTTGATGTCCTCATCATAAAGCTCAAGTTCCTCTCGGGAGAGCTTGCGGAGGTCGCCTATTTCTGCCAACTTGCGGAAGACTGGATACTTCTCGCTGAATGGCATCTGCTCAAACATGTTCATATTCTTCATTATATAAATCCAACAATCAAATATATCCATACACTCTGCCTCCACGTGGGTATATAAATCTTGCCATCTTCTTACGTTTTATAAGGTCGTGGACGCAATATTGCTATTCGTTGGCAAAGATACGACTTTTCCTCGTAACTTCCAAGGTTTTTGGGAAAAATGTAGGGATGATGATAAAGAAAAAATAGGCGGCTCCCGGAATGGGAGAGCCGCCTATTGAATATATAGATTTATTATGATGAAGTAAATCTATTTGTAGTTTATTTACTGCTTGGTGAGAACCACCTTGTTAGCACCCTCGTGAGAGAGGTAGAGCTGAATCTTGTAAGTGCCTTCGCCAGCAGGAACGTTGAGGTCCTTACCATCCTTCACTGAAAGGTTGTCGTAAGCGGTAGCATCGCCGTTGGCGCCACCCCAGCTTATAGCCCAATCATCGTTCATGGCAAACTTGAAGCCATCCTTCAATGTTGTGGTGAGCTCCCAGTAACCTGCCTTTGCATTATATGTCATATGGCATTTTGCATCGTCTACAGTCCATTTATTGTGGTTACCTACGACAGTGATAGACTTGATCTGAGTCAGAGCATATGTACCAGCTTGCAAGTCAACGTCAATCTTGTAGAAACCAGCACCTGGGTCAGGGCAGTTCTTGCCGTTACCATTGTCTGCAATCTTGCCTTCGCCATCGAATTCATAGTCACCAGCCCATTCATCAGTTCCAGCCTGTGGCTTGAACTTGAACTCGCCATTCAGGTAATAGAATCCCTGATACTTGCCGTCTCCGTTTCCACCATAGAGGGCATTTGTTGTCTTCCAATTAGAATCACCGCCAATCTCATAGAAGTACTCACCGAATGAGAGAGGAGTAATCTTGTAGGTGTAGTCCAACATATTGATCTCAACCTTGATGTACTTGGCACCAGCACTTGCAGGAACCTTGAATGAAGCATCGTCGCCAACCTTTGCACGGGTATCCAACTGCTCTGTCTCATTCAGAGCGTTTTTGCCGTTACCCTTTGCTGTACCGAGAACAGAATTCCAGTCATTATTAGCAGCTATAGCTTCGCAAGCTGCGTCATCTACAATACCGAACCAAGTATCGTCACCCTCCTTTGCAGGAATTGTGATTGTGAAGATAGGGTCGTCGTAAACATTAATGTCGCTATGGTTGAACTTCTGGGTCTTTGCTGCATCAGCAGTCCAATCCAAAGTACCACCAATAATATAGTAGTTTTGTGAGATGTTAGGAGCTACAGGTGTAGCAGTAACCTCCACAGTACCTGCGTCAATCAAAGCAGCCTGTCCATCCTTTACGGCAGTTGTGTAAACGTGACCGGCGAATGTACGAGCTACAGGAGCCTTTCCATAAACGCTTTCAATAAGAGCCTGCAAGTCTGCCTTGGTAGCTTTACCATCATTAGAAGTCTTTACTTCTGTTGCAGTTGCATTTTCTACACCCTTAGGGGTCAGTTCGATTCGGCTGTTTCCCAATTCGAAACCTTCTGGAAGAGTGGCAGAGCTGATGGTATAAACATTCACGCTGTCTTCTGCTACTTTAGCCAGGTCTAATGCGCTAACAGCACTTGCCTGATAGCCAGGAATTGTGATGGCATCTTCCTGTGGGTTAGTCTGAGGATCTGCCCAGTCTTTGAAATCTTCGCTGCAGGACCCCATAAAGAGGCCTGCAAGTGCGATAGAGATATATAATGATAACTTTTTCATTGTCTTTCGATTTTAAATCGTTATTTACTTGATTTCACCTGTTCCCTTAGCGATGTTGAGGTGAACCTGCTGACCTACAGAACCTGTAGCTCTATCCTGGTCGCCGCCTGTTGCACGGTACTTGATCTTACCGTCTAATGTGACGAACTCAGAATGCCACCAGTCGTGTCCAGGAATCTTAACGTACATACGTACACCCTTATCAGTACCAGCAGGAACTGAACCTACGAATGCAGGAGATACGAATTCTCCGTCCTTGGTTGTAGGTACGGTGAATGACCAGCCTTCAGCTTCCTCTGCGAAATCGTCGCTACCAGCTGCAGGACCAATGAGCCAGATTGTTGGCTTGTTGAACTGAACGTCATAGTGGATTTCACGGTTTACAACAGAAGTTGTTACGATTACGAGATACCAGCCTGGGTTCTTGGAAGCGATATTGCCTCCATTGTCAATGATGTCGTCCTTGCAGTCGCCAGAAACAGTAATACCAGCATAACCAACTTCGCTATTATTCCATGCTGCTGCAGTATTAAACTTGATACCGCTATCGTCGATATAGACAAGATGCCAGAATGTATCCTCTGTACCATAAACCTGAACCATATCGAAGCAATTGTCCCATTTCCAATCACAGAAGTTGCCTACAGTATATACATGGCTAGGCAAGTTGACTGGTGGCAATGAGAACAAGAGGTGAATCTTGTTGAGTGAAACTACATTAGAAAGAATCTCTGTTCCTTCTACAACATTACCATTACTGGTCACAATATTTGCCTTCAAGCGGAAGTAAGCTTTAACGTCCATAGGGAAATCAGCCTCAGTCTTGCCTTTTTGCACATAGATGTTAGTCAAGGTACTTGCCAATGAAGCTGCATCAATTGCAACCTTGGCACTTGAGCTGGTTTCTGAAAGCTCAACAGCATCAGTCATATTTTCATCTGTTGCAACCTGAACTGTATATTGAACGCTTGCTGTATAGCCATAGTTTGGCTGTGAGCAGGTCAATATAATCTTAGACGAATTCGCCAGATCGATTGGTGTATTCTCCAATGCTGGAGTATTCAATTTGAACTCTGTTGGTGTCTGAATAGACGGATTAGAGTCATTGTCGTCGCTACAAGCTGTCATGAGAGTTAAACTCATGACAACGAGTAGAGCTGATTTAATTATATTTTTCATAATGAATTCCTTTTTATGTTTGCGAATTAATATCCAGGGTTCTGAATCAGATTCTTGTTAGATGTCAACTCGTTGGTTGGGATAGCAAAGATATTCAAATCTTTAGAGAAGTTACGGCCTTCCTTGGTGCCACCCTTCCACTGCCAGTTGTAGTTGACATTTCCACCATAACGGTTGAAACGGATCAGATCCATACGACGGCGACCCTCGAAGTAGAACTCACGGCTCCATTCGTCGCAGATATCGCTCAGAGAATAGCCCTTGTCTTCACGAGTAGAGGCATGTGCACGTTTGCGGATAGCATTGATAGCTGCGGTACCTTCCTCTGTAGTCTGATCACCATGCAGGCGGGCATCAGCTTCTGCAAAGTTCAGGTATGCCTCTGCAGCACGCATCAGGAAGAAGTCTGCATCTGGGAATGTAGCATCATGACCTGCGCTACCGTCTGTCTTGAAGTTGGTAAACTTAGCAACACCGAAACCGCTCTTGAAAGTAGAAACGTCATCATTATCCAATGAACGGTTTACACCATTGAAGAGAGCACGGTCGTCACCGGCAGCTTCTGCTGTAGCGTAGCTTTCAAGATTTGGAACGTTACCATTAGGGAAGAACTTCTTCACCAAGTCAGGACGAGCGCGGTTACCACCCCAAGCCTGGTCAGTACCATTGGTAGCTTTAGGGTTGTTTGGATTTGCGTGCATATCTTGATCGTAGGTAGAAGCCAACAGGAAGAGTGTAGTACCCCAGCTTGTGGTCTTCAAACCATCCTGCAAGAGAGGGAAGATACCCTCGTAAGCAGCATCTGTCTCACCGTTATCGCCCATGAAGAGCATCTGGTAAGCACTCCAGCCGTTTACGCTTGTGGTGTTCAGCTTATAAGAAGAATCCATCACCTTCTTGGCGTATGACTTAGCCTTCTCCCACTGAGGTGTGCCTGTATAAACTTCTGCATTGAGGTAGAGACGGGAGAGAAGCAACCAGCATGCAGCCTTATCTACACGGCCGTAACCGGCATCTGTTGACTTCTTAGCCTTTGCTTCAGAAAGGTTTGGCTCTATTTCAAGAAGCTCCTTCTCGAGCCATTCGTAAACCTGTGCTCTGGTATATCTTTCAGGCTTGGTCAATGGCTGAAGTGTAAATGGGATGTTGCCCCATCCGTCCATCAAGCTAAAATATTCGTATGCTCTCAGGAAGCGAATCTCTGCAAGCTTGGTTGCATCCTGATCTCCTGCTTCAGCAAGATACTGGTTGCAATAAGCAATACCTGTTGTAATACGGGCATACAAACCGGTCAACATTGGGTTTGTGGCATTGTAGCTATTATAGCAGAAGCCAGCTATACCATCATCACCCCAACCGCAGATAGCCTCATCGGTTGGTAATTCGTTTGCATTGAATGTCTGGCGTACAAAACCAGATGTACCACCGTCAATACCATCAATGTCGCAGTCACCATTAGCACCACCATTACCAGCCATGGCAAAGTTAGCGTAGCACTTGTTGAAAAGGCCATCGATGTTAAGGTTTGTCTGGATGTTTGGGTTAATCGGAGTAACATCCAAATCACCGACACATGATGTTGTTGTTCCCATTGTAAGCAGGAGTGCTGCTACAGGAACAATATTTTTAATATATTTTTTCATAATGAATATCCTTTCTTATTAGAAATTCAAGCTAAGACCAACTACAACAGAGAATGGACGTGGGTAGAGGTTGTTGTCATTACCATCGCCTACTTCTGGATCCAAGCCGTCATAATTTGTAATTGTGAATACATTTGATGCAGTAGCGTATGCACGACCTGAAAGTCCATGCCAGCCGCTTGACTTAAACAGGTTGTTGAAGCTGTAACCCAATGTGATGTTGTCACACTTCAGGAATGAAGCGTTCTTCACATAGTAGTCAGACAACTTAGAAGTAATCTCGTAGGTCTGCCAGTTTCTCTCAACAGTACTCTTCAAACGGTTAGAGAAGTACTTCAAAGAGTTAGAGAACCACTCACCTGTATTCATGTTACTCATGCCCTGCTCAACATTGTTATATACATAGTTGCCGAGGCTTGCACGCAAAGAGAAACCGAAGTCCCAGTTCTTGTATTCCAGGCGAGAAGAGAAGCCCATAGTTACAGGAGCTGCTGGGCTCTTGTAGAGATACTTATCGCTTTCATTGATCTTACCGTCACCGTTACGGTCAACTACGCAGTTCTCAATTGGCTTGCCGTTCTTGTCGTAAACCTGCTGGTAAACATAGTATGAGTTCATTGCATAACCCACCTGGTTAGCCTGCAGATAAGCACCAGAACCATCACCTACCTTGATGTTTGTATTAACAACAGGAGCACCATTCTCAGATACACCATTCAAGTCGGTAATCTCGTTCTTGTTGTAAGTGAAGTTGTATGTCATGGTCCAGAACCAGTCCTTGGTCTGGATAGCACGCCAGGTAATAGCTGCTTCAACACCGGTATTCTTCAAGGAACCGATGTTCTGCCATGCCTGGTTCTTGTAACCTGCCATAGAAGAAAGTGGAGCATAGTTCAACAGATCGGTAGTCTTTCTGTAGTACCAATCTACGCTACCAGACAATCTCTGATCCATGATGCCCCAATCCAAACCTACGTTGTAGGTAGAGGTTGTTTCCCACTTCAAGTCAGGACGGTAGTTATTTGGTCTGTAAAGTTCACCCTCACCAGTAACTGGATAGAAACCATTTGTACCAGTGCTGATAGAATAAGAAGGAATCCACTCATAGTCACCGATAGAACCAGCCTGCTGACCTGTCTTACCATAACCCAGACGGAGTTTCAAGTCAGACAACCAGTTAGCGTTCTTCAGGAATGCTTCTTCGTTAGCCTTCCATGCAAAGGCGAATGATGGGAACCATGCCCAGTGCTCCTTGAAACGTGAAGAACCATCATCACGAACGGTTGCTGTCAGGAAGTAACGGTCGAGCAATGTGTAGTTGGCACGTCCGAAGAAAGATACCAGGTAGCTTTCGCTCTTCTCGCTATATGGAGTATGAGGACGCTCTGTGCCAGCAAGACTTGCATCGTTATTTGTATCTTGATAATAGCCTACATAGTCATTGTTCTTGCTGCGCCAGAAGTGCTGCCACTCATAACCAGCCATAATGTCGAAGTGATGAATCTTGTTGAAATCCTTGTAGTACTGAGCGTAAGCACTCAAAGAGAGGTTGCGCTTCAGAATTTCCTCACCACCGTAGCTACCATAGTACATTGCGCTTGTGCAAGATGAAGCAAATGACTGGCTCTGGCGACCCTTTGAGATATCTGCACCCAAGGTTGCATGCAATCTCAAGTCCTCGAAACCGTGTACCTTATAGTCGATGTCTGCACTACCGATGAATGAACGGCTGTGAGCAATCTGACTGCCCTGATCCAGCAAAGACAGAGGGTTAGGCATCTGTGTGGTGCTGTCATAAGTGAAAGGCCATGTATTGTCACCAAATTCTGCTTTCTTTGACCACTGGAAATAGCAACCATAGTTGTAGAGAGTCTCTTTCATATAGCTGCCCAACTGATTCTTGTGGTATTGAGATGTAAACTTGTATGGATCCTGAGTAGGGTCCATTCTTACAGCTGATGATACTACAGAACCATCAGTATATAAGGTTCTTGCATACATACCCTTGGCATTCAGGTTCAATGTCAAGTGATCCTGGAAGAATGATGGGTTCAAGTTCAAAGATGCTGTAGCACGTTTGAAGTCTGATGTCTTTATGATACCCTGCTGGTCTGTATAACCTACAGAAACACGGTATGGGAGAGACTTAGCTGCGCCAGAAACTGTAATGTTGTGGTCGTGGCTGATAGCTGTACGGTAAATCAGGTCCTGCCAGTTGGTGTTGGCTGTACCCAGTGCGCTATAAGCTTCACTGTCTTTGCCATACAGTCTTTCCACATTTGCACGGAACTCGTCAGCGCTAAGAACATCAACCGTGTTCTTCTTCTCGCTGATGGTTACGCTACCAGAGTAAGAAACGGTAGGCTTCTGACCCTTGCGACCCTTCTTGGTTGTAATGATGATGACACCGTTAGAACCGCGGGAACCATAAATAGCAGTTGCAGAAGCATCTTTCAAGACACTGAAAGACTCAATATCCTGTGGGTTAACTACAGAAAGGAGGTTAGAAAGACCCTTAACACCATCGTTGTCCATTGCCAGACCATCGATAACGATCAATGGGTCGTTAGATGCGTTCAAAGAAGAACCACCACGAACACGGATCTTGGCACCACCACCAGGGGTACCATCGTTGCTGGTAATGTTTACACCGGCAACCTTACCAGTAAGCATATCCTGTGCGTTAACAACCACACCCTTATTCTTAGAATCAGGTTTGATAGCTGTAACAGAACCGGTTAAGTCAGACTTCTTAGCCACACCATAACCGATGACAACGACTTCGTTCAAAGCCTTTGAATCATCACTCATAGTAATGTTCATCTCTTTAGAAGCCTTCACGGTCTGTGGAGTCATTCCCAGATAGGTGAAAGTAAGGTTGGTACCTGGAGCTGCGTCAACAGAGAAGTTACCATCCATGTCGGTAATACCTACTGCCTTACCGTTCACTGTAATGGTAGCACCCATGACTGGTTCACCGGAAGCATCCTTCACGTGTCCCTTAATCGCATTAGTCTGCGCAAAGGAACTTGCTGTCAGAAGCAGACCACCTGCGAGGGTCAATGCTCTGAGAGGCAATTTAAATTTTACCTGCTTCATCATTTTGCTTGATTTTTAAGTTTATGTTTATAATTATATTTAAATTCGTAGTTGAATATCATTGTTAGTCTCTGGCCTTGTTTTATAAAAAAATAGGTCGAGGTTTTGCGTTGCTTATTCTTTCTGGGTGCAAATTTACAGTGTTTTTCGATACAATGCACTATTTTTTAGTTAATTCCGTTATTTCTTATGCGCAAACGTTTGCACTTGATTTGCTTGATATTAATCAAGTAAAAAGGTACAAGATAACGGATATTTGTCTAATTTTGCAGCGTAACTTAGAAACAACATGAACGAAAATAACAATATAACAATGAAGGATATTGCTCGCGACCTGGGGGTAAGCATCGCCACGGTGAGCCGAGCATTGAAGGACAGTCCGAGAATCAGTGCTGCCCAGAAGGAGCGTATTCAAGCATACGCACGTGAACATAACTTCTATCCGAACATCATCGGCGAGGCACTTCGCCACAGCAGGGTGCAGCCGATGAAGGTAATCGGAGTTATCATCCCCGAGATGGTTCACTATTATTTTATGTCTATCCTCTCGGGAATAGAGGAGGAGGCGAGAGCCAGGGGATATCGTGTGATGGTGGCGCAGAGCAAGGAACGATACGACCGAGAGGTGGCTATCTGTGAAGACTTCTATAAGAATAAGGTGTGTGGCATCATCGTTTCGCAGGCAAAGGATACCAAGCAGTATGACCATTTCGAGAAGTTGATGGACAATGGTGTGCCGCTCGTCTTCATCGACCGAATCTGTACGGGGGTGAACTGCTCCAGAGTGGTGGTGGATGACTACATGGGTGCCTTCACCGCCGTGACCCATCTCATTGATACGGGCTGCAAGAAGATAGCCTTCTATGGTTCGCCAATGAACATGGAGATTTCCAAAAACAGATACAACGGTTACCATGATGCCATCGTGAAGCATGGACTTACCGAGAACCCTGACTGGGTGAGAATCTGCGATAACCGTGCGCAGGCTGAGGCTATCACGCCTGAAATCCTGGAGCAGGATGAAGTGCCGGATGCTTTCTTCGCCATCAATGACGATACCGCCATCGGCATCCTCTATACCGCCAAGCGCATGGGATACGCTGTGCCTGATGACATCAGTATCTGCGGTTTTACCAATGGCGACCGTGCCAAGGCGAGCGACCCGATGCTTACCACCGTGGAACAGCGAGGCGTAGCAGTGGGCGAGGAAGCAGCAAATATCCTCTTCGGACAGGTGGAGGGATCCATCCAGAAGGATGATGTGGAGAAAAGAGTGGTGAGAACCCGACTTGTGGTAAGAGGAACTACGAGATAAGCTTGAACTTTGAACACCGAACATTGAAATTTAAAATAACAACAATATGACACAAAAACCTGATTTGAGTTTCTGGAAGCTCTGGAACCTGAGCTTCGGTTTCTTCGGGGTACAGATTGCCTACGCCCTTCAGAGCGCCAACATCTCCCGAATCTTTGCAACGTTGGGTGCTGACCCACACAACTTGAGTTATTTCTGGATTCTCCCTCCATTGATGGGAATCCTGGTACAGCCTATCGTAGGTACGCTGAGTGATAAGACCTGGTGCCGATTCGGTCGCCGCATCCCTTATCTCTTCGTGGGTGCCACGATTGCTGTCCTCGTGATGTGCCTGCTGCCGAATGCCGGTTCGCTGGGCCTTACCGTGAGCGGAGCCATGCTCTTCGGCTTGATTGCCCTGATGTTTCTGGATACGAGCATCAACATGGCGATGCAGCCTTTCAAGATGCTGGTGGGCGATATGGTGAACGAGAAGCAGAAGGCGAAGGCTTACTCTATCCAGAGTTTCCTCTGCAATGCCGGCTCTGTGGCTGGATACATCTTCCCGTTCCTCTTTACCTTCCTGGGTATCAAGAATGTGGCAGAACAAGGCGTTGTGCCTGATTCCGTTATCTGGTCGTTCTATGTGGGTGCTGCCATCCTGATTCTCTGTGTTATCTACACCACGATGAAGGTAAAGGAGTGGAATCCGCAGCAGTATGCGGAGTATAATGGTGTAGCTGGCGATGTGGAAAAGGAAGAAGAGGGTAAGGCCGATTGGATTACGCTCTTGAAGAATGCGCCATCTACCTTCTGGAAGGTGGGACTGGTACAGTTCTTCTGCTGGGCTGGCTTCCTCTATCTCTGGAACTATTCTACCGGTGCCATCGCCGAAACCGTTTGGAATACCACCGACCCTAAGTCGGCTGAATTCCAGGAGGCAGGCAACTGGGTGGGCATCCTCTTTGCCGTACAGGCTGTGGGCAGCGTGCTTTGGGCTGTGGTGCTTCCTCAGTTCAAAAACACCAAAATGGCTTATAGCGTGAGCTTGCTGATTGGTGGTGTGGGCTTCGCTCTTATTCCATTCCTGCACGACCAATACTTGCAGTTTATCCCATTCCTGATGATTGGTGCGGGTTGGGCAGCCATGCTGGCAATGCCATTCACCTTTGTTACCAACGCCTTGCAGGGCTATGGTCACATGGGCGCTTATCTGGGCCTGTTTAACGGAACCATCTGTATTCCTCAGATTGTGGCAGCCATCTGTGGCGGCACCATCCTGAGCTTGATTGGTTCTCATCAGAGCGACATGATGATAGTGGCTGGTGTATTGCTCATCGCCGGTGCTTTATCTGTCAGCATCATCAAGGAAAAGAAATAAGGCTTATCAAGAACCATGAATAATGCCAGTCAAGGAAAACAAATGCAAACGTTTGCATTTGTTTTTCCTCGATTTGTGCAAAAGAACCGTACTTGTTACGGATATTTTTGCTAATTTCGCACCGGAAATAAAAATAATAAATAACTAACCTCTAAATGGAGTCTTATGACAATTCATTTTAACATAGAATACAGAACCTTGTTCGGCGAGCAGCTCGTCTTGAACATTCAGAAGGAGGATGAGGAACTTAGGTTCCCGATGACCACTCTCAATGGCGAGAGATGGTCGTTTGACTGGTGTGTAGAACAGCCAGCAAAGGCTTACACCTATTATTATAGTGTAGAGCGCGATGGCAGGGTGCTCAAGACCGAGTGGCTTCTCGTGAAGCATTGCCTGGAACTGAACGCCACCAAGGCGGATGAGTTCACCCTCTATGACAGTTGGAAGGTGATACCTGAGGATGCTTATCTTTACAGCAGTGCCTTTACCGATTGCATCAATCACCAGGCTCCAGAAGAACTGGCGATGCAGAACTGTGCCAAGACCGTACGCCTCATCGTGCGTGCCCCTCAGCTTCGTGATGGAGAAAGACTCGGAGTGGTGGGTGCCGACAATGTGCTGGGTGCATGGAATGCAGAAAAAATGCTGAAGATGACACAGCACACCTATAACGAATGGGTGGCAGATGTGGATGCTGTTCATCTGCAGACCGCTCACATGGAGTTCAAGTTTGTGGCTTACAACGAGAAGAAGGACCTGCTTTTCTGGGAAACAGGCATGAACCGCACCATCGACCTGCCGGAGATGAAGGCTGGTGATGCCATCGCTTATGATCTGGACCAGGCTTTCTTTGCCCTCTACAACCGCAAGCTTGCCGGAACGCAGGTGCCAGTATTCTCCTTGCGCAGCGAGAAGAGTGCCGGCGTGGGCGACTTCGGCGACCTGAAGACCATGATAGACCTCGTGGCTTCTACCGGTCAGAAAGTTCTTCAGCTTCTGCCAATCAATGATACTACCATCACCCATACCTGGACGGACAGTTATCCATATAGCTGCATCAGCGTCTTTGCCATCCATCCGATGTATGCCGATCTGAATGCGTTGCCAGCGTTGAAGGACAAGAAGGCTCGCGAGGAGGCAGAGAAGACCCGCAAGGAACTCAATGCCTTGCATCAGATTGATTATGAGAAGGTGAATGATTACAAGCAGAATTATCTGCAACAGATATTTGCACAGGAAGGTAAAAAGATGATGTCGGGAGCCGATTTCAAGGCTTTCATTCAGGATACACAACAGTGGCTCGTGCCTTACGCACAGTATTCTTACCTGCGCGACAAGAATGGCACTGCCGACTTCACTCAGTGGCCAGACCATAACATCTGGGATGAGGCTGAGCGCAAGGATTTGACCAACCCAGAAGCCGAGGCATACAAGAATGTGGAGTTCTTCTACTTCGTGCAGTTCATCCTGAACAAGCAGATGCAGGAGGCGCACGAACATGCCAAGGCGAAGGGCGTTATCCTGAAGGGTGATATTCCTATTGGCGTACATCGCCACAGCTGCGATGTCTGGATGGAGCCTAAGTACTTCAATCTGAACGGTCAGGCGGGTGCTCCACCTGATGATTTCTCTGTGAATGGTCAGAATTGGGGATTCCCTACTTACAACTGGGATGAGATGTTGAAGGACGGTTGCCAGTGGTGGACCCGCCGCTTCCAGAATATGTCGAAGTTCTTTGATGCCTATCGCATCGACCATGTGCTCGGCTTCTTCCGCATCTGGGAAATCCCTGTGGATAGCGTGCATGGTTTGCTCGGACAGTTTGCCCCAGCCCTCGGCATGACCCGTGAGGAGATTCAGAGCTACGGCTTGAACTTCCAGGAGGACAGATTCCTCCGTCCGTTCATTACCGACTGGATATTGGACCGTATGTTCCATGAGCGTGCCGACGAAGTGAAGGAGAAGTATCTCGACCGCCTGGATGAGGAACGCTATCAGATGAAGACTGAGGTAGATACCCAGCGCAAGGTGGAGGCTCTCTTTGCTGATGTGACAGAAGAGAAGGAAATCTGGTTGCGTGATGGCTTGTATGCCCTGATCAGCGACGTGCTCTTCGTTCGCGACCGCAAGAACCCAGGACTCTTCCATCCACGTATCTCGGCACAGCTCGACTTTGTCTACGAGTCGCTCTATGATGTTGACAAGGCAGCATTCAATCGTCTTTATAACGACTACTTCTATCGCCGAAACAACCAGTTCTGGTATGGCGAGGCGATGAAGAAGTTGCCTAAGCTGGTTCAGGCTACCCGCATGCTGGTTTGTGCCGAAGACCTGGGTATGGTACCTGATTGTGTGCCATGGGTGATGAACGAATTGAAGATATTGAGTCTGGAACTCCAGAGCATGCCAAAGGATCCATCGGTTAAGTTTGGTCATCTGAGCCGTAACCCATACCGCTCTGTCTGCACCATCTCCAGTCATGATATGCCTACCTTGCGTATGTGGTGGGACGAGAACATCTCCCGTACCCAGGAGTATTACAATACGATGCTCTATCGTGAAGGACCAGCTCCTCATCCGCTCCCAGGTTGGTTGGCAAGAGACATCATCTCCCGCCATCTTACCTCTCCATCCATGCTCTGCGTATTGAGCGTACAGGATTGGCTTGCCATCGATGAAAAGCTCCGTTTGCCAGATGCCGATGCCGAGCGCATCAACATCCCAGCCAATCCAAAGCACTACTGGCGCTATCGCATGCACCTGAGTCTGGAAGAGTTGGCTGCCAGCAAGGAGTTCATGGAGAACATCTCCGAACTGATAGCTCAGGGTGGCCGCAACTAAAATGTTGCAATAGCAAATGCAAAATCGTGCAAACGTTTGCACCTTGATATACGGAAAAATACCCTCCCATTTAGCGGAGGGTATTTTTGTTTTTTGTATCTTTGCACTGTCTTAAGAATAAACAGATTATGATTAAGGTTAACTAACAAGGATTCAAAAAAACAAGAATAAGCAATAACTGAACAGTATGAAGAAACTGAATGTATTAGTGATGGGCCTCTTGCTCCCGATGTTGGCAGCAGCCCAGACCGTTAAGTCGCCTAACGGCAACGTCTCGGTAACTTTCTCTTTATCCGAAAAGGGACAGCCTACCTACGAGATGAGCTATAAGGGAAAGACTGTATGTAAGCCATCGCATCTCGGACTGGAGCTGGCGAAGGATAAGCACGCCTCTAAGGGTATGGAGGAAACCAGCCTGATGGATGGTTTCACAGAAACCGGCAGCAAGACATCGACCTTCGATGAAACCTGGAAGCCAGTATGGGGCGAGACTGCTACCATCCGCAACCATTACAACGAGATGGAGGTAAACCTGAACCAGGCTTCCTCCAAGCGTAACATCACCATCCGTTTCCGTGTATATGATTATGGTATGGGCTTGCGCTATGAGTTCCCTCAGCAGGAAAGTCTGAACTACTTTGTGATTCAGGAGGAGCATACCCAGTTTGCCATGGCAGGCGATCATACTGCCTACTGGATTCCGGGCGATTACGACACCCAGGAGTATGACTACAACATTACTCCATTGACCGGCATCCGTCCAGTCATCGCCAAGAACCGCGAATCTTACAAGAGTAATTCATCTACCACCGTCTTCTCGGATACCGGTGTTCAGACATCGCTCCAGATGAAGACCAAGGATGGTCTCTATATCAATATTCACGAGGCTGCCTGTCTGGATTATCCAACCATGCACCTCAACCTGGATGAGAAGACATTGACCTTTGAGTCTTGGTTGACTCCTGATGCCGTGGGCAGAAAGGGATTCATCCAGACTCCGTTCAATACTCCTTGGCGTACCGTGATGGTGAGCGATGATGCCCGTGATATGCTTTCATGCAAGTTGACATTGAATCTCAACGAGCCTTGCAAGATTAAGGATACTTCATGGATTCATCCTACCAAGTACTGCGGTGTATGGTGGAACATGATCGTTGGCACCAAGACCTGGAGCTATACCAACGACCTGCCATCAGTTCGCCTCGGTGTAACCGATTACAGCAAGTGCAAGCCTAATGGCACCCATGGTGCAACCAACGAGGAGGTAAAGCGCTACATCGACTTTGCAGCCAAGAACGGTTTGCAGGAGGTGCTTGTAGAAGGCTGGAACGAAGGTTGGGAAGACTGGTTCGGTCATCAGAAGCTCGATGTCTTCGATTTCGTGACTCCATATCCTGACTTCGATATCAAGATGCTCAACGACTATGCTCATTCCAAGGGTGTGAAGCTGATGATGCATCACGAGACATCTTCTGCTGCTCTCAACTACGAGCGCCACATGGAGGATGCCTTCAACCTGATGAATAAATATGGCTATGATGCCGTGAAGACCGGTTATGTGGGCGATATCATCCCAAGAGGTGAGTATCACTACAGCCAGTTGATGAACAATCACTACCAGCGTGTGGTTGAAACTGCAGCCAAGCATCATATCATGGTGAATGCCCACGAGGCAACCCGTCCTACTGGTATCTGCCGCACCTGGCCTAACCTGGTGGGTAACGAGAGTGCCCGTGGTACAGAGTACGAGGCATTTGGCGGCAGCAAGCCTTATCACACCGTGATGTTGCCATTTACCCGTCTGCAGGGTGGTCCGATGGATTATACCCCTGGTATCTTCGAGACCAAGCTTTCTGAGTGGAGCAACAACCCAAGCTATGTTCATACCACACTCTGTGGTCAGCTTTCTCTCTATCTCGTCATGTACAGTCCTTTGCAGATGGCAGCCGATCTTCCTGAGCATTATGAGAAGTATGACGATGCCTTCCAGTTTATCCGCGACGTAGCTTGCGACTGGGACGACTCCAAGTATCTGGAGGCAGAGCCAGCTAAGTATATCACCGTAGCCCGCAAGGCAAAGGGCACAGACAACTGGTTTGTTGGTGGCAAGACCGATGCAGCCCGCACATCTGTAGTAAAGCTCGACTTCCTCGATAAGGGAAAGAAGTATGCTTGCGCCATCTATCAGGACGGCAAGAATGCCGATTACGAGAAGAATCCTAAATCTTACCAGATCATCCGCAAGACTGTGAAGAAGGGTGATGTATTGAAGATTAAAGAAGCACGTGGTGGTGGTTTCGCCATCTCATTGCTTGCTAAATAATGATTAGGAACATAGAGAAGTAGAAGTTTAGGGAAGATGCATATTTCTTCCCTAAACTCCTTTTCTGTTCTATTTGGCAACTATCCATTTGAATATAGATTCAATTAACAATAATAGATAATGAAAATCCAAAAACTAATAATTGCAGCATTGACAGCATCGATTTTACCAACTTCATTGAGTGCGCAGCAGACATTCAATGAGATGATGTATTCCAAGGAGAAAACCATGTTCGTTCTCAATGCCCCAACAGCAGGCAAGTCTTCTGTTACTATCCGTCTTTATAAGGATGGACAAAAAGGTAAGGCTTACAAGACGCTGAAGATGAAGAAGATGGGCGATGAACGATGGGGGGCTACCGTGAAGGGCGACCTGAAGGGTAAGTTCTATACCTTCGATATCGGTAAGGGTGAAACTCCAGGTACATTTGCTAAGGCGGTAGGTGTCAACGGAAACCGTGGTGCTATCGTTGATTTGTATGATACCGACCCTGTGGGATGGGACAAGGATGTGCGCCCAGCCATCCAGTCGCCAGCCGACCTCGTTATCTACGAGCTCCACGTACGTGATTTCTCCGTTTCTCCTACATCGGGCTTGAAGTATCAGGGCAAGTATCTCGCCCTTACCGAACCTAAGGCTATCGAATATCTCAAGAATCTCGGCATCAATGCCATCCATTTTCAGCCGGTATTCGATTATGCATCCGTAGATGAAACCCAGCTCAACAAGCCTCAGTTCAACTGGGGCTACGATCCGAAGAACTATAATGTGCCGGAAGGCAGTTACAGCACCGACCCTTATACTCCGGGAACCCGCATCAAGGAGTTCAAGGAGATGGTGATGGCGCTTCACAAGGCTGGTATCCGAGTGATTTTCGATGCTGTGTATAATCATACCTTCGATATCAATGGCAGCAACTTCCAGCGTACTTATCCTGATTATTATTATCGCAAGAATAAAGATGGAAAGTATAGTGATGGTTCCGGCTGCGGCAACGAGACCGCATCAGAAAGGCCTTTGATGCGCCAGTTTATGCTGGAGAGCGTGAAGTACTGGATTGATGAATTCCATATTGACGGCTTCCGCTTTGACCTGATGGGTGTTCACGATATAGAGACCATGCAGGCTATCCGTGAGATGGTGAACCGCATCGATCCTAGCATTTATATCTATGGTGAGGGATGGAGTGCAGGCAGCTGTGCTTATCCTACGGAGAAACTCGCCATGAAGGCGAATACCCATCAGTTGAATGGTATCGGTGCCTTCAGCGATGATATGCGTGATGCCCTCCGTGGTCCTTTCTCTGATGACCATAAGGGTGCGCTCCTGGCTGGTCTTTCTGGCGAGGAGGAGAGTCTGAAGTTCGGTATCGTGGGTGGCATCGCTCATCCGCAGGTGGATATGAACAAGGTGAATTATGACAAGAAGCCTTGGACCAACAACCCAACCGAGCAGATCAGCTATGTAAGCTGCCACGATGATATGTGTCTGGTAGATAGATTGAAGGCAAGCATCCCATCCCTGACAGATAAGAATATTCCTGAAGAGATGCGTACTGCCGAGTTGCTCCGCATCGACCAGCTTGCCCAGACCTGTGTGTTCACTTCGCAGGGTGTGCCTTTCATCCTTGCCGGTGAAGAGATGCTTCGCGACAAGAAGGGTGTTCACAACAGCTACAACTCTCCTGACAGCATCAACCAGTTTACTTGGACCAATCTGCAGAAGTATCCACAGGCGTTCACCTTCTATAAGAATCTGATTCAGCTTCGCAAGAACCATCCAGCCTTCCGTCTTTCTACAGGCGATAAGGTACGTCAGCATCTGGAGTTCCTGCCTAGTCAGGATGCCAAGGGCAACCAGCAGACTTGCCTCGTAGGTTTCCAGCTCAAGAACCTGGAGGGCATCGATGCCTGGAAGCAGATCATTGTTATCTATAATTTCAACAAGCAGGCAAAGAAGATGCAGATTCCTGAGGGCAATTACACCGTGGCTTGCTGCAATGGTGTTATCAACGAGGAAGGTTTGGGCTTCATCTCCGGAAAGGAAGTAGAGGTTGCCCCTCAGTCTGCCTTGATTCTTTATCAGAAATAGTCTATATATAATAAGGTATCAGAATAGTCTATATATATAATAAGGTGTAATTATGAAAAAGATAATAGCTTCATTAGTGCTTATGGGTAGCGCAATAAGTATGAATGCGGCAGTCAACGTAAGCCGCATTGAACCTACCGACTGGTATGTGGGTATGAAGGATGCTTCGCTCCAGCTGATGGTGTATGGCAAGGATATCAAGAATGCTGATGTTACGGTGGATTATCCGGGTGTGAAGGTGGATAGCATCGCCCGCCTCGATTCTCCTAACTATCTCCTGGTGTATCTCAATCTCGATGGTGCCAAGGCTGGAGAGATGATACTCAACTTCAAGCAGGGCAAGCAGTCGAAGAAGGTGAAGTATGTGTTGAAAAACCGCGAGATGGCGGGCGACAAGCGTATCGGTTTCTCTAACGAGGATGTGCTCTACATGCTGATGCCCGACCGTTTTGCCAATGGCAATCTGAAGAACGATGCCTTTAAGAATATGCGTGACAAGACCTGCGACCGCACGGCACCTAGTCTTCGTCATGGTGGCGACCTGGAGGGAATCCGCCAGCATCTGGATTATTTCAACCAGTTGGGCGTAACCGCCCTGTGGTTTACTCCGGTTTTGGAGAACGACAGTCCTAATGATGGCAAGAACAGTACCTATCATGGTTATGCTACCACCAACTACTATCGTGTAGATCCACGCTTCGGAACCAACGAGGAGTACAAGCAGCTTATTGCTGAGGCTCACAAGAAGGGATTGAAGGTGGTGATGGATATGATTTTCAACCATTGCGGTTTCGATCATCCTTGGGTAGCCGATATGCCATCAAAGGATTGGTTCAATGCTCCAGAATGGCTTGCTCCGGAAAATCAGACACCGGAGCATCAGAAGAAGATAGGTACCGTGGATGGTGCAGCCAAGGTAAACGACAAGTATCTGCAAACAAGTTATAAGTTGACTCCTGTGCTCGATCCATACGCCAGCAAGGTAGATTTCAAGGAAACCGTAGATGGCTGGTTTGTGCCAAGTATGCCAGATTTGAACCAGCGCAATCCGCACGTCATCAAGTATCTGATTCAGAACAGTGAGTGGTGGATAGAGACCGTTGGCATCGATGGCATCCGCATGGATACCTATCCATACGCCGACCGTGATGCGATGGCACACTGGATGAAAGTGCTGGGCGAGGAATATCCTCACTTCAATACTGTGGGCGAGACTTGGGTAACCGAGCCTGCCTATACCGCCGCATGGCAGAAAGACAGCAAGCTCTCAGAAAAGAACAGCTATCTGCCTACCGTGATGGATTTCGCCTTCTTCGACCGCATCAACAGTGCGAAGAACGAGGAGACTGATGACTGGTGGAACGGCATGAACCGCATCTACAACGTGTTCTGCTACGACTATCTCTATCCGAACCCAAAGAGCGTAATGGCATTCG
Source organism: Segatella copri (assembly GCF_019249655.2). Taxonomy (NCBI): domain Bacteria; kingdom Pseudomonadati; phylum Bacteroidota; class Bacteroidia; order Bacteroidales; family Prevotellaceae; genus Segatella; species Segatella copri. The sequence goes on from NZ_CP137557.1 coordinate 757,286, forward strand.
TTGAAAATCACGATACCGACCGCTTCCTGGGTGAAGGCAAGGATACCCTGGCATTGAAGCAGGCGCTGGCCCTTCTCCTCACCGTCAACCGTACCCCACAGCTCTATTACGGAACCGAGGTGCTGATGAATGGTACCAAGAGTGTAACCGATGGCAACGTGCGCAAGGACTTCCCTGGCGGTTGGGCAGGTGACAAGCACAATGCCTTTACTGCCGAAGGAAGAACACAGGCTGAAAACCAGATGTTCGACTGGCTCAGCCGATTATTGCATTGGCGCCAGGGCAACGAGGTCATCACCAAAGGCAAGCAGACCCAGTTCTGTCCGCAGAAGGGTGTGTATGTCATTGCCCGCCAGTACAAGGGAAAGAGCGTGATGACCATCATCAACGGCAAGAAGGAAGCCAACGAACTGAATGTTTCCCGCTATGCGGAAATCATTGGAAATGCAGAGAAGGCCGTCGACGTAACCACCGGACGTACCGTTTTGGTCAACAAGAACATCAAACTCCGTCCACGTCAGGCGATGATACTCGAATTCTAAAATATTCAATCATTTCATACCTATTGGTGTAAATTTACACCGATAGGTATTTTTTTTTCTCCTAAACATTCTTTCGTTTCAATTATTCTTTGTACTTTTGCACGCATAACCTATATAGACAAATGATTAGATACATTTTTACCATCATAGTAGCATTTTTCATAACTTTGAGCAGTTTTGCGCAAGGTGGTCTGCCTAGTCGCTTTAATGTAAGCTACCTCAACATGGCAGCAGGAATGCCTAATAATTTTGCCGATGATATCTTTCTGGATTCTTACGGCTTTGTGTGGATCAGTACCCATGGTGGTGGTCTGGTGCGTTACGATGGTTTCAACTTCGTGAACTTCGGATTGGGTTCCAATGGCATCAGTTTGCGAAGCAACAGTTGTCGCAATGTATACGAAGACCATTTCCGTCGTCTCTGGATTGCCTTCGAGGAAGGTCCGCAGGTGCTCGACCTCAATACGATGCAACCCATCGTTCCTCCTTGCGAAAGCGAGAAGGTGGAGGTGCAGCTCAAGAAGGCATTGAAGAATCTTTGCACCCGAATGTATTGCGATGCCAAGGGCAATATCTGGATGGTTTCCATCAATCTCCTTACCCGTTTCGGCTTTAATGAAAAGGGCGAGGTCAACAGCGTCTTGACCATTGACTATCCTTTCAATGCGCCCGACCTGGGACTTAGCGATGTATATCGCCGGGGAACGGTGGTGTTGTGCAACAATGGTGTGGTGAGCGAGTTCTCGGTAAAGAACAATAAGTTGGTTGCCAGGGATATCTCCTCTATGTTTCCACCGCTCGATGGACGCTATGCCGGTGCAATCATCTCTTATCATGGTAAAATCTGGATTGCCACCAACCGTGGTCTCTTCAATAGTGCCAAGCAGCAATATCATTGCTCGGCTACCGACCATTCACTCCAGCACGAAGTGGTGACGAGTCTTGCTGTCACTCCGGATGATAAACTCCTGGTGGGTACGCTCTGTGGCGTGGAAATCATCAATGACAAAACTGGCGAGATTGAGCATTGGAATAGTTCTTCTGCGGTTAATCCGTTGAGCAGTAACTTCGTGAACAGTCTCTTTGCCAAGAACGGACAGATATGGGTGGGCACGGAGACGGGTGGTGTCACCAAGTTGGCTCCCCGCCAGTTGCTGCTCGAATTCTATCGCCATGATGCGGCGAATCCAGGAAGTCTTTCTCCCAATGCCGTCAATGCCATGTATGCGGCACCCGATGGTACGCTGTGGGTAGGAACCGTGGAAGGCGGACTTAACTCTCTGGCTCCTGGTGGCAAGAGCTTTACCCATTATACCGTTGCCAATTCCGGTTTGCCTCATAACAGCGTTTCTACTCTTGCCGCCGACAACCGTGGCAACCTCTGGATAGGAACCTGGGGTGCGGGCTTTGCCGTGATGAACCTCAAGCAGCCGGTTAAGATTACGCCGCTTGTGGTGGATGGAAGATTTCAGCGTCTGCTCCTGTTTGCCGGTGCCATGGCTTACGACCCTATCAATGATGGCATGTGGCTTGGCACCAACGACGGTCTCTTCTTCTACGACATGAAGCGGCAGCAGATTATCGAGCCATTTGAGGGATGCCTCAATGTGCGTGGCTGCATCGGAAGTCTCATTACCCGAAATGGCAAGCTTCTGTTGGGTTGTGTGCAGGGTATGGTAGAGGTGAACCTGAAATCCCGCCATGGCAAGGATGCCTTTGACGTGCAGTATCATCCTTATAAGCTTGATCATCCTGAGAGTGGGGTGATAGATAAGATTATCTCCTTCTGCCAGGCTAAGGATGGTAAGATCTGGCTGGGCAGCAATGGCTATGGCTTATACTGCTACCAATATAATAAGGAGGGAAAAGCGGAAGTGAAATCATTCACCACCAGCAATGGATTGGCCAACAATACCGTCAAGGGTATCGTGGAGGACAACCAGGGCATGCTGTGGATTGCTACGGACAACGGACTTTCGGTTTTCAATCCGGATACGGAGACCTTTACCAGTTTCTATAAGAATGATGGTCTGCTCAGTGCCCAGTTCTATTTCAATGGAGCCATCCGCAATGCAAAGGGCGAGATATTCCTGGGTACGGATGGAGGCATGATGGCGGTGATGGGAGCTAATCCTACGGTGCATGAGGTAGGCAAATTGCGCTTTACCGAACTCCTGGTAGATAACCAGCCTACCTTTGCAGGCAGCGATTATCTGGATGATGATATCTCTATCGCTAAGAGAATCAGCATCCATGAGAGCGATAAGTCGTTCACCATCTACTTCTCTGCACTCAACTATGGCAGCGAGACCCAGGGCGTGTATCTCTATCGCATGAAGGGATATGAGAACGAATGGGTTCAGCTGCAGCCGGGGCAGCATAGTGTACGCTATTCCACTTTGCCGGCAGGCAAGTATGAGTTTGAGGTGAAATACATCCCTTCCATCGATTCTAGCAACGAGCAGGTCATCTCCATTGCCGTGAAGGTGACGCCTTACTTCTGGAAGAGTTGGTGGTTCATTACCATAATAGTCATCGGCATCATCGCTTTGGCTCAGTATGCCTATATCCGCAAGTTGGATAAGATGCGTGAACGTGAGGTGGAAGCCTTATACCGTCCTATCGAGGCTGCCTTGAAGGATAGTGACGAGCCTGGCAAGCTTCAGAGTCGTATCCAGATGATTCTAGAAAACCAGAAGCGCTATCAGGAAAGTCAGCAGAAAACCATCGAGGCGGATAAGAAGGAGGTGGCTGAACACACCAAACCGTTTATGGATTCCATCATGGAAGTGATGGAGAAGAACTATGATAACTCCGAGTTTGGCGTTCAGGAACTCGCCGATGCGATGGGAATGAACCGGAGCATCTTGAGCAAGAAACTCAATGCGGAGTGTGGATTGCCTACGGCGCAGTTTATCCGTAACTATCGCCTGGATATTGCCAAGAAACTGATTATGGAGAATGTGGCCAATCGCAACATCACCGAGATTGCCTATCGTGTGGGATTCAACGACCCGAAATACTTCACCCGTTGCTTTACCAAACAGTATGGGGCATCTCCTTCCTCTTTCAAGGAATAGCGGTTCTTATCCCTTTCAGGGAATAAATGTTTCCTCTTTCTGGGGTGGATAAATGTGTATCTGCTAAGTCTGCATAGCAAAATCAGACTTAGCAGATATTTTTTTGTTTCTTTTTCTGTTGCAAGTTGTGAAAGTGTATGTGCGGGCACACACAAAGTGGATAACTAAAGAAATATAGTATAAATCCACCCTTTTTGCAATTTGTCCACCTATAAAATGCGTTTGTCCACCCGCTATTTTGTGATTAATTGTACTTTTGCCACCACAAAACAACGTTTGATATCGAGCAATCGATTTAAAAACTGGATCGAGCAATCGATTTAAAAACTGGCAAGAATAAACAAAATCATAAACCTAAAAATAATAAGCAATGAGGAAACAATTATTCTCTATGATGCTATGCCTGGGAGCTGTTGGTGGTGCTTCTTTTGCTACCCCAATGACAGCGATGGCTGCTGTAGCACAAGATCAGGTGATTACAGTAAAGGGACAAGTTGTAGATGATCAGGGTGAACCTATGATCGGTGCAACAGTCAAGACAAAGGATGCCAAGACCGGCGCAGTTACCGATTTGGACGGTAACTTCCAAATCCGCGTCAAGGCAAACGCAACTCTTATCGTAAGCTACTTGGGCTTCAAGGAGCGTGAAATCGCTGTACGCGGACGCGCCATCCTCGAGCCTATCCAACTTTCTACAAACGATAACTTGCTCGACCAGGTGGTTGTAGTAGGTTATGGTACGCAGAAGAAGGCCGACCTTACCGGTTCCGTTTCTATCGTGAACGCTGAGGAGATGAAGAAGGTATCTAACTCCAACATCTCTACCATGCTCGAAGGTAAGGTGGCTGGTGTACAGATTACATCCGACGGTCAGCCTGGTGCCGACCCTAGCGTACGTATCCGTGGTATCGGCTCCTTCGGTAGCACGGCTCCTCTCTATGTCATCGACGGTGTGCCAATGGGTACCACTATCCGTGACTTCTCTCCTAATGATATCGAGACCATCCAGATCTTGAAGGATGCTTCTGCGGGTGCCATCTACGGTTCCCGTGCTGCCAATGGTGTCGTTATCATCACTACCAAGAATGGTAAGAAAGACCAGCCTCTGAAGGTGAACTACTCGGGTTACTTCGGTGTTGACCAGATTCCTAGCGATGTATATGACGTGATGAACGCCGACCAGTATAGCCAGTATCTTGGTACTGCTTGCACCAACTCCAACACTCCTATCCCTGGTGGCTACAAGATGGGTGAGGATGGCAAGTACCACTTCCAGGATGCAACCAACACTGATTGGTTTGACGAGGTGTTCAAGACCGGTATCCGCCAGAACCACAACGTAGCTCTCAGCGGTGGTAGCTCTCACAGTACTTATAATGTATCTCTCGACTACTATAACCAGAAGGGTACCTTGGAAGGTGCAGGTCCTAACTACGAGCGTTACACAGCCCGTGTGAACAATACCATGGACACCAAGTTCGTGAAGTTCCGTACCAGCATGGTTTACTCTCACTCTAACCAGGACAACATGGGTCTTTCCAATGCCTCAGAGTATGTCCAGGGTCTTTATGGTGATGTAACCAACGTGCTCCGTGGTACACTCTTGATGCAGCCAACTATCAAGGCTTATGATAACTCTACATGGGTTCTCGATAGTCAGGTGGGTGCAGCCAACGCTTATCGCTACGATGCCTATGGTTATGGTGTTTACTATGACGGCATCCACGGAGATATCTCAGCTTCTAACCCATTGCTGGTTAATAACCTCCTGCAGCGCAACACCTTGGTTGACCGCTTCGTAGGTACAGCTTCTGCTGATGTTGACCTGTTGGGTATGGTAGGTATCAAGAGCAAGAACCATGGTCTTCACTATAATGTAAACCTCTCTTACAGCAAGACTGAGGCAAAGGATAAGACCTGGATTCCTTCCTGGATTCAGAGTAACCGTGTATATCTTGCCAAGGAGAACGAGCGCCTTACCAAGGGTTCACGCAACTACAGCGATGCCTTGGTTGAGAATACCATTACATACGATGGAAAGATTGGCAAGCACAATATCAACCTGCTTGCCGGTATGACATACGAAGAGGAGAATACCAACCTCCTGACAGGTTGGGGTATCAACTTCACAGAGCCATACTTCCTCCAGCTTCAGAATGCCAAGAATACTTACTCTGAGTCATACGAGTACAAGCATTGTCTGGCTTCTTACGTAGGTCGTTTGAACTATAACTATGATGAGAAGTATTTGCTTTCTGCAGTGGTTCGTCGTGACGGTAGCTCCCGTTTGAGCAAGAACATCCGTTGGGCAACCTTCCCATCTGTATCTTTGGGTTGGCGCTTCGATAAGGAGAAGTTCTTCCCTATCAGTCGCGACATCGTTAATATGTTCAAGGTGCGTGCCAGCTACGGTGAACTCGGTAACGAGAACATCGGTGAGTACCAGTACATGGCTACCATGAACCGTAACAACATGACTTACAGCTTCGGCAACAGTCCTGTAACCGGTTCTGCCGTTTCTACCTTCGTGAACAACGATATCGCCTGGGAGAAGAAGAAGACTACCAACGTGGGTATCGACCTGGCAATGTTCAACAACCGTTTGGAGTTCACTGCAGAGTGGTATAAGAACAAGTCAGAAGACCTGCTTTACTCTGTTCCTGTGCCAGCACAGACTGGTGTATCCAACACCTCTGTAACCATGAACGCTGCCTCTATGGAGAACAGTGGTTTCGAGTTCAGTGCAACCTATCGCAACCGCGACCACGCCTTCAAGTATGATATCAGCGCCAACGTAAGTACCTTGAAGAACAAGGTAACTTCTCTGGGTATCGGTAAGGATTCATACATTACGGGTGCATATGCTACTTACGTAGGTCAGGAGATTGGTCAGTTCTACGGTTGGGTTTATAAGGGAATCGCCCGTACCCAGGAGGACTTGGACAACAATGCTGTTCAGCAGGGAGCCAATATCGGTGACTGCCTCTATGAGGATATCTCAGGTCCTAACGGAGAACCTGATGGCGTAATCGATGCTTACGACCAGACCGTATTGGGCAGTGGTCTTCCAAAGGTAAACTTTGGTTTGAGCACTCACATGGAGTATAAGGGCTTCGACCTCAATATCTCAACCTACGGAGTTTTGAATTATCATGTATCAGATGATATCTATAATAGCTTGAATTCTTGCTACGGCTATGGTAACAAGGAAGTAGGCATGCTGGATGCCAACCGCTGGTCAGAGGATGGTTCTACTTATCTCTCTAGTGTTCCACGCACTTATGCAGCCAACAACGCTACCTTGGCATGGAACGACCTCTTCAGCTCTCGCAAGATTCAGAATGCAGCTTACTGGAAGATTGCCAACGTAGAGTTGGGCTACAACTTCCCAGACAAGTGGTTTGGTGGATATGTCAGTGGTGTACGTCTCTATGTATCAGCACAGAACCTCTACACCTTCACAGGCTATCATGGATATAATGTGGACTACGCCGGCGGTACCTTTACCCCAGGTTACAACTTCTGCTCTTTCCCAAGTGCTAGAACATTTATGGCAGGTCTCCACTTCACATTCTAATAATGAGAATTAACAAGAATAAAAATCATTATTTAAAAGGACATTTGATATGAAACTATATAAATTATCATTAGCTCTCTTCCTTGGCCTCGGTGCTATGGCTACCACATCTTGCGAGGACAAGTTGGATGTTACCAATCCTAACCAGCAGACCACCGGTACCTTCGGTTTCAATGCTGATGATCTGGAAGAGTGCGTTATTGCAGCATACAACCATATTCGTATGGAAGGTTCTTCGGCACGTGTGGGTTATACCCTCGATGTGACACGTGGCGATGAGGTATGGAACTCATCACAGGTATGGTACATGCCATTCGATGACATGGACGACCCTGTGACAGACGAAATCTCCATGTGGCCTTGGCGTGAGGCTTACTATACTATTAATGTATGTAACTTCATCCTTTCACGTACCACAGGTGATGATGCTTCGCTCAGCGAAAGCATGAAGCGCATCAAGGGACAGGCTCTCTTCCTCCGCGGTTATTCATACTATACATTGGCAGGTTATTACCAGAATCCTGCGTTGATTACTGATTATGCCAACTATTCTACTCTGGATGGTCTCTATGGCAAGAACAGTACTTATGATGATGTGCTCGACCAGGTGGAGAAGGATTTCTCTGAGGCGATGACGCTCCTCCCATCACGTGATGAGGGTGGTGAGTGGGCCAAGGGCCGTGCTACCTGCGGTGCTGCTGCTGGCTACTATGCCCGCACTCTGATGCAGCGCCATAAGTATAGCGATGCACTCGTTGTACTCAAGGACATCATGAACAAGAAGTATGGCTCTTACAAGCTGATGGCCAACTATGGCGACAACTTCCGTGAGGGTTCTGCTTACGAGAACAATGCCGAGAGCCTCTTCGAAATCCAGTATCTCGACTACGGTTCACAGGGTGTAGATGATGAGTGGACTCCTGTTAATACCAGTCCTAATGCTACACAGGGTCATGCCGTAGAGTCTAACTTCGCTCCAGGTAGATTCGGTGGATGGGCAGACCTCTCTGCATCTCCATGGTTGTACAACCTCTTCAAGCAGGAGCGTACCACAGCTGGTAAGTTGGATCCACGTCTTTACTGGACCATCGGTACCTATGAGAGTGATTGGGAAGGATTTGAGAATGGCAACGTGGCTTACACCACCCAGATGACGGCTACTGATACCATCGTAACCAACAATAACTATGGTGGCCTTCCTATCGCTAAGTGGACCAATTTCCGTACCAACCTTTATGATAAGGTAACAACCGGTCTTCATTGCGGTATCAACCTCCGTATGATGCGTTACTCTGACGTTTTGCTTCGTGCTGCAGAGTGCGAGAACGAGGTGAACGGTCCTACACAGCAGGCTATCGACTGGATTAACCAGGTTCGTGAGCGTGCCAACCTGAAGGATTTGAGTCTCTCAGACTTCGATACCAAGGATAAGCTCTTCGAACAGATTGCCAATGTAGAGCGTCCAAAGGAGTTCGGTTGCGAGTATGGTCGTGGTTTCGATTTGATTCGTTGGGGATTCTTCTATGATGAGGGTCGTTTGGCTCAGTTGAAAGAGCACGGAACCTTCCGCCGTTCTATCCACAATGCCAAAGAGCCAGTAAGCTACCAGCTGGTAGGTGTTGACTCTGAGGTGAAGAGCTCTTACGATACATACGTACCAGGTCATGAGTTCTTGCCTATTTTTCAGGGCTTGCTGAACGACAACCCTAACCTGACAGGTAACTCAGCCAATACAAATACAGATAACTCAACCGATTTCCTTGGAAGAGGTTGGACTGTTCATCCTGTAGTAAATTTGAGCAAGTAACAATATTCATGATCATATAAAATAGAATAACAATATGAAACACCTAAATAAATTAGCATCTGTCTTCTGCGTAGCAGCCATGGGCTTGACTGCGCTGACAGGATGCGAGGGAAGTGACATGTTTAGTGTCAACTCTCCTGATTGGCTTTCTGAAAAGATTGACTCAATCGAAAAGTCAAAGGTTTCAACCGAGGAGGTGCTCGTGGGTATGAACGAGGATGTTTATACAGTGGGTAACACAGATTTCTCTTCAGGATTCTGGAGTTCCTTCTCAAAATATTATGTGGTTCAAGACAACCAGAAGTGGAATGCCGTGTTCAATCTGAACATCAATCCTTCTGCGACTAACACCTATAAGAACTTCGCCCTCATCATCACCAATGATGTGGATCGTGGCGGAACAGGTTATACCGAGTATGGTGCTATCCGTTTTGATAACCAGCCAAGCGGTAACTCTGAGTGGGGTGACCATATCGACAGAAGCTGCGTGCAGAGTAATCTCACCTTTGAAACTGATACAGACAAGGGTGTAGATAAGTTGGGTGGTAAGGTAACATTGACGGTTGACCGTTCCCGTGTAGATACTTTCATGGTGAAGATTACCAATGGTACTGTTACCAAGACCTACATTCAGCCATCTAAGATTGCCAATCTGAATGCAGACGAGAGCAATACCAACATCCGCTGCTTCCTGGTTCCTGAGGGATCTTTCATTGATTTCCAGCAGAGCAACGTAGAGCCTATCGGCGGATATACATCTGCCCAGGATAAGGCTCCGGTTTCTATGGTGTTGAACAATGTTCCTGCCGAGGTTGACAAGGGTACAACGCTTGAAGAGGCGATGCAGAATGTTTCTGCTACGGTTACCTTCGAAGAGGGTGTGACCAAGGTGATTCCTGCCAGCGAACTGCTCTTCTCTGCCATCAATGATATGGATAAGGTGGGTGAAAAGACACTCATCGTTATCTATAACAAGACATTCAAGGGTGAGAATGCGGCTACTCCTATCGTTGCCAATGCAAAGTTTAATGTAGTGGCTGGTATCAAGACTATTACTGTTACTCAGGCACCAACTCGCACCAACTACTACTATTATAACTCAGCTGCAGTTGATGGAGTAAATCATACTTTGGCTTTCGACCCAACAGGTATGGTGGTTAATGCTACATACGTAGAGGGTGAGCCTGGTGTCATCGACAACTCTAAGTTGACTTTCTCTAGAATCCCTGCTACTGCGGGTAAGCACGAGGTGACTATCACTACAGAAAACGGCCGTACTGCTACCGTAGAGGTAAATGTGGCTGAGTCTGCTGTCAAGGCGGTTACTCCTACTCCGGTTTCTCTCGGTGCTGAGGATTGCTCTACTGCCTGGTGGACAGAATTTACAGAGAATATGAAGATTCCTGCTGGTGAGACATTCGAGTTCAACTTCACCAACTATTCTAGCGGTGCAGGCAACTGGAACAACTATGTGCTCATCCTCCGCAAGGCTGATTTGGCAGAATACGCTGTGGTTCGTGCCGATAACTATGGTTGGGGTAATGGTTATGCTGCTTGTACTCCTATCGGAACACAGGGTGATTGGGCTACCTGGCTCGCAACCATGAACGGTGCAAAGGTAAAGATGTTCGTAACCAACTGTAACAATGGTACTGCAGATGTTCAGGCTATCGTAACGGGTACTGATGGCAGCGTAACTGTACAGAATTACTTGGGTATCAACACCATCGACCCTAGCGATCTGAATGTGGCATTCACCGTTGATAGCAGCCATTTGAAGTTCGGTTCAGCTGCTGCCCGCAAGCACTATACACGTGCTCATCGCAGATAAGAATTTTCTGAAATAGTATAAAAGGCATGACTTATGTGAAAACACGTTTCCACGTAGGTCTGCCTTTTTGCTTAATTTTCAAGGCTTTCTTAGTCTTAGAATAAATGCAATCAATTAACAAGTATCATTCATGAAGAAATTAATACTCTCTATGTTGGGGCTTGCTGCCATCGGTGCAAGTGCCCAGACACAGGTCGGCGATAACGACCTGACGAATGCTTATACGTCGAGATCATATAGTAAGCGTGTGGTTTGCCACGACCCATCCATCGTGGTGGATGACATCACCAACCCTAGCGCGCCTACCTATTATATATATGGATCTCACCTGGGTAGAGGCAAGACTACTGCTGCCAAAAACTACCAGGAATGGTCCACATTCAAGGCTGGCGAGGAGGCAACAAGCAATGTAAACAGCCTCTTTGCCAACAAGCAGGGAACATTGGTCAACTATGCCAATGCTTATGCTTCTCATCTCATCACAGAGGTGAAGAACTGCAAGGGCGAAACCGTGAAGTTCGGCAACTTCAATGCCCACGGCTGGCAGTATAAGGGCAATAACGTGAAGGGCATGCAGTGGGCACCAGACATCGTATACAACAAGACCATGAAGAAATGGTGCATGTATATGAGTCTGAATGGTGATAACTGGTGCTCTTCCATCGTATGTTTTGTTTCTGATAACATTGAAGGTCCTTGGGCTTATCAGGGTCCGGTGGTCTTCTCCGGTTTCCAGGGGTCATACGCTCACAACTCATACGCTGCTGCGGATGACTGGAAGCATACCGACTATGCCATCGCCACTGGCGAAACCGCTCTTCCTACCCGCTATAAGGTAGGCAAGAGTTGGGGAACCTATTGGCCAAACTGCATCGACCCATGCGTCTTCTACGATGACAACGATAATCTCTGGATGAGCTATGGCTCATGGTCGGGCGGTATCTTTATGATTAAGTTGGATAAGACCAATGGACTCCGCGACTATACCTATACCTTCCCTTATGAGGTGAATGGCAAGACTGTCACTCCGGGTGCTGCCAGTGCCAACTGTACCAGCGACCCTTACTTCGGCAAAAAGATTGCAGGCGGATATTACGTATCAGGCGAGGCTAGCTATATTCAGAAGATAGGCAAGTACTACTTCCTCTTCATGAGCTATGGTGGCTTGACCAGCGATGGCGGTTACCAGATGCGCATCTTCCGTTCTGAGAATCCGGATGGACCTTACAAGGATTGCTATGGCACATCGGCTCTCTTCAAGAGTTATAAGATGAACTATAGTTCTACTACAGCCGACAACCGTGGCGTATTGCTCTTTGGCGGTTACCAGTGGGATGCGATGAGCGGTGCTGAGATTGCACAGGGGCATAACTCTGCGTTCGTTGACAAGCTGAATCGTTCTTTCGTGGTTTATCACACCCGTTTCAGCAATGGTGGTGAAGGTCATCAGGTGCGTGTTCATCAGCTCTTCCTCAACGATGAGGGCTGGTTGATGGCAGCTCCATTCGAGTTTGACGGTGAGACCATCACCGATGAGGCGATTGCATCCAAGGCATCTATCGCAGATGCAGACATTGCAGGTGACTATCAGTTCATGCGTCATCAGTATGGTCAGAATACCAAGGCAAAGGCTTTCGAGACACCAGTCAACATCACCCTCAATGCCGATGGAACCATCACTGGTGCTGAAAAGGGAACCTGGAAGCGTACGGCGGGTACTGATTACATCTACCTGACCATCAACAATGTGGTTTATCGTGGTGTATTGGTGAAGCAGACCATCGACTATACCAATATCCCAGCCATCGCCATTTCTGCTCTCTCATCATCAAGCGGCAGTCTGACTATCGGACAGAATAGCTTTACCTATCAGCAGGAGGTTTGGGCAGTAAAGGCTGATGCCAAGGCAGCCATCAAGTACACCCTCAACAAGCTGACAGTGCCATTCTCTAATGGAGCAACCTTGAATGCGGCTCCTACTTTGCCTACCCAGGGCAAGATGGGCGCAAAGATTGCCTGGAAATCGAGCGATACTTCTGTATTGACCGATGACGGCAAGGTGAAGGGTAAAGGCAAGGTCACCCTGACCATGACCATCAGCAAGGACGACTATGAGTATGTGAAGGATTATAACCTGAATATCGATGCTGAGGCTGAGGAAAGTACTCCGGTTTATTATCCTGTTTCTGCACTGAAGAATACAACTTCTGCTTGGTGGACCAACTTCTCGGCAGATTATAAGTTGCAGGCTGGTAAGAAGGCTCAGTTTAAGTTCTATAACTATAGTAATGCCACAAACAACTGGTGCAACTGGGCTTTGTATGGTGCCAACAAGACACATGGTGTGGCTGGCTATACCGAGTATTTCGGTATCCGTTGTGATAATTGGAACAATACCACCAATTCTAACACTGGGTGTGTAAGCAATTATGTTTGGGATACCTTCAAGAATGATATGAACGGGTCTTTGGTTGAAATGACTGTGGAGTATGCTGCTAATGGTGTCTTCAAGATGACAGCCACAATCACAACTACCAGCAAGAAGGTATATAACTACTCGTTTTCAACCACCATTGCCAGCAAGCCTAGCCAGCTTAACCTGTTCTTCGTAAACGAGGGCTCTTACATCGATGGCTCTAGTCTTGTAGATACAGGCATTGCAAGCCCTATCATCTTCCAGAAGAAGACGGATGGCAAGTGGTACAACCTGGCTGGTCAGCAGGTAGACAAGAGCTACAAGGGTGTAGTTGTTGTAAACGGCAGAAAATTCGTGAACAAGTAAATCTCTTATATTTGAATTATATAAAAGATCAAATGAAGATATCTAAAATTCTATTGGGAGCAGCAATGATCATTGCTGCTCCTGTTGTTAAAGAGGGTGGCGAAATGAAGGCGGCTGTTAACGCGAATGCCGAAATGAAGGCGCAGCTGGCTCCCCAGAACCCCCTTGTAGTGGATACACCGATGGTACACGACCCCGTGATGGCGTATGAGAATGGCAAGTACTATCTCTACTGTACGGGACATGGCATCACGCAGATGACATCCACCGACCGCAAGCATTGGACTTTAAGTAGGGAAGGCGTGCTGAAGAATGAGGAAATTCCGGCATGGACGCATGATAGTGTGCCGGGCTTTGAAACCCATATCTGGGCTCCGGATGTTATCCGTTTCAAGAACAAATGGTATTTGGCTTATTCCTGTTCCACTTTTGGCAAGAATACTTCTGCCATCGGTTTGCTGAGCAATACCTCCTTATCTGATAAGGATGGATGGAAGGATGAGGGCTGCCTCGTTGCCTCTAAGGGTGATAGAGACAACTGGAATGCCATCGACCCAAATTTCATCGTTGATGAGAAGGGAAATCCATGGCTTACCTGGGGGTCTTTCTGGGATGGTATCCAGATGATTAAGTTGGATAAGAAGACGATGCATGTCAAGAAGGGTGCCAAGCCTCAGACCATTGCCCGCCGTCATGCCGTGGGCGATGCATCAGCAGAACCGAATCCAACCTCTAAGTTTGCCGGCACCAATGCCATCGAGGCTCCTTTCATCATGAAGCATGGTGGCTATTACTATCTCTTCGTGAGCTGGGATTACTGCTGCCGTGGCATCAAGAGCAACTATCGTGTTGCCGTAGGCAGGAGCAGGAAGGTGGCTGGTCCTTATTTGGATAAAGAAGGCAAGGATATGCGCAATGGCGGTGGCACCTTGCTGCTTGAAGGTGATAAGAAGGAATATGAGGCGATGGGTCATTGCTCAGCCTACTCCTTCCCCGATGGCGATTACTTCTTCTGCCATGGTTACAGTGTGCCGAAGAATGGTGCCAGCATTCTGGTTCAGAAGAAAATCAATTGGACTAATGATGGATGGTTAACATTAGAATAAAAAAAGTTCTTATCCATAGTAGAAAGTTATATTCATAACCTTTGAATGTGTATTCAAAAGCTCTGAACTTATGTTCAAAGCCTTTGAACATAAGTTCAGAGCTTTTGAACATAACTTTCTACTAAGGATAAGAACTTTTTTATTGGTAATAAAAGCTTTTTGGAAGTTCACCAATCTTTATCGGTTTATGATTAGATTTCTATGAGTATAGAATTGAAGTGTTAAAACCGGGTTAAAATAGTGTTTATTCCGCTACGAGCGATAAAAAAACGGTTTCGTAGCGAAATAAACGCTATTTTCTTTCGCTATTTCCGAAATTAGTTGTATATTTGCAGCGAACCAATTGGGTATGATTATGTGTGAAATTATAGGTAGAAAAAAAGGAAATAGCAGAACTGGTGGGTAATGACTATTCCGATATATTCAAGGCATCAGTAACTCTGGATGATTTGTTTATGTAAAATAAGGCGTTCTTCATTATTTTTTCTTATTTTTGTGCGCTCCGAAAAATAACGCGACTGGGTTGTGGAAATGGGGAAAATAAAATAGAGAAAAATAGAGTTAATAGAGAAAATAGAGAAAAAAAGAATAAAATAGAGGAAATAAATAAAATAGAGAAAAATCAATCGCAATATAAGAAATGAATAAATTAAAAGCATTGTTGGGCTTCGACCCGAAGACTACTACGGTTAAGACTGAGTTGATAGCTGGTATGACAACCTTCTTGACCATGTGTTACATCCTGGCAGTAAACCCTACCATCCTTGCCACCACAGGCATGGACAAGGGCGCTCTCTTTACTGCCACAGCCATCGCTTCTGCCATCGCCACCTTCCTGCTGGCTTTCATGGCAAAACTGCCTTTTGCCCAGGCTCCCAGCATGGGACTGAATGCCTTCTTCGCCTTCACCCTTTGTCAGGCAATGGGATTGACCTGGCAGCAGGCATTGGCAGTGTTGCTCGTAGAGGGTATCATCTTCCTTGCCATCACCTTCCTCAATATCCGCGATAAGATATTGGAGTGTATTCCGAAGAACCTTCGATTCGCCATTTCGGCAGGTATTGGTATGTTTATCGCCTTTATCGGTTTGAAGAATGCGGGCATCATTACTGCCAATGCGGATACTTTCGTGCAGCTTGGCAAGTTTACACCAGTTAGTATCCTGGGTCTCATCAGCATCCTGCTCTGTGGCTGTCTGATGGCGAGAAGAGTGAAGGGCTCCCTGTTCATCGCCATCATCATCTCTACCTTGATTGGTATTCCGATGGGTGTAACCCAGTTCTCTGACAACTGGATGCCGGTATCTACACCTCACAGCATTGCTCCAATCTTCTGCCAGTTCGATTTCTCGGGCTTCTTTACACCAAAGATGTTTATGGTGGTTTTCTCCCTGTTGCTTGTCAACATCTTCGATACCATCGGAACGGTGTTGGGACTGGTTTCCAAGTTGGGTATCAAGGAGAATGAAAAGGGTGAGATTCCGGGCGTAAAGGAGGCGATGATGAGTGATGCCATCGGTACCACAGCCGGTGCCCTGCTGGGTAGCTCTACCATTACCACTTATGTGGAGAGTGCTTCGGGAGTTGCCGAGGGTGGAAAGTCGGGTTTGACATCTTTCTTTGTGGGTTTGATGTTTATCCTGAGCATCTTTTTAGCTCCTATCTTCCTGCTGATTCCGAGTGCAGCCACCAGTGGCGCCCTGGTAATGGTGGGTGTATTGATGATTGATTCGTTCAAGAAGATTGAGTTGGAGGATATTTCAGAATCGTTCCCAGCCTTCATCACGATGATTACGATGGTGCTCTGCTACAGCATCGCCGATGGCATCTGCCTCGGCATTCTGAGTTATGTATTGATCAAGATGATGGTGGGTAAGTTCAAGGATTTGAATCTTACGCTCTATATCCTGAGCGTCTTCCTGCTCATCAATTATGCTTTCGGATAAATCAACGATAGATAAAACAATTGGCGGCAATCTGCATCACGCAGGTTGCCGCCTTCTTCATTTCTAACTAACTATCTATCAACTATTCAAAAAATGTATCAATATATTGGGTATATCCAGGGCTGATGCCCTGGATGTAGTTTGTTGTTTTAATCTTGTTGCTTACTTCAATCTGATGATGTTCAGAGAGCTAGCTGGAATCTCTACTGTGGCACCATTCTTTTCTGTAGTTACGTAATTTTCTACAGGATAGATGTTGGTAGGATTATCGATGGTGTTCTCCTCTAAGCCGTTTTTGGCAGAAAGGCGAATGAGCTTGCCATCCTTAATCTCCTTGCCCTGAAGATTGATCTTCGCTGTGGTGTGCTCGGTGCTGGTGTTGGCAATCTTCAGGATTACCTCGCCAGTCTTCTCATCGAGGGTGGCTGTAGAGAAGATACCAGGAAGGGTGTTCGCCTTCAACTTGGTGGCGAATACCTCCTTGCCATCCAACTTGGCATAGATGCTGTCGCCTACCACCTTCAGCTCGATATCATACCACTTGCCGGTTTCAATCTTGCCTGGACAGGTAGCAATCTGGCTCTTGGCACCATTCACGATCGACTCCACGCCGTGCTGGGTGTTGTTCCAGCCACCAAGGTTCAACCAGCAGTAGTTGTTCTTATCCACGTAGTTGAAGATGATGAGGAAACCTTCGTTTCCGGCATCTTTCTTCGCGCGTACCTTATATATATAACCGTTGCTGGTAATCTCGCCCGGATTCAGACGGATGCAGCTTTCCTCGTTGCTGGTCTGCTTGATGAGGCTGCCGTCTGCCTTCCACTGTCCACGGATATCGGTAGGCAACTCCTGCATCGTCATTGGCAGTGCCTTGCCGTTCTCATCGCTGTAGCCCTTGTCCTCGAAAGAAACCTGGGTGCCCCATGTTCCCATACCCACACGGCAGATGGCTGGCTTCACCTGGGTCTGCTCATACTTGTATGGATTCTCCTGGTTCACCTTCAATACACGGGTACCGATGTTGTTCGCCATCACGTTCTGAACGTAGTAAGATGGAGTTCCGAATACCTTATCAGATGTATATTGAATCATGTCCGGTGCCCACATACGGTTGTTGAGGTTGGCGAAGATAGGAGCGTAGGATGCCATGGTCACGATGTCGGAGTTGTTCTCGATGCCCATCATATAGACAGCCTCACCGAGTGCTGCATCGAGCGAACCCATATTGCCGAAGCCCTGGGTTACGGCATATTCGCCTACATAAATCTCGCTGCCCTTGCGGTCGTAGTTATCATACTTGTTGAAGTTCTCGGCAAACCAGGCTGGGTTTCTGTAGTAGTGCTCATCGAGCAGTTCCACGCTCTCCTGGCTTTCCCACTTAGGGTTGTCATCGCCCCAGGCTACCACGTTGCCGATGAGGTGCATCTTAGGATATTTCGCCAATACGGCATCCTTGAACTTCTTGAAGCGCTCGTAGTAATGGTCGCTCTGCTGGCGAGGGTCTGGCTGGTTGTTCTCATTACCAATCTCCAGATATTCGATGTTGTATGGTTCCGGATGACCATTCTTGGCACGCAGGGCACCATATTTAGAGGTAACAGGACCGTTGGCATACTCCAGGGCATTCATGCACTCGTCAATCCAAGGCTGGATGCTATCTACCGGAGTCATGCCGCCGTGCCACAAACCTACGTTTACTACATAGAGAGGCTTGGCGTTCAAATCCTCAGCCAACTGCAGATACTCATCGAATCCCATACCGTCGCTGGTGCGGTAACGCCAGTTCACGTTCTTATGTCCCGGACGCTCTTCGATAGGACCGATGGTCTTCTCCCAGTGGAATGCATTCTCAGGAGACTCCTGTCCCTCTACGTAGCAACCGCCTGGGAAGCGGACGAACTTAGGATGGATGTTATAGAGAAGCTGAGCCAAATCAGGGCGCAAGCCGTTCTCGCGATTCTTGAAAGTAGGAGGGAAGAGGCTTACCACATCCAGAACGATGGTACCCTTTCCGTTGGCTACGAGTTCAAACTGTGCCTTTGCATCGTTGGCATTGGCTGTGAGTTCTGCTGTATATTTAGTCCACTTCTTGCCAACCTTGGCATTAAGTGCAGTTTCTGCATACACCTTGTCGCCCTTGGCGTTGGTGAGTCGAGCCTTCAATCCGCCTTTGTAGCTACCCTTTGCCCAGAAAGAGAGCTTATAGGTTCTGCCCTGAACGGCGTTGATGCCCCAGAAACCCTCGTTGATGAGAGAGGCTGTGGCAGCAGGCTTTGTCGCAATGGTAAGCTGGAGAGCCTTGCCCTGTGCATTGTTGAGCAGACCCTTGTTGATGAGTTGTGTCTGGATCTTTGCACCTTCCTGAGCCGCAGTCTTCCAGGTAGGGATGTTCTTGTCATCATCCTCAAAGGAGCGGTTGCTGATGAGTTCGGCATAGAGACCGCCATCGGCAGCATGGTTGATATCCTCGAAGAAGATACCATATAAATTAGGTGAAACCTTGACGCCTGGATTTGAGGCATCTACATGGATGGTTACTTGGGCGTTGGCAGCCAGCGTTGTGGCGAGCACAGTCGAAAGCAAAAACTGTCTTTTCTTATTCATTGTCATTAATTGTTTATTTTCAGGTTTGTTTTTATTTTGTTGCTTGTTATTTGCTGGTAGTATGAAGCTGCAGCTTTTGGAAGTTACTTCCTGCTGCGATTCATACACAGCTGCAAAAGTACACAAAATATACAGAAAAGAGGTGGACAAAACGGAGAATATAGTGTAAAAGGTGGATTTTCTGCTGAAAATCCACCTTTTTATCTCTCTGCAGGTTGATTAGTACGCTAGTATCATAATTCGCTTTCGTTTATTCCAGAATCAGGCGTATTGGCATCGCCTTGTAGCGGCCATTGTTATTGCCGTTGCTACCACTCACGAATCTCATATTGGATAATCCTATCCTCTTGTTGTAAACATCAAAGTATCTATACCAGAAACCATATTCAGGACTATCGGCACTGAAGCCCTGCGTACCTGACAGCAAAGTCTTGGTCCAGAGATTCACATGGATAGGGTTCTTATGGCTCTCGCCCTCCAAGAATCCACCCATAGGCAGATAGATGTATGGCAACTCGGAATCCACCGTCTTGATACGCACGCAGTTGTAGGTTTCTCCTAACGATGTGGACTGTGGTACCACCTCCAGATTGCCTGCATTAACTAATTCTTCGAACACGGCATCAGTTGGAATGGTATAGCCTGTTGGTGCCAAGGTGCTGGAGAGATCCTGAGTGGCATCGCTGGTGCTCTTTTTTTCAGAGATACAGAAATAGCCACCAATGGCTTTGTTGTTCTTTTCCAGTGCCACCACATCTGGGGCATAGTAACCATTGTTGGATGCACCTAGGTTGCGGTCTAACATATAATAAGTAGTGGTGGTTTCATCGGCCTTCTTTCCCTGTACCTTTACCACACCATAATAGAACCAGCCCTTCACCTTCTTCGTGTTATCCCCGTTTTCTGTCAGCTGATAATCAGTATATATCTTGGAAGACTCATCTATCTTATGGAAGATACCAGTATGATAAACAGGATAGGTGATCTTGATGCCAGCCTTGTTGATGATGGTAAATGAAGACTTCCACAAATCCTTGCTTGCCGTAGTATTGGTAAGGCTTACCTTCCATTTACCATTATCTTCTTCCACATTGATTTTATTATCCTTTTTAATAATAATATCTTTATCTAGTTTAGGGATAAGATACGTGATATTTGCTGTTCCCACGCAGAAATGCAAACCATCATTTCTCACAGCCCCTTGCATTTCTTCAGGAGTGATGCCTTGCACATCCTCGTCCAACCATTTGAAATAGTTGGGAGCTACGGGGGAGTTATTATACTGCATGGTAACGGTTCTATCAGGATCTTCTTTTCTGAAATCGAAGCCCGTCTGCTTGATGGTTATATCAAGAGAAAGGTCGCCAGAAGTAACGGTGATGGTTCCTGTACGTGGATTCTCTGATTGGTTATTCTTTTTAAGCGTAAGCTTCAAGGTATATTTCTTGCCTTTAGAAGATCTGCTTGTCTCTGATATATCATTCTCGGTCTCTTGCTGCCAAGCGGTTATCCAAGCATTATTTTCCTTGACACCATATAGCTTACCATCACTACTCGTTGCCTTTGGCAAGGTAGTAACAATGGTTACGGTAGCCTCTGTTGTGTTTGCATTTATCTCCTGATAATCGCTCACTCCCAGTTCATAGTCTTTGCAAGCTATCATTTGGGTGATTTCAGGGTTATCGTCCCGCACCTCTACTTCCAGTCTATTCTCTGGCTGACTCTTCTTAGCCTCATCAATCGTAGAGAAGCCATAGTCGTTTACCTTGGTTACCTTGATGGTATAATGGTGGTTGCGGAGCAAGGCATATTGGGCCTTTTTGTCATTCTTGTAGAGTGCCACCTTATAATATCCTTCTCTATAATCTTCTTCTTCACTTTTCTTATATTTCGCCTTGATGATCACCATTGCCTTGCCTGCAGAAGTTTCATTTACTGCCACGGTGGTTGCGGTACCGCCGCCCAATGGGTTGGCTTCCTCACTGAGATCAGTAGATTCTGCCAAGTCATCGGTCGTAGGCTCAATATATTTGGCAGGAGCTATGGCTGCCTTGTTTGCCATGTTATAGACGTACAAGCCTGCATTGGTGAAATTACTCTGGATGCTATTGTCTATCTCCAAACTAATCTTGGCGCATTGGCGCAACATCGTCACAGAAGGATTAGCTTCCAAAAGTTTATCTATTGAAATTTCACCCCAGCAAATAGGGGCATCAAGCTGAGGGTCTCTCTCCTTAGCAGCAGTGAGAGACTGCAAGTCTTGTGCCTCGCTCTCCGTCATGTCGCTGGCATTGGCTACAAGATGTACATTCTTGGTACCAGCAGGTACATTGGTTATCTTTACCTTGTAGCTGCCATCAGACTGCTGTGATAAGGTAGAATTGCAATCTGCCTTGCCTAAGTATTCGTTATTATCTCCATAGAACACAGCGCAGAGCGATTTGACTGTCTCCGAGGTCCCCGCTCTTGTACCAATCTGTTGCTTGGTGAAGTTGGTCAATTGAAGGGTCAAGACAAGTCCCTCGGCAGGGATTTCATCCCCGCCGAGTCCGATAGCCTCCATCGTATCCTTGCAGGAAACAAGGCTGAGGAGCAATCCTATCCATATCATTAAATGTTTGATCTTCTTCATTGCTTAAACTGATTTATAACAGTGTTCAAATCTGATACTAATCTTATTTATTTCACATCAGAATGGCTTGCCAGCGTGCCAAGAGGAGCCATCGTAATAACCTGTGTCACTATGCTTCTCATAGCTGTTGCCATTGAAAAGCAGGACGCCTTGTTCATCATTATCGGCTTTTTTGATTCTGATGTCCTTCTCGTGGTTTCCCTTAACAGCCTTGAGGGTAATCACAGTCTTATACCAACCATTATTCAAATTCTCGCATGACCAACTTTTACCCGCTGTATCATAGATGGTAAAAGACTCGCGCTCTTTATTATTGTCATCACCATTTTTGCCATTGGCGACACCATATACATTGAACCATCCGTAAGTCTGGAATTTGGTGTAAATGGTAAACTTGATGTTCTCAATAGTTGGCATGACATCATATATGTTCCAAATAGGATCTGATGTTGGAACATAGACAATCCAACCCTCTCGATCCTCATAGTCGAAGAGAGGAATACCTGGTTCCAAGTGGTGAGGGCAACGATGAAGCGTATAACCTACGTTCGTATTGTGATTGTTACTGAACATAATCAATGTTTCACCAGGCTTGATGGGTTTTGTTCCCGTAGCTCCAAAATCTGTATTTTCCGCCTTGACATCCTTCTTGAAGTCCTTGTAATACCACCCCACATTCGTATTATCCGGATTCATTTTATCACCAGGCCAGTTTCCTGTAAATTTCCAAACAGGAGAGTTGACTTCATTTCCAGTAGTCTCACCAATCTGGGTATAGACATAGACATAATGATTGTCTGGTTGAGATGTGTAAATTCGGTTCTTATCCCATGCAGATTCAAACCATCCATCTGCCCAGTTGGTATTTCCATTAAAAGTCTCTTCCTTTTTTTCTTCAAGTGTACCCTCATAATTATCAGTTCCATTACCTCCTTTATAATGTGCGCGGTCGTTGATGGCACGGAAGTTGATACGATAGTTACCTACGGCAGGCTTTACCGTTACCTTGATTTTCTTGACAAAGTCGAAGCCTTCTGCAGGTTCCTTTGGCTGCACAGTGAGGTAATGTACAGTCGTGGTAATAGGGTCACTGGTTGCCACAATCTTGAAGGTTCCTTCTGGAGTATAAGGATTGTCACAAGATGCCTGAATGGTTGACTTGCCTACGGTGGAGGTTACGTTATTGGTGAAAACCAAACCGCCGAGGTTGGTCTTAAACTGTACTATCTTGGTGTTGTTGTCGCTACCCCAATAGATGGTTACTTCCTGTGGATTTACCTCAAAATAAGGAGAGGCATCATAGGCTACATCGAGATACTTCCTGATGTTACCTGCCTTAATCCAAACCTTTGCCGTACCCTTGTAGTTGCCTTTATAGTCGGAGAACTGAATGTCCTTGTTGATGTTGAATGTGATTCTATGATTCTTCATTGCATCTAGCTTGCTCAACACAATCACATCTTTCTCACCACTGGATGTTGTTACCTTTTCATCGCAACCGAAATTAGCCTCTGTCAGCATTACGTTCGACTTATAGTCGATGGAGTCTGCCGTGGTAGATGTTACGCTCGCCTTCGTCTTGCTTACCCACAAAGTAGTATGGTTGAAGTCGGCATCTATCGTTACAGGAGTCCAGTCCTTTACGCTCACATTACAGTCGAGGGTCGCGTTTCCCAGACTCTTGATGTTGCCGATAATCTCGTAGTAGGTGCCACGAGGGAAGGTTGGAAGCTCTGTAGTAGAACTTTCATTCTGCTTGTGACCTAATGGAATGATATACTTGTTGTCGATATTTCCATTGATGCTTCCTCCAATAGCCAGTCGTGACTGCTGGGAAGCATTGGCGATGTATCTCTCCGGCAAATAGTAAGTACCCTGGAAAAGCCATTTGGCTGCGGCGTTTGTTGGATTGGCAGAGCCTGTTACTCCTTTTTTAAGGGTGATTACATCTTGGTCGTTTATATTTGCGTTATCATCATTTCGTGTCCACGCATCACCTTGATAGTAAAGGCCATTGCTGTTGCTGGTAGAGTTAACCTCATATTCCTTGCTATCAAAGCCTTTTGCATAGTCATCAGAAACCTGAGACTGGCTGAATTTTCCGTCCCAGCAGAGAGAAGTGCTTGGAGATAACTGCTGCGCAAGAATGTTCTTGATTGAAAAACTTTTGCCGCTGAATACAGTTGCTTCAGCAGGATCGAAAATGAGATTCAACTTTACCTTGACACAGGTGAACTTCAGATTTGCGATAACAGTTGCTGATTTATCTGTTGCCTTGATTTCTGTTTCTTCAGTTTTGCCGTTGATATCCTTTGGCTCGTATATCATCGGGATATTCGTGCAAACAGGCATACCTGGCTTTGTTCCGAAACCATAATTCAGTATTTCCTTTTTGAGATCATCTTCTTTCTCAATAGTCTGATTGCTCAATACATCACTCATATTGGCAACTACATAAATATGATAAGTTCCTGGCTCGATGGTGAGCTGGTAATTGGCAATGTTCTCATCCAGCATCATGCTTGCCAATGGCGCAGGAAGATTCTCTGCTACCAGCTTTCCGTGATTATTTACAGGAAAGGCGTAGAGGCGAAGATCATTGATCTGGCATTCATCTACTGTGGCATTATAGGTAGGTACATCAGAGGAACTGCCGCTGAAAGCCTTGCCGTTCGCACTGAGCACGGTTGGTACCAGCACGTGCAGGTTGCTTGACGAGTTGGGGGTATATCCGTTACCCTCCAACTCGTCATTACAACTAACTGCAAATAAACTAGTCAACAACCAAACTATGAAACCTATATAGATATGAAATCTTCTCATGATAACTTTACCTTTTACTTTTTCCATCTCGATGCTTCCATCTCGATGAATGATTTACGATTATAAGTCGACACGCTGTATGCGCTTGCTCCAGTCGAGGATGGAGATGCCGAGTTGCATATACTGCCACTGGTCGCCTTTGAGGAAGAAGTCGAGCTTGTAGTCGTATTCTCTATCCAGGAACTCCTGTGCCGAATAGTTCATGTTCTCGAAGGCTCCTCTGCCTTGGGCGAGACAATCGGCTAGGTTGATGCGGACCACCTCTTCGCCCGTCTTCTTATTCCAGATGCTCAGTATCGCATTCTTGTCATTCTCGGTTACGGGATGAAGTACGACTCTACTGAACATCAGGGCTGCGATGGCTGTTCGTTCTGTTACTTTGCCATCTTGATCCTTGAATTCGGTGGTCCATGTCTTGTATGGAGTGTATCTTAACTCCTCGTCGGGGAGGAGGGAATTGTCGTAGTTGATGTAGCCGTTGGCATCGGTTATCTGATAACTGAAGTCGTCGGCATTGATGTTGGTAGGCTCGTTGAGCTGGTGCAGTCGGACGGTGAGCTGCTTGGTATCTCTGACGAGGCTGATGGTATGTTTTGTTACCTGTAAGTCTTTTACTTCTACGAGATGGTCGCTGAGTCCCTGCCAGAGTGTGTCGAGTGGGAGAGATTGATTCTCTACGACAGCTGGATTATCCTCCGGGTCGTTGCCGTCAGGGCTTTGGGCATTCTGGCGATTCGGACTGGTGCGGTCGAGCCTTACATTCAAATCCTTGATGTCGCTGCCTACCTGGGGAATGGCGATTTGGAATTTGGCTCCATTATGCGTACGGGTTTCTTCGTATTTCTTCTGGAAGGCGAAGGTGGCGAAGCGATATTTGCCCGGTTCCAGATTCAGGCGCATGGTATAGTTATGGTCTTTCAGCGGCTGCGATGTCGCACTGTTGTAGGCATCTTGGCGAGTGATGAATTTACCCTGCTGATCATATACGAACACGCTAACTCCGCCTACATGATCATTGAACATGTCGGCACGTTGCACGTTGTAGTCGTACTTGAACTGCAGGTCAACTCCCATATCGCAAGAAGGGAGGTCGTCGTGCATCAAGTCGTTGCAGCTGCTGAGCATGCTGCCGAGAGCGACGATGCTGCTGAATGCTGCCGTGCGGCTGATAGCTGCCAAGCTGTCGAATCCCCATTCCATGCGTATATTCTTGATCCAACTATGTAACTTATTGTTTGCCATGATGCTTTTTGGTTATTATCAATATAATGTTTCAGAATATCAGGTTGTGTTTCTAGCTTCCACTATGGTGAAGCAGAAAACACAACTCGTATGTTTTAACGAAGGCGGGAGCCTAAGCTCCGCCTTTCGTAGTTATTACGCTATTACAAATCTATCTTCTGTGAACGCTTAGCCCACTTGAGGATCTTAACCTCTACGTTGATGTACTGATCGTTAACGTCGTCGGGATCTGTAGGATTAACCTTAGGAACGTCAGGATAACCAGGACCACTAACGCTATGTACAGAAAGCTCATACCAGTTGTTACGGAGAACACCGTAGCGACCAAGCCAGTTGGCATTGTTACTGTTGTATGTATCATTACCGGCTTCCCACTTAGTAAGGTCATCGCCGAAGTGCTTTACACGTGCTATGTAGTAAGAAACACCACTCGCGAAAGTAGACAAACCAACAGCTGCTTCTGTTGGAGTTGCAGCCTTAAAGCCGAGCTTTTCATTGAGCTGATTAACCTCAGCAGGTTTAAGAGCATCTCCTCCAACATGAGTAACATTAGCAGCGGCAACAAAATGAACTCCTGGCTTTGTCAAGTCATTTTCAGTAGCATCAAGCGTTACAGTTACCTTTGAAGCTTCAGCCTCTTTAAGAACCTCCATAGCCTTAGCCTGAATCTGAGCCTTTACCTTATCAGCATTCCACAACTGAGAGCTGTTACCCATCTTGTAGAAAGTCTCTCCATCTGTAAAACCATCAGGTGTGTACTTAGCAGAGAACAAAACTCGTGTTGTCTGACCCTGCACCATGTGATCAATGTCGAAAGTATTCTCAAGGCAGTACTGAGGCTTCTTGGCTTCCTCACCAGTCTTAAACGCTTTTGATAGGTCTGTTTGGTTTGCTACCAGGTTAAACTCGCCTTCGCAAGCGGCAACATTAGCTAAATCTTTCTTGTAGTTAGGATCTACTCCCCAATATACGCGTGGGAACTCTCCACGCTTGTCATGGAAACGATCCATTGTTGCACCATTTTTAGCAGCAGGAGTAACAGTTTCCTTCCAAATATCTGGCCACAAATCATCAGAAGCAGTTACATGTACAGGGAATGTCTTGGTGTTGGTAACGTCAAGAGTCCAACCAGTAATGTCAACCTTGTCACCATTATAGTTGCCACTTGTAATATCAACGTGCTTTTTTTCAGAACCATCTTCAAGAGAAACCTTAGCAAGACCACGCTCTACATATACTGTAGTAGCCTCTGAATTCTCAGCTTGCTGCTTAGAAGCACAAATATTCTTAATCGCTACAAGAGTTGTAGGAGTTTCATTGGCAACATACATAGGAGCATTAGCCATAAAGAAACCATTGTCATACTCCGAGTATTTGTCAGTTGCGTTAGCAGCTATTTTGCTCCACTCAGCAAATGATTGGTTTTTAGTAGGAAAATTGATTTTTGCAGCTGTTGTTGTATGGTTATTAAGAACAATAAGAGCATAATAATCATTTGCGCCAACTTTAGCATTATTAAGTTTGGCAGTCAACTTGGCTGTTGTGGTAATACCAGTTGCGTCGCTTGATGTCCAAGGCTCCATATTACCAAGTTCTACAGCTTCCTTGTATTCATAGGCACCAGTAGTAGCATTTTTCTGGAAGAGAAGAAGAGTTGCATCCTTAACAGCATACTCATTCTTGTCACCATTCTCAAATGATGGTGAACCTGATGGTGTATCATCTGCACGTGTTCCACTTGTTGTAGGCAAGTTGATAGAGAAAGATGCATAGCTTGCACCTGATACATTCTCACTTGAACCATTACCACCATTTACTAAGTCGTTGTTGCTAGAGCAACTAGCAGTCATAGCAGCCAAAACTGCCAATCCAAAGAAATGTTTAATTCTCATAATTGATGTGATTTTATTGTTAGTTATTACTTTTATTGTTCCGCCTTCATTTCCTCGTAGATCTTTCTGATACGCTCAGCCTCCTTCGAGTTTCCTGCCTTGGCAAGATGTTTCTCGGCAGTTACGAGGTCGCCTTTCTGCAAATCTGTGCAGGCGGCATTGAGATTGGCTGTCTCATCATCCGGGAAGAGACGGACGGCAATATCAAATACCTCGTTGAACTCTGGAGAACCAGGCTCATAGGTCTGTGCCACCAGATACATCTCCTGTAATGACAACTGCTGAGGCTTGGTCTTCAGGATTACCTTTGCCTCCTCAATGTCGAAAGGACGAACGGTATAGGTTACCGTATAGTCGCTGTGGCGCAAACGAGGATAAATCTCACTCATGATGTAGCGATAGCTAGCCGGATAAAGCTTCTTGATTTTCTGGTCCTTTGCATCGGGTGCCAAGGATGAGTTGGCAACGGCAAGGATGGCAGACTTATCGGCTAAGTTGCTGGCTCCCACCTTCTTCTTGAATCCTTCCCAGTCTTCCGGGGTGGCGTGATAGGTGAAGAGCTTTTTATCGATAGTGTAGAGATTGCATACATAATTGCGCAGGGCAGCCGCACGGTTGTTGGCGAGTCGCACATTGTTGTCGTAAGGACCATCCGGCGACGCATAGCCATGAATATCGATATTGGTGATGCTCACATCCTTGTCGTTCTTTACGAGGTCGATGGTGGATGTAATCTTTCTCAGCTCTGTGGCATTCTCACGGAAGTCGGCGAGGATATCGCTCTTGTTGAGCTTGAAGCTCAGGTAAGCTTCACCCTTTTCGGCTCTCACCTTGATGGCTTCAGCCTTTGGCTTCACGTAATGGTCGCGACCAATCTTGGGTATTGGGTTGATGACCGCCATCTGGGTGGTATCCTGATCCATCAGGTTGCCGCATCCGCAGAGGTCTTCCGTCATGGAGAGGTTGAAAGCCTTCATCCACTTCCTGTAGGGAAGGGTCTGCGAGAAGAGCACCTGCTGTTCGGTATCATTCCTGCGTCTCACTACCACTGCCTGGCTGTTTTTCAGTTTGCTGCTTTTGCGCAGGTATCTGATGTTCTGGTTTTTGCCATTGATGATAATGGGATTCAGGGCGATGGTATCTTCTCCGGCAATAAGCGGAGTGAAAACCAGCTGTTGCTCTGATTTGAGCTGCAGACTATCGAGATGGAGTCGGAAAGCAACCTTCAGACTGTCGCTCTTCTTCTGTGTCAAGACGCTGTCTATCAGAATCTTGCCTCCAGCCAACCGTAGCTGCGAATCATCTATCTTCTGGGCTTGGACAGTCAATGCGCTCTGTGCAAACAGAATGCAAAGGGGCGAAATGACCGCATAAAGCTTCATTTTCTTCATATTCTTCATCTTGTAAAAGAGGGTTTGATTTTGTTTTTCGCTATCTCGGTGATATTGTTTCTAGAATGCGTATATCAGGGAAAGGGCGGCTTTAGTTGGACCTACATAGTTGCGGTGGTCCTCGTTAAGACATTTGTCACATCTTCCGTAAAGCTTGTATGGGCTGTAGATGTATCCTAATCCGATGGATCCTTCGAGATTGAGATGCTCAGACAGCAGCCATTGGTATCCGTAGGTGAGACCACCACCGACATACCAGCCTTCGTAATGTCTTCCTTTCTCTGTCTTTGGCAAGATGCCGAAAGGCAGGTCCACATTTTTTACGTTGTATTCACCTCCAAGGGCATGGATGCCGAAGAAGTGGCCTCCAAATTTCTGGCAGGTGTACCAGCGGTACTCTGGCATTACGTTCCAGTAGCGCAATTTCTTGTCGCCTGAGAACTTCCAGGGATTCAGGGCGCCGAAAAGCTGAAAAGTGCTCTTCTTGCCCGTGCCTATTTCTAGACCAGCATTGAGCGAGGTGGTTGCCAGACCAAGCAGGTTGGTCTTCAGCGCTACCTCCTGCGCTCGGGTTACTACTGTTGAGAGAATCAGCAGCAATAACATCGGTGTTCGTTTGAACAATCTCTGCTTCTTCATCATATTTTTACTCTGTTGATTTTCTTACTTAAGGATAATGTTAGTTGCTTATTCTTATTATTGTCATTTACTTATTATCTCAGGTTTACCCTTGTAACAAAATGAATGTCGCCGGGTTTCCTTTTCGGTTGCAAATATAGGATGATTTTCTCACAATAGTTCGTTAATAATTCAATAATGTGCTAAGCAGCTATACGCTGTAAGCACGAGAGATCTTTGAAAATCTTGCTAATTAAAGTTCGGTTCGGGGTGTACCCGCTTGCTTTAAAAATTCGTTTCACCAGATAAATATTGGTCATCAGTGACTTGAATGAAGACATAGAATATTCCATTCCCATCTCCTTCATAGTTACCTTGGCAACATTTAGTGATGTGAACGAAGCATTGAAAGCAAAATCGAGTTTCCACTTATCGCGAGCCTGGCAGTCCATAAGACCAGTATAGCCTTTGGCGTCACGAAAGCAAAATTCGATCTGGAACCTGGTTCTATAATAAAGAAGTACTTCTTCACCCGAAAGTGAGGTGTCTGTAGAGAAGAATAGTTTCTTCTTGCCATTCGGCATCTGCCAGATGACAAGTCTAACTTTACACCTGAGTGCCTTGGAATAGGCTATCAAAGTATAAGCTGTTCCTTCTATATCTTTCATCTCCATCTTCTCCATTCGAGTGAGGTCAAGATTCTTCATATCAATCTTGCCATCCTTGGTCTTGGGGCGACCACGTTTTCCAGTACGTGGACCAGCATAGACATAAAAGAGACAAGCATTGTCACGAAAGCGGCTTATCAAAGAGAACCCTTCTTTCTTTATCCCATTAACAAATGTACTTGTAGAGAAGTAAGCATCTGCAACTATGAGGGTTGAGAGTTTAAGAAGTTCCTTGCGGTAACGCTTAATGACGCTGATATAGAAATCTACCATAGTCTTGTTTCTAAGACTCAGTTCTTTATTACTTAGCGACTGGTGTGCTTTTAACATCATGCAGTCTTTGGCATCAATATCAATGAGGCCAATACCCATGATTTCGAGACCATGTTTAACAGACTGTGCACATCCCGACCAAAAACGACCGATATGTGGAGTCTTCTTGCCAGCTTTGCTGATGTAGCTGGGATCAATGGCAATAGCCCATCTTCCCTGTTTACCAAAGAAGCGCTTGGCAAGTGAGACATTAAGTTTGAGCCAGTCAATGCTTTTCGACTTTTTTAAGCCGAATGCGTTGCGATAGGTTTGCTCAACATGCGAGCCATACCTCCCCATTTGGGTGAAATTTATCTTTCTTGGTATTACCATGAACAAAATTATCACCTCGATGAGTATTTTCTCGAAACTTTTTGTTAACTTTGCAGCCGAATCTTCAACTGCATCTTTAAAGATATCCATATATTGGTCAAGTCCTGTATTCATATAATTTTGCGTTTGTCGTGATTTGCAAAGTTACTGAAAATCAGCGACTTGACCAACTTTCTATAGTTAAGTTTTCATAAGCATTTCTTAATATAAGTTATTGATTTACAGACGATTAAATATTAATTTAACGCAGTATTGTTCTCAAAGATGCTTCAAAAAAGTGATGGAAATCAAGGGAAATGAAATGCAAACGTTTGCATCGCTGTGCAAAATGTGTGGGAGCACAAAATTTGTGAATATGATATAAGTGCCTGATATATAGAAAATAAAAAGCGAGGGTGTAAGTTGCACACCTTCGCTTATGAAACGTTGTTTTTTTGATGAATTTCTTTTTTGTGATTGGAGGAATGAAAGACCGGGAAAATCCGGCTTTTGGGGGCTATTTCAGAACTTCCATCGCCTTCTTCAGACCTCTATCCGCAGCCGAAAGCAAAAACTGTCTTTTCTTATTCATTGTCTTTTGGACGAATGCACAATTGTTACTTGCCATCATCTGGCAAAGGCCAGTTGGGTGATGGCTTGCGGGCAGCTCTCATCTCCTTGTCGAATTCTTCTACCATTTCTGGCAGTTCCTTGGCAAGGTTGTGACTCTCCGTAGGGTCGTTCTTCAGGTTGTAGAGTTCCAGCGGAGCGTTCTTCTTGATGGTTACGCATTTCCAGTCGCCCTTTCTCGCTGCCCGCTGCTTGCCTGGAAATTCCCAGTAGAGCAGTCGGTTGTCGGTGTTGATAGGCTTACCGTCCTGATAGGTCTGCTTGCCGTAGAAGAGGGGCAGGATGTTGATGCCGCTGTAGCCTTGAGGCAGTGCCTGCTCTGAACCGGCGAGGGCTGCGAAGGTAGGCATCACATCAGGGAAGTAGATGATGTTGTCGAGCGTCTGCACGGGTACGCGGTTGGGCTGGTTCACGATGAACGGCACGCGGATGCCGCCTTCGTAGAGCTGTGCCTTTCTGCCTCGGAATCCGGCATTGCAGTTGAACAGCTTCAGTGGGGCTTGCACGGCTGCGCCGTTATCCGAAGCGAAGATGACGAGCGTGTTGTCGCGGAGCTTCAGCTTATCCAGGGTTTTCAGCAGTCTGCCGATGGCTGCATCCATGTGGGTAACGAGCGAGGCATATCGCTTGTCGTTCATATCCCACGCTTCGTCGTCATACCACGAAGTGTTGTCGATGATGTATGGCTCGTGGGGGGCATCGTAGGCGAGATAGAGGAAGAATGGATGGTTCCTGTTGCGTTTGATGAAGCTGATGGCATCATCGGTAGAGATGTCGGTGTTGTGCTTCACGTGCTTGTCGTGCTCGTTTGCCTTGATGTGGATGAGCTTGTCGTTGTCGAACCGGTTGTAGGGATAATAATAGGGTGAGTTCGACTCTACGGTGCTGATGAGCCAGCCGTGAAATTCGTCGAAGCCACGGTAGATAGGCGATGCCTTCGGGTCGTATCCGTCGAGATGCCACTTGTTGACCAGACAGGTTTTGTAGCCTGCGGCTTTCAGCACGGTGGCGAGGGTGGTATCGGTGGGCAGGATGTTGGCTCTGCGCACAATGGTGGTATCGCCTTTCGGATTAATCTTGTAACCGGTCAGTCCGCCGGCTGTGCAGGTGTTGTCGCGGATGGTTGTGTTGCCCGTGTTCTTGCCTGTCATCAGGGCGCAGCGGGAAGGCGAACTGATTCCCGAACCGGCATAGCTCTGCGTGAATCGGGTTCCCGTTTCGGCTAGATGGTCGATGTTCGGAGTCTTGATACATTGACTGCCATAGCAGGAGAGGTCGCCCAATCCGAGGTCATCGGCTAGGATGAAGACGATGTTGGGGCGGTCGGGGGTAGCCTTCTGGATGCTGTTTCCGTTGGCTTCTGGGGTAGCTGAGGCTGCGTTGGCTGCCAATCCCGGAAGGGCGGCAGCCAGACAACTGCTACAATAGATCAGTTTCGTTTTGTTCATGATAGTTTATTTTATATTGTTTTGATTTATTTCAGAATTTCGAGTGCTTTCAGGAAAGCCCTGTCGGTGGCTCCGGCGGCATTCTGATAGATTTCCTTGATTTCATTCTCCGTCATTGGGTCGAGGAGATAATCGGGAGTGATACCCACGCCTTCCAGCAGTCTGCCCTGTGCATCCTTGGTCATGCAGGTTGGCATATAGAAATACAGATAGCTGGTTACGTTTCCCTTCCAGCCGCCGTTGCTTGCCGAGTTATCCATCAGCATGGATTGGGCTCCGCAACTGTTTCTTCCGATGAGCTTCACGTGGTTGCCCTGGCTCTTCAGAATAAGCGAGGTAATCTCCGACATACTGGCGCTGTGGTTATCCAACAGGATGGCGGTAGGAATTTCTCGCTTCAGACTGCTTCCGGTAACGGCGATTCGCTGCGGAATCCATGGGGTATAGCTATATGGGTTGTTATCTTCCTTCTTGCGAACGTAGGCATAGACGGCTGGCTGGGTTACCAGAAAGTCGGTCAGCAGTCGGGTATCAGCCACGGCACCACCGCCATTGCTTCTCACATCCAGAATAAGCTTCTTGATATCGCCCTTAGCCAGTGGCTCCAGGAATTTGCTGCGGTAGGTCTCTACCAGTTCATGGCCTGTGGTAAACTTCAAGTCTTCCCAGAAATTGGTGAATTCCCTTTCGTGCCACAGATAATCTGCCAATCGCTGCGCCATCCAGTTGCGGAAGGCTTTTTCCTCAGCCAGAGCCGGATATTGGGAATTCTGGGTAAGATAGTCTTTCAGGATGCTTACCGCCTCGGTGTTATCTGCTGAGGCTGGAAGTGACTGGATGAAAGATGGGGCGCTCTGATAGGCAGCGCACGAGAGATGATAAAGTCCCTGATAGTTCTTGCTTGCATTGTAAGCCTCCATCTTGGCGATGGCAGCCTTCACCTGGTCTGAAGTCAGATACTGGTTGGCTTGTGCCAGGAGCTGGTCGGCTTCTTCCTTTGCCTGGTCTATCTGATTAGGGTCAGTTACCAGTTCGCTGGCTTTCGTGGCAATCATCTGTTCGTCGATATGATACTTGTTTTCAGCATTCGTAGGCAGATAATCAGAATGATAGGTATAGACACAGTTTTCCGAGATATAGAAATTGCTGAATCCCAGATAGAAGACACCTGGGGCATCTTTCACGAAACCGCCCATCATGCTGAAGTTATCGGCCAGACTGCCGAAGGCTGTTCCGTCATCCTTTAATTGGCTGCGGGTGTAATCCCAGTGGTAAGCCATCGGGAAGATAGGTTCTCTTTCGTAGAGTTTGCTTTCAAACCGAACCGTTTCTGTGGATGAATGGGAAACCGGAAGGGTGATTTTCACGAAGAAATGCTGGTCGATAATCTGATTCATGATTTCCTGGAAATACTGCTTTGCCTTGGCATTGTCTGTCAGGATTTCAGCCTGTGTATTTTCTGATGAAGGCTTGAAGGTTTTCAGAGCTTCAAACTTCGGCTTGTACATTTCGTACACCTGTTCCCAGGAGAGGGAAGAGACCCCCGCCTGTTCGTTGAGGTCGCAATAGCGCTGGTTCATCACCCTCCAGAATATCTCAAACAAGTCGCCGTATGAACGGACGTTGGCATCGGTATAATCGGAAATAGACTTTGAGTTGGCGTCGTTATCCGATACACAACTGGTCAGCGACATCGCAAGGGATGCTGCCGACAACAGGAAAACCAGGAAGAATCGGATTCCACCTATTTTATATATAGGGCTTCTCATATCTGCTGTTACTTTTAAATGAATTTTTTAAGGCTTCTGCCCTTTCAGGGCGTGTGGAGCTAGAATAGTTTGTAGGCAATGCCAGCGGTGATGACGCTGGAGTTGCGGCGGGCAGTCTTGCTGGTACGGGCTTTCTCCTCGTAGATATGCGAGAAACCGTATTGGAAGTTATACCCGATGGAACCGTCTATTTTTCCGAAGGAATAACCTATCTTGATGCCGGCTTCTCCTCCAAAGAGGCTGCGGCGCAGATGGTTCTCGTTCTTCTTGAAATCGTAGGCGGTGTTATACTTGATGTAGGTTCCGTCGCCCTTGTATCCTTGCATGATGTTCATCGGATAGATGCCCTTGGTGTGCATGGAGGTGAAGTACTCGTAATATACGCCCACCTGTGGCTTGATCCACAATCCCTTTTCGTGGTAGGGATTATGAATCAGATAATATCCCACGTTGAGTGGGATGCTGATGAAATTGTTGTTGTATCGGGTGTTCCAGGAGTCGCCGCCGAGGTTCTGGTACAGGTAGTCGCGCTGTACGAATCGGATGCCGGTTCCCACAGCCAGGTTGTCAACTGCCAGATATTCCGCCCCGATACCAGCCGCCACTCCCGGTCTCACCTTATAGGTAGTGGTGGACAAGCCCGATACATCCGTATCGAGCACGCTGCAACTGACGCCTGCTTCTGCCTCCACCTTCCATCGGTAGGAGGTCTGCTGAGCCTGAATGCCCTGGCTGCAGAAGGCAAGGGCTATGGATAAATATACCTTTCTCATTTCTTTTCAAAAATCTTGCAAGCCTTGTTGCCTGCGATATAAGCTACGTATGCTTTTATTTGATAGTGAGGATAGGCTTTCTGCATATCTGCGGCGTAAGCCTTCACTTGTTGGGCATCTTCTAAGCGTGCCTCTTCCAATTGATCAACGATGCCTGCGTCTTTAGACTTGAAATATTTAAACTCAATGATGCGGCAGTCGTTGTGGAATGATGTGCCAGGAATGCCGGTCAAGACTAAGTCGGCACGACC
Source organism: Segatella copri (assembly GCF_019249655.2). Lineage (NCBI taxonomy): Bacteria > Pseudomonadati > Bacteroidota > Bacteroidia > Bacteroidales > Prevotellaceae > Segatella > Segatella copri. The sequence goes on from NZ_CP137557.1 coordinate 793,321, forward strand.
TGATGGCAAGTTCTGTTCGATGGCGAATGTATAGCAATTGCTCAGGTAGCGGCTCAGTAACTCGAAAAATGAACAGCGAATGAAATTCTCGTTCATCTTGTCAAAGGCCTGGGCGGGAAGCTGACCTAAGTATTCCTTAACATAGTTACGGAATAATGGCTCCAGTTCTCGGTCTCTGGCAAATGCCTCGTATGCAGGAACAAACTTACGGGCATAGTCACTGATACTATTCAATTCGTTGTAGTAACTCATATATACGCTCTTGGTCGTCAAGTTTGGCAAAGCCATTTTGTAATTGTCCTTCAGGGTGGTCATACCCAAGTAGTAGAGGCTGATAGGGTAGAACTCTGGGGAAAAGAACTTTTGCTTGTTGAACTTGCTGCGTAAATCGGCTTGTGAATAGTACAATTCTCCATCCATCAACAGGCTGTCGAGCATTTCCTTGGCATTGTCAAGCGTGATGGTCAATCTTCTTATCCAACTAGTGTCGGTGCGCAGGTTCTCATCTACCATTTCCGTAGGGATGCCACCTCTCAGCTCTGCAAAGTTCTTGAGGAAGTAAGTCAGGATGGTAGAGTTGAACAACGGTTCTGCATTTGGCAAAAAGTGGTAACCGTCATAATTGTTGAGTATCAGAGTCCATAATTCCTCGAAAGAGGCTTGAGGGCCATATTTCTTGATGACATACTTCAGATATTGGGCTGCTTCCTCATGGGTAAAGCCCAATAGGTTGGTAAATTCAGGCTTCAGTGTCAACATTTCTGCGATGTTGTAGCCACTGGTTAAGTCATCCATGGTGACAGGCAGTACTCCTGTGCAGAAACAGGTGCGGATGGTTCCTTCACCAATGCCAGCCTTGATAATCTTGAAGAATGTTCGCAGGAAACTTTCCCCTGTGGTCAGGTTCTGGTACAGCGAATCCTTATAGACAACTAATAGCTGGTTGGTAAAGTTGTCGTATTCATCTATTAATATATAAAGAGGTGGAAGATTATGGGAAGCGATAAACTCGCATACTTCAATCAGCATGTTGGAGGCATTGCCATCCTCTCTGAACTTGAAATCTCCAAAAAGGTCTCTGTTGCGTTCCACCAATGTACGGAGTGGACTGCAATTCACGGCATTGAAGTTCTTCTCGATGTCTTCCTTCTTGCTGGCAACGGAAGTTGTGGAAAAGTCATATCTTACTACGAGATATTGGTTGTGCTCGTTTGTTGGGTGTTCGCCAATCCAAGTTCCACCAAATAAATCCTCGAATTGTGTTGCCATGTTGCGGTCGTAATAGTGAGCCAACATGGAAACGAGCAGACTCTTTCCGAATCTGCGAGGACGGAGGAAAACAGGTGCTTTGTAACGCTCAAGCAGTGGAATATAGTTGGTCTTATCCACATAATAATATCCCTTGTGGCGAATCTCTGCAAAGTTCGCCACAGCGTATGGAACGGTAATATCTGCCTGTGGGTATGTCATTGTCTAATTTTGTTTAATATAATAAAACTAGCCCCGCAAATGCCGCATAGAGTATCATGCGGATGGGATTGATCTTCATCACCTTCACGCCGATAAAGGTAGCAAGGAAGAGGGCGATGGAAATATAGAAATGCCAGGGATTGGCTGGCGTAGAGAAGTTCTCGCCGTTCATCAGGAGCAGGGCTGCGGCTCCCACCAAGCCGACGATGGCAGGACGAAGACCGATGAAGATGCTCTGAACGGCTGAGGTTTTCATATACTTGTACAGCATTCTGCTGATAAGAATCATCAAAATCAAAGAGGGGAGAACCAGGGCAAAGGTTGCCACGGCACTTCCGAGTATGGCCATCATACCGCCCATGCCTGCATTGTGCACAGCGGTATAGCCGCAATAGGTAGCAGCATTGATGCCGATAGGTCCTGGTGTCATCTGCGAGATGGCAACGACATCAGTGAACTCCTTCATCGTCATCCAATGATACTGCGTTACCACCTGTCCCTGAATCAGGGATATCATGGAATAGCCACCTCCGAATCCGAAGATGCCTATCTGAAGAAATACGATGAAAAGCTGAAGAAATATCATATGTTATTCTGTTGGTTGAATGAATTGTCCATAGATGTAGCCTCCCACGCCAGCGGCGATAATCACCCAGATGGGGTTGACACCTACCAGCCATATCAGAAGGGCGGAGAGAATAGGTATCCAGCAGTTGACGAGCGAAATCCTGGCGCTCTTGGCTAGCGAGAATGTAGGTACGGCTATCAATGCCACCACGGCAGGACGGATGCCTGCAAACAGGGCAGCCACCACCTTGTTGTCTTCAAACTGATGGAAAAATATAGCTATCGCCAAGATAATAAGAAATGATGGCAACGAAGCGCCGAGGGTGCAGACGATGGCTCCCGGTATCTTTGCCAACTTATATCCGAGCAGGGAACTCATGTTGATGGCCAAGGCTCCCGGACAAACCTGGGTAGTGGCGATGGCATCCAAGAATTCCTCCTTCGTCATCCAATGATGCTTGTCAACGACTTCGGATTCTATAATAGGAATCATGGCATAGCCACCACCAAAGGTGACTATGCCAATCTTCAAAAATGTCTTAAATAAATCTGTATATTTCATTTATTTTACTCTTTCTTCAATCCACTGACGTGCATTGACAAATGCCTCAATCCAAGGAGTTACCTCGTCGTTGCGGCGATCTGCTGGATACCAGGCATTCTGCCATGGGAAGATGGCACGCTCCAAGTGTGGCATCATTGCCAAGTGGCGACCATCTGCAGAGCAGATACCTGCTACGTTATAGTCACTGCCGTTAGGATTACCTGGATACTCAGCGTAGTTGTACTTCGCAATGATGTTGTAGTGATCCTCTGGCTCTGGCAAGTAGAAACGGCCCTCGCCGTGAGCTACCCAGATACCGAGCTTATCACCGCTCAAGCTACCGAACATCACACTGTCGTTCTGAGGAATAGTCAAACCGAGGAATGTACTCTCGAACTTCTTGGATGTGTTGTGGCAGAGGTGTGAACGATGCTTGTGCTCAGGATTGATGAGGTTCAACTCAACCATCAGCTGGCAACCGTTGCAGATACCGAGTGAAAGGGTATCCTCACGGGCATAGAACTTATCAAGTGCCTCCTTAGCCTTAGGATTGTAGAGGAATGCACCAGCCCAACCCTTGGCAGAACCGAGAACGTCGGAGTTAGAGAAACCACCGCAGAATACGATGAAGTTTACATCCTCCAAGGTCTCACGACCGGAAATCAAGTCGGTCATCATCACATCCTTTACATCGAAGCCAGCGAGATACATAGAGTATGCCATCTCACGCTCACCGTTGGTACCCTTCTCACGGATGATAGCTGCCTTGATGCCAGATGGCTTGCGGCGGTTGGCGTCGAGGCTGTAGCTAGCGAGAGTTCCCTTGAAGCCGTAACCGAAGTTCATCTCGATAGGCTGCTTCTTATAGTTGGTGTAACGCTTCTTGGCCATACCGTTCATGCTCTGCTTGCGGTCGAGGAGGTAAGATGTCTTATACCAGTCATCACGCAATGCATCGATATCGAACTCGTGCTCGAAGCCTTCCTTCTTGATGATAATCTTGCGGAGTTCAGGAGCTGGATAACCAATCTTGGCATAACCGATACCGTTCTCATCGAAGAATGCCTTCAACTCGTCCTTGTGGGCATCGCTTACCTGGATTACAACACCTGGGTTCTCAGCGAAGAGAGTCTTGATGATGTCGGCATCTGCGATGTCGTGGAGGTTGATCTTCATACCACCCTCTACGTTGGCGAATGTCATCTCGAGGAGAGTTGTAATCAAACCACCGGCACTGATATCGTGACCAGCCATTACCCAACCGCGGTTGATGAGCTCCTGTACGGCGTTGAAGCAGTCAACGAAGTACTCTGGGTTCTTTACGGTAGGAACATCGCTGCCCACCTTGCCCAGGCTCTGTGCGAAGGCTGAACCACCGAGGCGCTGCTCGTCGAAGCTGAAGTCGATATGATAGAGGCTAGAGTTCTTGTCGTTAACGAGAACAGGGCTAACCACCTTCTTGACATCTGAAACCTCACCGCCGGCACTTACGATAACGGTACCCGGAGCGATGATCTTCTCGCCGTTAGGATACTGCTGGGTCAATGAGAGAGAGTCCTTACCTGTTGGTACGTTTACGTGGATGGCGCAGCAGAAGTCAGACAATGCCTTCACACCCTCATACAGACGGGCATCCTCACCCTTCTGGCTGCGGCAAGGCCACATCCAGTTAGCAGAGAGGCTGATGCTGTCCATACCATCTGCCAATGGAGCCCATACGATATTAGTTAATGACTCTGCTACAGAGAGTACTGAACCTGCCTTAGGATCGGCAAGACCAGCCTGAGGAGCATGACCCATTGCTGTTACGATACCCTTCTCGCCACGGTAGTCGAGTGCTACGACACCACAGTCTGAGAGTGGCAACTGAATCTGACCCTGTCCCTGCTGACGGGCAATCTTACCTGTTACGGAACGGTCCACCTTGTTGGTCAACCAGTCTTTACAAGCCACAGCCTCCATCTGGAGAACACGCTTCAAGTACTCGTCGAGGTTATCTGCAGAATAAGTTACATCTTCATATTTACGCTCTACGGTCTCATCTACCATTACAGTCTTAGGAGTATGACCGAACATCTGAGCTACATCGAGGTCGAATGGCTTCACGCCGTCAGCCTGCTTGAAGCTGAAGTGAGCATCGCCAGTAGTCTCACCAACCACGTACATTGGAGCACGCTCACGGTCGGCAATCTTCTGAACTTCGCTGATATACTTCTCGTCGATGAGCAAGCCCATGCGCTCCTGGCTCTCGTTGGCGATGATTTCCTTGGCGCTCAAAGTCTTGTCGCCGATAGGCAACTTAGACATGTCGATTTCGCCACCGCACTCTTCTACCAACTCAGAGAGACAGTTCAAGTGACCGGCTGAACCGTGGTCGTGGATGCTGACTACTGGGTTCTCATCGTTCTCAACGAGTGCACGAACCAGGTTGTAGGCACGCTTCTGCATCTCAGGGTTGGCACGCTGAATAGCATTCAACTCGATACCATTGCTGTAACGGCCTGTATCTACGGAAGAAACAGAACCACCACCAAGACCGATGCGATAGTTGTCACCACCTACTACGACAACCTTGTTGCCCTTCTGTGGCTCACCCTTCTTGTAGTCACGCTTCTTGCCGTAGCCTACACCACCAGCAAGCATGATTACCTTATCGTATGCATACTTCTCGCCGTTCTCCTCGTGCTCGAAAGTAAGCACAGAACCGGTGATGAGAGGCTGGCCGAACTTGTTACCGAAGTCTGATGCACCATTAGATGCCTTGATCAGAATCTGCTCAGGAGTCTGATAGAGCCACTTACGCACTGGCATGATGTCTTCCCAGTCGCGCTCAGCATCGCTCTTGCCGTTGTCATCCTTCAATCGAGGATAAGCGGTCATGTAGCAGGCAGTACCTGCGATAGGCCATGAACCAACACCACCACCCATACGGTCGCGGATCTCACCACCCGTACCGGTAGCAGCACCGTTGAAAGGTTCTACAGTAGTAGGGAAGTTGTGAGTCTCAGCCTTCAGCGAGATGACACTCTCGATATCCTTCACCTGGAAGAAATCGCTGGTAGTCTGATCGGCTGGAGCAAACTGCTCGATAACAGGACCCTGAGAGAAAGCCACATTATCCTTATAGGCAGAGAGAATCTTGTTAGGGTTCTCGTTGGTGGTCTTCTTGATCATGCTGAAAAGAGAAGACTCCATCTCCTTGCCGTCGATGATAAACTGGCCGCCGAAGATCTTGTGGCGGCAGTGCTCTGAGTTGATCTGTGCGAAACCGAAGATTTCGCTGTCGGTGAGAGGGCGTCCGTTCTCTTTCTCCAGCTTGTGGAGATAAGCCATTTCGTCCTCGCTGAGGGCAAGACCCTCTTCCTCGTTGTACTTTTCGAGGTCATCGACGTACTTGATAGGTTCTGGCTGGTGGTTCACGGTGAACACATCCTGTCCGATACCGTTGTACATACGCTGGAGCATAGGGTCGTGCTCAGCGTCCTCGCTATCCACAGGGAAGTACTCCTCAATACGCGAAATGCCGTTAAGACTCATGTTCTGAGTTATCTCAACGGCATTCGTACTCCAAGGAGTAATCATTTCACGGCGTGGACCGACATAGAAGCCCTGCAACTGCTGGGCGTCCTCTAAAGTCGCGTCACCATAAAGCCAACAAAGTTCATTGATTTCGTCCTGAGATGGTTTGTGATCAATCTCGGTCGCAATCACACTCTTAGATGGAGTTCTGAAAAAAAGAATCATACTATTTCTCTTTTTATAAGTTTGTTAATGTATTCATTCTACCTCGGTAAAAAGCCCACATGATACATGTTTTGGCTTTCCGACTGCAAAGGTACTATAATTTTCTGACTTTGCCGCAAAGAATACACAATAATTTTCTTTTTTTAGTTAAAAAGGTGATAAATAGTGATTTAGAGGTTAAAATTCTATAAATGGTTTAGACAAATATTGTTTTGTTGAGTCTTATCAGTAACTTTGCACCACGAAAGCGGTGTTTTGAAAGCAAATGACAGAATTTCGAAAGATTTCCTTTCAGATGCGAAACTGTGAGTTCATAAATAGAATAGTAACTAGAAATTAAAATTAAGAAAGCAATATGAATAAGTTTTTAATTATGGCATTGATGGCAAGCACCTTGATGATGTCAAGCTGTGCATTGAAGAAGGATCTTCAGAATTGCCAGAGTGAGAATAGAGAATTGACTCAGAATTATCAGGATACTAAGGAGAAGTTGGCAGCTGCTGAGGCTCGCCTCGCTTCACTTCAGGAGCAGCTTTCTGGTACCAAGAAGGATTATGCCAAGTTGCAGAACTCTCTCGATAAGAGTTTGACCAATGCTAACCAGAACAACATCAGCATTGAGAAGCTCGTTGATCAGATTAACGAAAGCAACCAGTATATCCGCCACTTGGTTGAGGTGAAGAGCAAGAGCGATTCGCTCAACATGGTTCTTACCAACAACTTGACCCGTTCTCTCAGCCGTGAGGAGATGAAGGAGGTAGATGTTCAGGTGTTGAAGGGTGTGGTTTACATCTCTTTGGCTGACAATATGCTCTATCAGAGTGGTAGCTATGAGGTGAACGACCGTGCCAAGGAGACCTTGAGCAAGATTGCCAAGATTATCCAGGACTACAAGGACTACGATGTACTCATCGAGGGTAACACTGATAACGTGCCTGTAAGCACAACAAGTGCCAAGATGAAGAACATCCGTAACAACTGGGACCTCTCTGCTCTCCGTGCAGCTTCTGTTGTTCAGTATTTGCAGGATCACTTCGGCGTGAACCCTAAGCGTTTGACAGCTGGTGGCCGTGGTGAGTACAACCCTGTAACAACCAACAGTACAGAGGTGGGCAAGATGCGCAACCGTCGTACTCAGATCATCATCACTCCTAAGCTCGACCAGTTCATGGACTTGATCGACAAGGCTCCAGAGGAGAACTAATTTTTAGAATCATAATTTGATATTTTTAGAATCATAATTTGATAGCAGATATAGAAGGCACCAGCAGGCTCCGGCTTGCTGGTGCCTTTGTGTTTTTATATCAAAAATAGACTCTTTTTAATCATTTTGCTAGAAATAATATTAAATTCCTTTCTTTTTTCGGATATTTTTCGTAATTTTGCAGGCAAATTATCAAATTAGCCTGTGATGGCTTGATAAAGTGTATATTGCAAATTATTAATTTATATAATAGTATTGTTATGGAAAAGATTAAGATGACGACTCCATTGGTAGAGATGGATGGCGATGAGATGACAAGAATCCTCTGGAAGATGATCAAGGATGAACTGATCCTGCCTTTCGTAGATTTGAAGTCAGAGTACTATGACCTTGGTTTGCCTTACCGCGACCAGACCAACGACCAGGTAACCATCGACTCTGCCGAGGCTGCCAAGAAATATGGCGTGGCTGTGAAGTGTGCTACCATCACCCCAAATGCACAGCGCATGGATGAGTATAAGCTCCACAAGATGTGGAAGAGCCCTAACGGAACTATCCGTAGCATCATGGATGGTACCGTGTTCCGTGCTCCTATCACCATCCCTAGCATTCACCCTTGTGTGAAGAACTGGGAGAAGCCTATCACCATCGCCCGTCATGCTTATGGCGACGTATATAAGAGTGTGGAACTCCGTGCCGATGAGCCAGGAACTGCCAAGCTCGTGTTCGAGGGTAAGAGCGGCAAGAAGCAGGAAATCGAAATCCATAGCTTCGATGGCACTGGCGTTATCCAGGGTATGCACAATACCGATAAGAGTATCCGCAGTTTTGCACACAGCTGCTTCAAGTTTGCCATCGATACCAAGCAGGACCTCTGGTTCGCTACCAAGGATACCATCTCAAAGACCTATGATGCTCAGTTCCGCAAGATCTTCGAGGAAGTATATGAAAGCGACTACAAGAAGAAATTTGCCGAACTCGGCATTGAGTACTTCTATACATTGATTGATGATGCCGTGGCTCGTGTCATCCGCAGCAAGGGAGGCTTCATCTGGGCTTGCAAGAACTATGATGGTGATGTAATGAGCGATATGCTCAGCACAGCCTTCGGTTCGCTGGCGATGATGACTTCCGTTTTGGTTTCTCCTGATGGCAAGTATGAGTATGAGGCAGCCCATGGCACCGTAACCCGCCACTACTATCGCTACCTGAAGGGTGAGGATACATCCACCAACCCAATGGCTACCATCTTTGCATGGAGCGGTGCGTTGAGAAAGCGTGGTGAACTGGATGGTATCAAGGAACTGCAGGAGTTCGGCGACCAGTTGGAGGCAGCTTGCTTCGATACCCTGAATGATGGTATCGCAACCAAGGACCTCGTCAACCTGATGGAGGGTGTAGAGGCCAAGGCAGTTAATTCAGCCGGCTTTATCGCTGCCATCCGCGAAAGACTCGAAAAGAGATTGGGATAAAATGTTTTAAAGCATAAAAAAGCCTTGCCAGGAGTTCTCGTGAGAGAAACTGCTGGCAAGGCTTTCTTTTTTGTTTGTATCGGCTTTATTATATGGATTCTTATAGTTTCTTCTTCAAGGCATCAGAATAAAGTTTGAAGAAATCAACCTTGAGCAGTTGGCTGATGTGGAAGAGCATGCCAGAGTCAATGGTGGATCTATCATAAATCTTATATACGTTGGTGCGATGGCAACCTAATTCTCCGGCAAGCCATACGGATGTCTTGCCTTGCTTCTTGAGTTCTCGCTTGATGAGCTCCCCTATAACAATGGATGTCTTTGATTTATCTTTCATAACAACACAGATATTTAATACTTAATCCTAAACTTTTTGACCTTATCGGTTGCAAAAGTAGTATTAAAGTTTTTAACTAGCAAACAAACTTGTAGCCAATTAGATAACACCTAGTTAAAAAGTGTGACGAAATTACCGTCTTTATCATTTTTTAGCAAAAAAATAACCGCTGTCACACAATTGTAACCACGTGTAATGCTTGTTACAAAATAAAATTCGTATTTTTGCAGCAGAATTAAAGATTTAATCAGTTTAGATAAGATGGAAGAGAAAAATAAACGAATTCTGGTCGTTGACGATGAGCAAGACCTGTGTGAAATATTGAGTTTCAATCTTGAGACGGAAGGATATTATGTAGATACCGCCAACTCTGCCGAGGAGGCGCTGGAGATGGATGTTCCTTCCTATCATCTGCTGTTGCTCGATGTGATGATGGGGGGAATGAGCGGTTTCCAGATGGCGAAGAAGTTGAAAGAAAATCCTGTTACGGCAAATATCCCTATCATCTTCCTCACGGCTCGTGATACGGAGAATGATACGGTGACGGGATTCAACCTGGGGGCTGATGACTATATCTCCAAACCGTTCTCTATCCGTGAGGTGATGGTGCGCATCCGTGCCGTGCTGCGTAGAACAGCTGAGCAGAATGGTACTGCCGAGGAGCCTACCACGATTGGCTATCAGGGATTGCTGCTCAATCTCGATAAGAAGACGGTGAGCATCGACGGAGAGAATGTGCCGTTCACCAAGACGGAGTTCGAGTTGCTACGCCTCCTGCTGGAGGAGAAGGGCAGGGTGTTCTCACGCCAGGAACTCATCGACAGGGTATGGCCTAAGGATGTGATGGTGCTCGACCGAACGGTGGATGTCAACATCACCCGAATGCGTAAAAAGGTGGGCAGATTTGCCAAGTGCATCGTCACGCGCCTTGGTTTTGGTTATTATTTTGATGCGTAACGGTTATGTTTAAGATAAGTAATGTAGGTAGAAAGTTGTATTTCAGTGTGCTGACGGTGTTTCTCGTGTTCGCCGTCAGTTTTATCGTATTTCAGCAGAACAGGGAGAAACAGTTTAAAATCAATACCTTGACATTGAAACTTGCCAACTACAATGAACTGCTGATGGAAGATCTGCTGCTATCCACCTCGCAGGGCATTCTGCTCTCTGATAGCATTGATATGGTGGATAGCGTGCGGGTGGCTGAGGCTAAGCTGCAGGAATTCGTGCGTGCGCACGAGAGTAAAGACCTGCGTGTAACCCTGGTCAAGCCCGATGGCAAGGTGGTGTATGACAACATGAGCAAGGACTATCGCCATTTTTCCAATCATGCCAAGCGGGAAGAAATAGCAGAGGCATTGAAGGTGGGACAGGGTACTAGCGTGGAACGACAGTCGAAGACCTTGAAGCAGGATTATTTCTATGTGGCTTCTTATTTTCCAAAATCGCATCTCATTGTGCGTACGGCACTGCCTTATAATAATGATCTGGCAAAATCGCTTCAGGCAGACCAGCACTACATCTGGTTTGCCATCATTGCCATTATCCTTCTTACCATCGTGCTCTATCGCTTTACCTACCGATTGGGCAAGAATGTCTCTAAACTTACTATTTTCGCCTATAAGGCAGATCACAACGAGAGTCTGGAGGTGGAAGATTTGGCAAAATTCCCGAATGATGAGCTGGGCGAGATTGCCGAGCGCATTATAAAGATGTATAAGCGTGTGCAGACTACCCGAAAGGAACAGGATGTGCTGAAGCGTCAGCTTACACAGAATATTGCGCATGAATTGAAGACTCCAGTGGCAAGTATTCAGGGATATCTGGAGACGATTTTGGATAATCCTCATATCAACGAGCAAACCAAGGAACAGTTCCTGCAGCGTTGTTATGCGCAGAGCGAGCGACTTACTTCCTTGCTCCATGATATCTCAACGCTCAATCGCCTGGACGATGGATCGGATATGATTGATTTTGAAGCGGTGGATATTACGCAGATGGTGAATGACATCACGAAGGAGACGGCATTGGCTCGACAGGAGCACAAGATGACCTTTGATAACCAGTTGCCTGAACGCATCGTGGTGAAGGGAAACCGCAGTTTGCTCTATAGCGTGTTCCGCAATCTTACTGATAATGCCATAGCCTATGCCGGTGAGGGACGTACGATGACTTTGGAGGCAAAGGAGCAGGGGAACAAGTGGCATTTCATCTTCAGGGATAATGGTCAGGGTGTACCGCCGGAGCATCTGGCTCGACTCTTCGAACGATTTTATCGGGTTGATAAGGGACGCAGCCGCAAGATGGGAGGCACAGGTTTGGGACTGGCCATCGTCAAGAATGCCGTATTACTGCATGGTGGTACCATCAGGGTAAGCAATTTGCCAGAAGGTGGCTTGAAGTTTGAGTTTACTATCAAGAAGTAGAGTAGGCATAATAATAAAGTAAATACATTGTGCATGTGCGCACGCCTGTGCGCCTGCACACATGCACAACGTGTGCATGTATATAATAAGGAGCTTTGAAAGGAAAAAGGAAGAGAAGTGTTTTAGAATGTTAAATTTGAGATAAAAATGCAACTTTTTTTCGAAAACATTTGGCTGTTTCGAAAATAGTTAGTACTTTTGCACTCGCTTTTGAGAAATCAAGTATTACTCTAAGCAACTAAAGAAAGAGTTCTTTGAAAGATTTTACATAAACAGACAAGTAGTACAAGAAGCGGTTAACTTCTTAGAAATAAGAAAGTTGACTGGGTAAAAGAAACGAACCGTCAAGCAATTGACAAGTCAGGTTTACTAAGCTTCAATAAACGAAAAGGATATTCGTCCTAAGTACAGACGACAAACACCGAGTTACTTCTTCGGAAGTGACAAAGTAAAAATGATATTTTACAATGGAGAGTTTGATCCTGGCTCAGGATGAACGCTAGCTACAGGCTTAACACATGCAAGTCGAGGGGAAACGATAGAGAAAGCTTGCTTTTTCTAGGCGTCGACCGGCGCACGGGTGAGTAACGCGTATCCAACCTGCCCATCACTTGGGGATAACCTTGCGAAAGTAAGACTAATACCCAATGACGTCCATAGAAGACATCTGAAATGGATTAAAGATTTATCGGTGATGGATGGGGATGCGTCTGATTAGCTTGTTGGCGGGGTAACGGCCCACCAAGGCGACGATCAGTAGGGGTTCTGAGAGGAAGGTCCCCCACATTGGAACTGAGACACGGTCCAAACTCCTACGGGAGGCAGCAGTGAGGAATATTGGTCAATGGGCGAGAGCCTGAACCAGCCAAGTAGCGTGCAGGATGACGGCCCTATGGGTTGTAAACTGCTTTTATAAGGGAATAAAGTGAGTCTCGTGAGACTTTTTGCATGTACCTTATGAATAAGGACCGGCTAATTCCGTGCCAGCAGCCGCGGTAATACGGAAGGTCCGGGCGTTATCCGGATTTATTGGGTTTAAAGGGAGCGTAGGCCGGAGATTAAGCGTGTTGTGAAATGTAGACGCTCAACGTCTGCACTGCAGCGCGAACTGGTTTCCTTGAGTACGCACAAAGTGGGCGGAATTCGTGGTGTAGCGGTGAAATGCTTAGATATCACGAAGAACTCCGATTGCGAAGGCAGCTCACTGGAGCGCAACTGACGCTGAAGCTCGAAAGTGCGGGTATCGAACAGGATTAGATACCCTGGTAGTCCGCACGGTAAACGATGGATGCCCGCTGTTGGTCTGAATAGGTCAGCGGCCAAGCGAAAGCATTAAGCATCCCACCTGGGGAGTACGCCGGCAACGGTGAAACTCAAAGGAATTGACGGGGGCCCGCACAAGCGGAGGAACATGTGGTTTAATTCGATGATACGCGAGGAACCTTACCCGGGCTTGAATTGCAGAGGAAGGATTTGGAGACAATGACGCCCTTCGGGGTCTCTGTGAAGGTGCTGCATGGTTGTCGTCAGCTCGTGCCGTGAGGTGTCGGCTTAAGTGCCATAACGAGCGCAACCCCTCTCCTTAGTTGCCATCAGGTCACGCTGGGCACTCTGGGGACACTGCCACCGTAAGGTGTGAGGAAGGTGGGGATGACGTCAAATCAGCACGGCCCTTACGTCCGGGGCTACACACGTGTTACAATGGCAGGTACAGAGAGATGGTGTTCTGCAAAGCGCATCTAATCCTTAAAGCCTGTCTCAGTTCGGACTGGGGTCTGCAACCCGACCCCACGAAGCTGGATTCGCTAGTAATCGCGCATCAGCCATGGCGCGGTGAATACGTTCCCGGGCCTTGTACACACCGCCCGTCAAGCCATGAAAGCCGGGGGCGCCTAAAGTCCGTGACCGTGAGGAGCGGCCTAGGGCGAAACTGGTAATTGGGGCTAAGTCGTAACAAGGTAGCCGTACCGGAAGGTGCGGCTGGAACACCTCCTTTCTGGAGAGACGAATTTCCTATGAAGTGATAGGGAATCTGATTAAAAGTTCGCTTCTCTTCTTGTACGCACCATCTGTTTAATTAAATAGGAGACTGGGATTTCTTATACATTATATAATATATAGGGATGGCTCAAGCAAAATGGTTCAACTCCACAATCTCCACCATGCCTTTTAAGGCAAGAAGATCTTTGACATATTGACACAAGCAAAACTGTAAGTAATGAACTTTAGTTCAGACTAAAGTGAATCAAATCGCAAGATGAGATTTCACAAGTTAGAATACAGCTGAAAGTATGAGCTACTTATTCGTTATTCGGAAACGAGTAACAAGAATACAGTCGTAAAGAAAGTAAGAAAGGGCGTATGGCGGATGCCTAGGCTCACGGAGGCGATGAAGGACGTGATAAGCTGCGATAAGCTTCGG
>NZ_CP137557.1:1775000-1950000 GCF_019249655.2 Segatella copri
GCTGCGCTCGTTGAGGCTGCTGCCGAGAACGACGAGGGCCTGATGGAGAAATTCTTCGAGAGCGAGAGCTTGACAGAGGATGAACTCCGTGAGGGTATCCGCAAGGGTTTGGTTACCCGCAGCATCTTCCCTGTATTCTGCGTTTGCGCCGGTAAGTCAATGGGCGTTCACCGCCTCATGGAGTTCCTGGGCAATGTGGTTCCTTTCGTTAGCGAGATGCCTAAGCTGCACAATACCCGTGGTGAAGAGATTGCTCCTGATACCAACGGTCCTGAGAGTGTTTACTTCTTCAAGACTGGCCTGGAGCCACACATCGGCGAGGTGAGCTACTTCAAGGTGATGAGCGGTTCTATCAAGAGCGGCGACGACCTGACCAATGCCGACCGTGGTTCTAAGGAGCGCATCGGACAGATTTATGCCTGCGCTGGTGCCAACCGTGTGCCTGTGGACCAGTTGAATGCCGGTGACATCGGTTGTACCGTGAAGATGAAGGACGTGAAGACGGGTAATACCCTGAACGGAAAGGGTGCCGAGTGGCGCTTCGATTTCATCAAGTATCCTAACCCTAAGTATTCCCGTGCCATCAAGGCAGCCAATGCTCAGGATACTGAGAAACTGATGGCTGCCCTCATCAAGATGCGCCAGGAAGACCCAACATGGGTGGTTGACCAGAGCAAGGAGCTGCGCCAGGTTATCGTGCGCGGACAGGGTGAGTTCCACCTCCGCACCTTGAAGTGGCGCCTTGAGAACAACGAGAAGCTCAATGTTACCTTCGAGGAGCCTCGCATCCCATATCGTGAGACTATTACAAAGAAGGCTCGTGCCGACTACCGTCATAAGAAGCAGAGTGGTGGTGCAGGTCAGTTTGGTGAGGTTCACCTCATCGTTGAGCCATACGCAGAGGGTATGCCAGACCCTACATCATTCACCTTCAACGGCCAGGAGTTCAAGATGAACATCAAGAGCCGCGAGGAAGTTTCACTGGAGTGGGGTGGCAAGCTGGTATTCCTCAACTCAGTGGTAGGTGGTGCCATCGATGCACGCTTCATGCCTGCCATCCAGAAGGGTATCATGGATTGTATGGAGCACGGACCTCTTACAGGTTCTTATGCCCGCGACGTTCGCGTCATCGTATATGATGGCAAGATGCACCCGGTAGACAGCAACGAGTTGTCGTTCATGCTGGCAGCCCGCCGTGCCTTCAGCGACGCCTTCAAGCAGGCAGGTCCTAAGATTCTGGAGCCTATCTACGATTTGGAGGTTTATGTACCTGCCGACTATATGGGTGATGTGATGAGCGACCTTCAGGGACGCCGTGCCCTCATCATGGGTATGGATTCTGAGGCTGGTTACCAGAAGCTCAGTGCCAAGATTCCTCTGAAGGAGCTGGCTAACTATTCCATCTCTCTGAGCTCGCTTACGGGTGGTAGAGCTTCGTTCACTACCAAGTTTGCCAGCTACGAGTTGGTTCCTTCCGACATTCAGAGCAAGCTGATTGCCGACCATGAGGCCGAGCTGGCTAAGGAAGCAGAATAGAAGAATTATCTCTCTTATATAAATTAAAATTTTATGTTGATATGACCAATAGAGGGGGCGTGCATGTGATATGTACGCTCCCTTACTTGTTTTTCTGAAATTCAAATTCTAAATACGGAGCTACCAATGTTGCTTTTAGTTAAAAACAATTAATATCGAATAAATAATTAACTATTTTGTGTTAACCAATTAAGATTTTTCTTATCTTTGCGCCCATGAAGAAGAAAACGATTTGGACCATAGCCATTATCATGGGCTTTTCGTTCCTCGCGCTGCTATTCCTGCAGCTCAGTTACATCCAAGAGATGGTCAACATGAAGAAGGAACAGTTTGACGAGTCCGTCAACAGAGCCCTATATCAGGCTTCAAGAAACTTGGAGCTGAATGAGACCCTGCGCTATCTTGAAAAAGACGTTAATGAGGCGGAGCGCAAGGCCAACAGGAAAGATTCGGTGGGAACACGGAGCGGCCAGCCGGCAGATGGAACCGTACAGCATTCTCATCAGTATTCTGTGGTGGGCAAGGACGGCACGGTGTATTCATCCTTCGAGTTGAAGACCATCGCCACCAATCCTGCCAACAAGCCGAAGGCGATGATTCTCAGAAGCGACAGGAATTCGCTCAGCGAAACGCAGAAGTCGCTGCAGGAGATAGTGAAGAACCGCTATGTGTATCAGAAAGCTTTGCTCGACGAGGTGGTGTATTCCATCCTCTACTCGGCATCCGACAAGCCTCTGAAGGAGCGAATCAACTTCAAGCAGCTTGATCAGGACCTCAAGGCAGAGATGATGAACAACGGCATCAACATCCCTTATCACTTCACGGTGACAACGCAGGATGGACGAGAGGTGTACCGCTGCCCAGATTTTAGCGACGAGGGCGAGGAGTACAGCTATTCGCAGGTGCTCTTCAGAAACGACCCGCAGTCGAAGATGGGCGTCGTGAAGGTCCACTTCCCTGATATGAACAGCTACATTTTCTCCAGTGTGCGCTTCATGATTCCTAGCATCATCTTCACGCTGGTGCTGCTCATCACCTTCATCTTCACCATCGTGGTCATCTTCCGTCAGAAGAGGTACACGGAAATCAAGAACGATTTCATCAACAACATGACCCACGAGCTGAAGACGCCTATCGCCAGCATCAGTCTGGCAGCACAGATGCTCAACGACCCGTCTGTCTCCAAGAGCGAGCAGATGCAGAAACATCTGGGTGGCGTCATTGACGACGAGTCGAAGCGACTCCGATTCCTGGTAGAGAAGGTGCTGCAGATGAGTATGTTCGACCGCAAGAAGGCGGTGTTCAAGAAGAAGGAGCTCGATCTCAACGAAATCGTAGAAAACGCAGCCCATTCGTTCTCACTCCGTGTGGAGCATACGGGCGGCAAGATTTATGTGGATATCGAGGCGATAGATTCCACCCTCTTCGTTGACGAGGTGCATTTCCAGAATGTAATCTTCAATCTGATGGACAATGCCGTGAAGTATCGCAAGCCGGATGAGCCGCTGTTCATCACGATGAAGACCTGGAATGATGAACATCATCTCTATCTGTCCATCAACGATACGGGCATGGGAATGAAGAAGGAGAACCTGAAGAAGATATTCGACAAGTTCTATCGCGTTCATACCGGCAATGTGCATGACGTGAAGGGCTTCGGCCTCGGTCTTGCCTACGTTAAGAAGGTAGTGGATCTGCATGATGGCGAAATCAAGGTAGAAAGCGAGTTGGGCAAGGGCACCACCTTCACCATCAAGCTGCCTGTGATTCATGATTAATTCATGATTAATTCATGCCAAATCAGCATTCGATATTTAAAAATTCAACAATAATAAAAAGAATATTAACAAATTAAATAGATTAAGATATGGAAGAGACAGTAAAGATCCTGCTTTGCGAGGATGATGAAAACTTGGGTATGTTGCTCCGTGAGTATTTGTTGACCAAGGGTTTTGATACAACATTGTGCCCTGACGGTGAGGCAGGCTTCAAGGAGTTTTCCAAGAATAAGTTTGATATTGCCGTGCTCGACGTGATGATGCCAAAGAAGGATGGTTTCACCCTGGCACAGGAAATCCGCCAGCAGAATGTAGATATGCCAATCGTATTCCTCACAGCCAAGACTCTGAAGGAAGATATCCTCGAGGGTTTCAAGATTGGTGCAGATGATTATATCACCAAGCCATTCTCTATGGAGGAGCTGGTGTTCCGTGTAGAGGCAATCCTTCGCCGTGTACGCGGCAAGAAGTCTAAGGAGTCAACCATGTATCACATCGGTAAGTTCACCTTCGATACACAGAAGCAGCTGCTTACCATCAATGGCGAGCAGACCAAGTTGACAACCAAGGAGAATGAGCTTCTCGCTCTTCTCTGCGCTCATGCCAACGAGATTCTTCAGCGTGATTTCGCCCTGAAGACCATCTGGATAGACGATAACTACTTCAATGCCCGCTCAATGGATGTATATATCACCAAGCTGCGCAAGCATCTGAAGGAAGACCCGCAGATAGAGATCATCAACATCCATGGCAAGGGCTATAAGCTCATCGTGCCAGATGCAGAATAATGCCTATATTATATAAGGTGTAAGAAGAAAAGGGATAAGTCGTCAGCCGACTTATCCCTTTTTCAGTGAATACACGAATCCTGCCACACCGGCAAGAACGAAGAATAATCCGGCGAAGAGCATGATGTTGCTCTTCATGGAAAAGGCGAAGCTGGCAGCAAGCAGCAAAACGCCCAGCACAATGAACGTCATGCCCATGGAAGGGATGACGCGGAGCGAATCTTTCAATTTTTTGTTCATAATTCCTACTATTTTCAAATATTTCCTGCAAAAATACAAAAAATATTTGGTTAATTCAAGAAAAAGTTGTAATTTTGCACCGCAATTCGTGAAATAGAGGTGTTTTCGCACACATTTCGTCGTTTTGCAAGAGAATTTTAATATTAATATTTAATCATTTACAAAGTAGTATGAATCAATACGAAACCGTTTTCATTTTGACTCCCGTTTTGTCTGATGAACAGATGAAGGAAACGGTCGCTAAGTTCGAGAAGGTACTCACCGATAATGGTGCTGAGATTCTGAACAAGGAGGCTTGGGGTTTGAAGAAGTTGGCTTACAACATCGAGAAGAAGACATCAGGCTTCTACAGCTTGGTTGAGTTCAAGGCAGAGCCAACTGTTATCGCTAAACTCGAGACAGCTTTCCGCCGCGACGAGAAAGTAATTCGTTACATGACTGTTAAACTTGACAAGTATGCCGTTGCTTACGCAGAGAAGCGTCGTGCAAAGCTTGGTAAAAAAGAGGAGGCTTAATCATGGCAGATCAGAAATCAGAAATCCGTTATTTGACCGCTCCTTCTATCGACACAAAGAAGAAGAAGTATTGCCGTTTCAAGAAGAGCGGCATTAAGTACATCGACTATAAGGACCCAGAGTTCTTGAAGAAGTTCTTGAACGAGCAGGGTAAGATCCTTCCACGTCGTATCACAGGTACATCTTTGAAGTATCAGCGCCGCGTGGCACAGGCTGTTAAGCGTGCTCGCCAGATCGCTTTGCTTCCTTACGTAACCGATTTGATGAAGTAATTTAAGGAGGAGAAGAAGAAATGGAAATTATTTTGAAGCAAGATATTATCGGTCTTGGATACAAGAACGATATCGTAAATGTAAAGAGTGGTTATGGTCGTAACTTCCTTATCCCTACAGGTAAGGCTGTTATCGCTTCTCCAGCTGCTAAGAAGCAGTTGGCTGAGGACTTGAAGCAGCAGGCTCACAAGCTTGAGGCTATCAAGGCTGAGGCTGTTAAGAAGGGCGAGGCTCTCAATGGCATCGTTCTTACTATCGCTGCTAAGGTTAGTGCTACAGGTCAGCTCTACGGTTCTGTTAACGCTGCTACCGTTGCTGAGGAGCTCGCTAAGAAGGGCATCGAGGTTGATCGCAAGATCATCACTATGAAGGATGCTAAGAAGGTAGGCGAGTACGAGGCTACTGTACACTACCACAAGGAGGTTGAGGTTAAGGTTCCTGTTAACGTTGTTGCTGAGAACGCTCCTGTTGCAGCTCCTGCTGCTGAGGAGGCTCCAGTTGAGGCTCCTGCTACAGAGGAGGAGGCTCCAGCTGCTGAGTAATCCTTTAAGGATATAAAAATATCTCAAATCGACACAAGTACGATAATTTTCGCACTGTAAAGCAAATTAATATAAAGAATCCCTTTTGCCGCAAGGCATTAGGGATTTTTTTTGTGTTTTATGTGTGTTTGTATGTGTTTTATATGTGTTTTAAGTCCGATTCTCAGATTTTTGTTGTTTTTCTCACGTTTCTCAGTTTTTTATTGTACCTTTGCAAGCGAAATAAGAAAATGATTGTAGAAAAATAGAATATTAATAATAAACTAAAAAAAATAGGATAAAATGAAAGCATTTGTTTTCCCTGGACAGGGTTCTCAGTTCGTAGGTATGGGTAAGGACCTCTACGATAACAACGCATTGGCAAAAGAACTTTTTGATAAGGCCGACGAGATTCTCGGCTTCAAGATTACTGATATCATGTTCGCCGGTACCGACGAGCAGCTCAAGGAGACCAAGGTTACACAGCCTGCCGTGTTCCTTCACTCTGTTATCTCTGCCCTCTGCCTGGGCGAGGAGTTCAACCCAGCTATGGTGGCTGGTCACTCTCTCGGTGAGTTCTCAGCATTGGTTGCTGCCGGTGTTATGGCTTTCGAGGATGGCTTGAAGCTCGTTGCTGCGCGTGCCAACGCTATGCAGAAGGCTTGCGAGGCTAACCCTGGTACAATGGCTGCCATCATCGGCTTGCCAGACGAGAAGGTTGAGGAAATCTGCGCTGAGGTAAGCACAGAGGGCAACGTGGTGGTTGCTGCTAACTACAACTGCCCTGGTCAGCTCGTTATCTCTGGTAACGTTGACGCTATCAACGCTGCCTGCGAGAAGCTGAAGGCTGCCGGCGCTAAGCGTGCTTTGCCATTGAAGGTGGGTGGTGCTTTCCACTCTCCATTGATGCAGCCAGCCAAGGACGAACTCCAGGCTGCCATCGAGAAGACTACATTCTCTGCACCTAAGTGCCCAGTTTACCAGAACGTAGACGGCAAGCCTCATACAGACCCAGCCGAGATTCAGCAGAACCTCATCGCCCAGCTCACAAGCTCAGTTCGCTGGACAGCTTCCGTTCAGGCTATGATTGCCGATGGTGCTGACGACTTCACAGAGTGTGGTCCTGGTAAGGCATTGCAGGGCATGATCGGCCGCATCGACAAGACTGTTGCTGCTCACGGTATCGCATAGTTTTTTGTATGGAGAAAAAAATCGTAATCTATCAGGTTCTTCCACGTCTCTTTGGCAATGGTAACACCACTTGCAAGGAGAATGGAACCATCGAGGAAAATGGTTGCGGAAAACTGAATAACTTTACCGACGATGTGTTGGCCCGTATCCATGATATGGGCTTCACACACGTCTGGTACACAGGTGTGATTCGCCACGCCACCCAGACAAACTACTCTTCTTATGGAATTCCTACCCAGCATGCCGAGGTGGTGAAGGGCAAGGCAGGTTCGCCATACGCCATCACCGACTATTATGACATCGACCCCGATTTGGCGGTGAACGTGAGCATGCGAATGAAGGAGTGGGAGAGTCTCATCGAGCGCACGCACAAAGCAGGCATGAAGGTAATCATGGATTTCGTGCCAAACCATGTGGCCCGAGAGTATCATTCCATTTGTAAACCAGCAGGTGTACGAGATTTAGGAGAAGATGATGATCCGAACATGCATTTCTCTACCAGGAATAATTTCTATTATGCCTGGGGTGATCTGGATTTGAACGAGATTCGTCATTCTAAGCCAGAATTCAAGGCTTTTCATGCTAAAGACGCTAAAATTTATGAGCAATACAAGGAGAGCCCTGCCAAGGCCACGGGTAACGACCGCTTTGACAACCGCCCTGGCTGCAACGACTGGTATGAGACCGTGAAGCTCAACTATGGTGTGGATTATTGTGATGCCGGAGGCAGAAGCTATCATTACGAGCCGGTGCCAAGCACCTGGGGCAAGATGACCGATATTCTGCTCTTCTGGGCAAGTAAGGGTGTGGATGGCTTCCGCTGCGACATGGCAGAGATGGTGCCTACTGCATTCTGGTCTTATGCCACCCAGATTCTGAAGGCGAAGTATCCTCACATCGTGGTTATCGGCGAGGTATATGATCCTAACCAGTATCGCAACTACGTGAAGGCAGGCTTCGATTATCTCTACGATAAGGTGGGCATGTACGATTGTCTGCGTGGTGTGATTCGCGGCGAGCGTCCGGCAGCCAGCATCACCCATGAGTGGCAGGTGGTGGATGATATCCGCCAGCACATGCTCTATTTCCTTGAGAATCATGACGAGCAGCGCATCGCCAGCGATTTCTTCTGCGGCAGTGCCATGAAGGCGATTCCTGCGGCAGCCATGAGCCTCTTCTTCCAGAAGAATCCTTTCATGCTTTACAGCGGACAGGAGTTTGGCGAGAAGGGTATGGACAAGGAGGGATTCAGCGGCAGAGACGGCAGAACCACGATATTCGACTACTGGAGCCCGTCTACCCTGACTCATGCCTATCAGGATTCGGCCGATGGGACCCTGACTCCGGAGCAGAAGTATCTGGCAGCCACCTATCGTCAGCTTCTCCGACTTGCCAACGAGGAGAAGGCGCTTCGCGAGGGTGATACCTTCGACCTGATGTATGTGAATCCGGGTTCAGAGAATTTCGACCCGCGAACCAACTTTGCCTTCCTTCGCAAGAAGGATGATGAAGTGATGCTCATCGTGCTCAACTTTGCTCAGGAGGCCCGCCAGCTGCAGGTTTGCATCCCTGGCCATGCCTTCGATTTCTTCCAGATAGCAGAAGAGGAGGTGCTCGTTACAGAGCTGTTCTCGGGTGGTAAGAAGAAGGTAGAGTTGAAGAAGGACGGGGTATTCCCGATATCAATGGATGCCAACGGAGTAAGAATCTATAAATTCAATGTCAAGATGGAGGAGACTGATTTCATATTGAATGAGCATCACAAGGAGGAGTTCCCTCCTGCTCATACGGCTGAGCATCTGCTCAACCAGTTGATGGTTCGTATATTTGGTTGCGAGCGCAGCAAGAATGCCCATATCGAGCGCAAGAAGAGCAAGATGACCTTCGTGGTTGATCACAAGCCTACCCGTCAGGAGGAGAAGGCGATCGAGACGGAGATGAATCGCCTGATAGAGCTTGATATGCCAGTGACCTACGAGTTTGTGGATCGTGACCACATCCCAGCTGGTGTGAAGATAGACCGTCTTCCAGACGATGCCAGCGACACCTTGCGTCTGGTTCGCATTGGCGACTACGATGTTTGTCCATGCATTGGCAAGCACGTGCGTTCAACGGCTCAGATTGGCAAGTTTGTTTTGCTTGGTACGAATTGGGATGAGCATGCTCACTCATTGCGTATCCGCTTCAAGATTGTGCAGTAATCGTTGATGCATTGCATTGACCCGATAGCCTGTAGTTTCTTTTCAGGCTTATTTCCCGATAAAGGGCATATGGTTGTTTTTCAGGCAGCTGTATGCCCTTTTTCTCTTTCTCTTTCTTCATCTTCTCCTCTGTGCCCCTCTCTTTCTTCATCTTCTCCTTTGTGCCCTTCTCTTTCTTTTTTCCGGAATCACGGGTGTAAAGTTACGGCTATTTTCCGATACCGCCAAAAATCACCCTGCAGAGTTATGTGAAATTCCGTTAAAATATCGGGGGATATGCGTTAAAGAAAATAACTCGCTCAAAATTGGGCTTTGATTGAAAATCAAGAAGTTGGGCGTTTGCCTATATTATATAGGTAACAATATGGAAACGAGCGGACTTCTGCTCGTTTCTGTATTTTGCAATATGCAAAGAACGCCTTAATTCGGGGACAAAGATACGACAATTTTCTAAATATCCCATAATTAGCTAGGAGAAATTTATGGAATTTAGAACTTTTTTTGTAAAATCTGATGCTTAGCAACACAATATGCATCCAAAAACAAACAGCTGTATTCGGACATAGCTTATCCGAAAACCTGCTGCCATAACGTTCTGTTGCTGACGATGATTCTCACATCAGCTTTCATATACTTTTGCAGTATAGGAGTATTTTGCCCCTGTGTGCTCATTGTGGCTATTGCCATAAAATAGTTGCCATCTTCCCTATGTATGAGCTTGACTTTATGGCTTACAATGTTGCAGTTATAAGATGTATTGTCGTTGCCCTCAAAAGAAACATGAGCCGTCCTTGGCTCATCGAAAAGATACAAATACTTGTATGGTACAAACACCTGCATCGTTCTTTGATTGACGACCTCACCATTAGCCTCTATGGATATAGGATAAGGTATCTTGTAGAAAGCAACTGCGAGGGCGAGGACTATTATCGTAATGACAACCGTTCCCAAGCTGACGAGGCGAGGAGGAACCTTGCCTATCACGTTCCTCACCTTCTCGCTTCTCAATTCGATATTATCTGATTCTTTTTGTTCCATATCAAACGCTTTTTAGTTTCCCAATTCCAACTGATTCTTCACAAGATTATAGTATGCCCCTCGCTTGGCGGTCAAAGACTCATGGTTGCCTATCTCAACCACCTTTCCTTGGTCGATGACCACGATTTGGTCGGCATTCTTCACAGTGCTTAGGCGATGAGCCACAATCACAACCGTCTTTCCTTTGTAGAACTTATCCAAGTTCTCTACGATGCTTCTCTCATTGTTGGCATCGAGCGAGTTGGTCGCCTCGTCAAGGAAGATGTAGTCGGGATTCTTATACACCGCCCTTGCTATCAAGATACGCTGTTTCTGTCCTTGGCTCAGTCCCACGCCATCACGCCCAATCTTAGTGTTGAACTTCAGAGGCAAAGCCATCACGTAATCCTTGATGCAAGCAATCTCGGCAGCTTTCAACAACCGTTCCTTATCTATATCGCCATCATCAACAGCAATATTTCTAGCGATACTCTCCGAGAAGATAACACCATCCTGCATGACAACACCACATTGTCTGCGCCACCATTTCTTGTTGAGCTTGTTAATGTTGGTATTGCCAATGTTGATTTGTCCCTCCAAGACAGAATAATAACCTAGCATCAAGCGGATGAGGGTGGTCTTTCCACTGCCAGAAGCACCAACAATGGCTGTCACCTTACCTTGCGGAATGTGAATATTCACATCGTCTATGGTCTTACGCAAAGCATGTGGGTCGTACTTGAACATGATGTTCTTGATGTCAATGCCCCCATTCTTATCTTCAATAGAAGTTAGCAAGCCTTCCTTTCCATTCTCATCATCTATCTGGTGAATCTCGTTGATTCGCTCCAAGCTAATCTTCACATCTTGCAGGGAATAGAAGAAATTCATCAGTTGCTCCACAGGCGAGTTGAGTTGACCGATGATGTATTGCACAGCGAGCATCATACCGAGTGTCATTTGACCATGAATCACGGCGGTTGCTGCGACTACTGTGATGATGATGTTCTTCACCTCGTTGATGAAGATACTTCCTGCCTCCTGTGTCTGCTGGAGTTTGAGTGATTTCATCTGCACCCCGAATAGGTCTGCTTGCGTGTCCTCCCATTCCCATCTTCTGCGCTGCTCACAATCCTGCAACTTAATTTCCTGCATGGAAGTGATAAACTCATAAGTTTTGTTATTGTTGATGGCTTGCTGTTCGAACAACTCATAGTCAAGCACCTTTCTTCGCTTCAAGAACAAGGTCATCCATGCACCATAGAGGATGCTGCCCAACAAGAAGATGACAAAAACTAACTTGTTATAGAAAAGCAATACCACCGAGAACACCACGAAGGTAAGCATGGCAAAGGTGATGTTGAGCGTCTGCTGAGTAAGGAAGTTATTCACACGGCTATGGTCGTTCATCCTCTGCATCAAGTCACCCATGAGTTTCGTGTCAAAGAAAGACATCGGCAACTTCAAGAGCTTGATGAAGAAGTCGCTAACCAATGAAATGTTGATTCGCAGGGATATGTTAAGCAACAACCATCTGCGGATAAAGTCGATAGCCGTTCTACTGATGGTTAACGTTAACTGTCCTAACAGGATAAGCCAAACGAAGCCTATGTCTTGATTTTTGATACCGACATCCACAATGGACTGAGTGAGGAATGGCAGGACTAGTTGCAAGAGACTTCCAACAACCAACCCCAAGATGATTTGTCCGAAATACTTGCGATATTTCCTCACATACCCAAGGAGAAAGCGGAAAGACCTCTTCTCTTTGATATTCTCTTCACCTTGCATCTTATAAGTAAAGAAAGCAGGAGTGGTTTCCAAGAACATAGCAATGCCCTTGTCCTCATCATTGGATTTCGTACTTATCCAATGCTTTTTGAATTCTTCAAGATTGTAAGTCACCAATCCCTTTCCTGGGTCAGCAACATAGAATTTCTTTCCTTTTTTGACTTTATGCAAGACCACAAAGTGATTTTGGTTCCAATGAAGAATGCAAGGCAAAGGAGCTTCACTTAGCATTATGGTTGTAGTTCTAGCACATGTTGTCTGCAAGCCAAGAGTATTGGCAGCCTCATTGATACCTAATAAAGACACTCCCTCTGTAGTAGCAAAACAAAGTTTCGACAGAGAATCTACAGAGTATCCTCTGCCGAAATATTTACATACCATTTGCAAGCAGGCTATTCCGCATTGCATGGAATCATACTGATGCGCAATTGAAAATTTCCTATCATTCATTTTTTAGATTCTGTCACGTTGTTCCTTACCCGCTCCACTTCCTTTATATTTGTTCTTTATAGAGTTGAAGCGATAACTTATAGTTAAAGAATACTCGGTCGTAGAGAAATTATGATACCTTATTTCTCGCATTGTACCAGAATAGAGTCTGCTGCTAGAATTTCCTGTTCCAAACAAATTATAGGCATCGAAATATATGGTCAATCGACGCTTTAACATGGACTTATAAATTGACAAATTGGTACAAAAATACCCTTTGTCATAATAGGTAGCCTTATCATCTCCTGTTGTTTGTACGTTAATTCCTAAAGTTGCCGTGAGAAATTTGGTGTCGAATGTATTAGCCATACGAATACTAGCTAATAAATGACCTAATTTATGATTATCATGAGTATTCATATCAAACCATTGTTTTTGAACCATCATTCGACAAGAAGGCGACCATATACCTATTTTTGGACTGACATTAAAAGAAGCCGTAAATAAATCAAAGGACTTCCAGTTTACAGTTTGTACCATGGCAATTCGAGGATTATCCTTATAGGACTGAGAATATAGCAACAAAGGATCTGAAATATGTGAATACATCATGTTTACACTCATCCACTTATATGATATATCATAACTCACGTTACGACTTAGCTGTGATACAAGATATGGATTTCCTGCCTCATAAGTATATTTGTTGTCATATTGAATACTATTTCTCATTGCATAGTATGACGGTCTTTGAATATCCGTTCCATGTCCTAATTGCATCTGCCAATTACCTAGTGACAAAGAAAGCATAAATGAAGGAAGGAAATTCCGATACACATGGCTTTGGTCAAACTTATTAGATTCATTTTCATGATAGTTATAATTTAAAAGTTCATATCGTAATCCTAATTGAAGTTTTAATGCCCCAATTTTCCTACTGTAATCCCAAAATGCAGAAGCTAACGACTCCTCGATACGACCATCTTTATCCTCAAGAACCCCTATAGGCTGAATTATATAATTATTGTCACGATTACATTTGGAATATTCACCGCCTACAGAAATCACGCCTTTTAAACAGGGAATTGTCACCAATAACTTTGAAGCGACAAGATTATTCTTTGTGTTGTTTTTAGAATCTACCAGTATGTTTTGCTCCTCTTTTTCTATTTCCTGATAAGCTTCTTGAGTCATAGAAGATTCCTTTTTTTTATTCCAAAGCCAATCTAAGTTAAAATCAAAACCGACTTTTCCAATTTTCCCTACATAATACATATTGTTGGTAACAGAAGACACCTGCTCAGGAGTCCAAATCTTGCTAAATGAGTTTTCTGTCAATTGCAAGTCATAAAACACCATTGACTTCATATTCGCAACCCCCTTATTGCTAGGCATACGATTATAACTAATGCTTGTTCCTACAGCATGATTTGGAGCAATTTGATAAGTAGCTTCCAAACGTGAATATAGTTGCCGGTATCTACCTTCACGTTCGAAGTTACTCACTTGTCTCCATGTATTATCTGTAAAAGTGAGCTGTTGCAAATTCTTGTCGCTTTGACGATGGCTTTCTCTTGCATAAAGAGTGGCAGAAATACCGAACCCACCTTTAAGGTAATTTAAATTTAATTGTTCATAACCACTTGTTCTATTTTTTTCATTAATTGCTCCATAACTTCTCACATTTGCGCCTAATCCTTCACCTGCTTTGTTCTTAAGAGATATACGCACGACAGCTTTTGCGCTAGCTTCATATCTAGCACCTGGATTATTTATTACCTCAATAAATTTCACATCTTCAGATTGTAAACGTTCCAATTCCGTCATGTCCCTAACGAGTCTTCCATTTATATAAACAATTGGCTCACCCCGTCCAAAGACTTCTATTTTATTTTCTTGAACTATCAGCTGCGGTATCTTGTCCAACAAGTTGTAGATGTTTCCTGCTTTTTCAAGAATAGAACCATTGACAGTGGTGATTACACCACCATCTCTAATAATGGTCTTAGGAAGTTTTGACTTAACCACCACAGCATCAAGACCATGGACATTATCTAAAAGTTTAATCTTACCAAGATTCGTTTTCCCCTTATAAGCAATAAACAAAGTCTGATAACCAACTGAAGATAATTTTAGAATTCCATAAGATTCGCCATTATATAGAGTGAAATCCCCATTTTGTCCACTAGTCGTACCCTTTATAAAAGTAGAATCTTGAGTATTCAATAAAACAATATTGACATATGGCAATGGCTTACCATTACTATCCACAACCTTACCGATGACCTCTTGTGCCATCAGAAAGGTTGTAATAGATAACATACTAAAAAGCAAAAATAATTTCTTCATCTGTTTTGTTCATACTTGTTTATTAATGATTGTACTAAAAAATCAAGAGAAAGATAATCCGACAAAGTTGTATCTATACTGTTCATAGTACAAATGCCCTTAACCCATTTTCCACCATGCTCAAGTAGCTTTTGGCTACAGGGTCCCATACACATTGGTAGCATCTTGCACTTAAGACACTCTGGTTGTTCGAATGTAGACTTGCCTATTCTCTTAGCAACAAGACTTTCGTCCATTTCAAGTGTACCATCCTCTAAAAGATTGCCATACTGAGTTTGTGCAGTTAAAGTTCTTCCATTACATTTATGTATGGTTCCATCATAATTTATAACTACAGTGTTATTCATTTCAGATGGACAGGAAAATGGAAGTCCTCGAAAGGCTCCTTGGTTTACAGCGAAGCCAGCCTTAATGAATTTTGTCATGGTGTCCAACAAAAGCTTAATTTGCTCTTGGTCGACATCATTCATGGTTTGCCAAACTCTTTCGAAATGGATAAAAATTTTCTTGGGATCAATATCTTTAATCTGCTCCAAAATTTCGTCTGCCCCCAACAACGTTTTGTTATCATAATTGATACGCAGAGTTATAAAATATCTTTTGTCTATCTCCGCAGTAAGTTTATGTATAGCCCACATGATGTGTTCAAAGGTAGGCTTGTCTTTATCTTTCCATATTCGGACTTTATCATGTTGCTCTTTTTTACCATCTATAGTTATTTGCAGGTTTGGTTGTATCTCTTTTAGCTTTCCGATGGTATCTTCCCCTATTAAAGACCCATTAGTCACAAAAAAGCAAGCAAACTCTTTACCTACACCTTCAACTTTATCTTTTAACGCTTTACACAAGGGGTAAGCTATGGTATTAAAGTCTGTCAAAGGCTCTCCACCAAAGAAGGTTACATGAAGCTTATCAAAAGAATTTTTATTAATTTCTTTTGATACAAATCTTTCTATTCTTCCTGAGATTTCTTTAGTCAATCTTGTGTTTGGGACATGATTCTCATAACAATACCAACACTTTAAATTGCAATCTTGAGTGGGATAAACTACAATTCTCAGCTCACGAGAAGCAAATGTCGCCTTTTTGTTTTTATATCTAATCAAAGCTAGCTCGTCCATACTCTTGGGTATAATTATCCCCACCTCCTTAAATTGTTGAAAAGCTGCTGGGTGCATATGTGCAAAAGCATCCAAATCCAAACTCTCAAAATCCTTGCAGAGTTTTAGGGAAACTGCGACATAAACATTATTAAATGAATTGTAAACAAAAGCTCCATTAGCCTTTGTTACCCAAATATTGTATATACTTTTTTTCATCTTATGCTATATGTTAGTTAGAAAGGATATGCGTTACGCATATCCTTTTTAAAATTATAAAATCTACAAAAATATCTTTGTGTGAAATTTTTGAAGACTTTTTACTTGGTGATAAATTTGTCATTACTGCAAGCAATGCCACAACCTCCACCATCATCGCCGTTACAGCCTCCTCCACAAATGATTCCGCCTTCTTCAGCAATAGAAATTCCTCCATGAATGACGACTATTTCCTCATCACTCAATGTCATTCCCTTGAATAAATCAAGTTTCTCCATAGTTGTTCTCATTTTTTTTACCTACATTTTACTATTAGCCATTCGGTACTTGCTCCTTTTAGCCTGTTTTGGTCAGGATATATAATATTGTCGACTCTATTATTTTCTTTCGATGGTGCAAAATTACCAACTCTTTTGCATAAAGTCTTTACACTTTTGGGTAATAAATAACGTTTAACGATTATTTTTACCCCTTTGTGTAATCAAGCTACTCCGCATAGGCATCCATATTTGGAGTAAAAGCCCATTATACCTTGTTTGCTAGAAGAAATAGGAACTGTTTCTGAAGTCAAGTAGTAAATAGAATCACCTAATTGATTCGTTACAAATCCTAATGCGTTCATAACCTTCAAGAGTTTACTGTCTATTTCTGCTATCATATAGCTATCACTATCCCCAACTATAGGCTGAACAGCCAAAGCCATTAGTCTTTTGAACAATGTGAACGTGGATATCCCAGAAGTTGAATCTATCGCAAAACGACCTACATGCCAATAGTTGAACTTTACATCAGAATGTATGGCTTCTAATGGATTGATGCCATATATTTTCTCCAATGGTAATTCTGATTGGCGATTCCAAAGAAAGACGCGAATGGAGCCTAACATTTTTCCTTGGTTATCTCTAGCTATATAAATATAGGTGTTATCGCCATATAGTTCCAATTCTTCTTTTGTGACATCGGCTATATCGTCAGCTAGCTGAGATGCCTCAACAGTACCTACGTGATGCTTATAATTCTCCACCACGATGAATTGAGAGAGTTCATTGATGCACTTGGCATCAGCCTTGAAGATAGAGTAATCTTCAAATGTTGCAATTAATTTTTCCATTTTTATATGTTTATATTTCTGTTGCAAAACTACCCCGTTTTTCAAAACAAACGGCTACACTTTTGGGTAATGCTGTTACTTTATATTAAAACTTTACCCTTTTGGGTAACAAAATGATGTAAAATCAATATTTTTTAGTACTTTTGCAGCAAAATAATAAAAACAAGATGGCAAACGAAGAAGATTATTTCATTGCAGCTAACTCTGTTGGAGCTATCAATGAAGAGCAATATAAGAAGTTGGATGTACTCATCCACACGACAGAAGCAATATCACGCTCTCTATACCAAAGTGTGTATCTTATCGATTATTACAAGAAAGGATTCCTGTATGTATCAGAGAATCCTTTATTTCTTTGCGGACATACTGCAAAAGAAATGAAAGAGATGGGGTATGCTTTCTATTCGGAGCATGTACCAGAAAAAGAGCAACAGATGTTGGTGGAAATCAATAGCAATGGCTTTAAGTTCTTTGAAACAAAGATTGCACCAGAAGACAAACACAAATGCTATATCTCATACGATTTCCATATCATGCTCGATGGTAACAGAAAAGTACTTATCAATCACAAGTTAACTCCAATTTTGCTTACGGAAGATGGTAGAATATGGATTGCAATGTGCATTGTTTCTCTTTCTTCGCAATCCACACCAGGCCATATAGAGTTTCATATTGAGGGTTCACAGAAGTATTGGAAATACGACTTGGATTTCCACAAGTGGAGAGAAAAGGAAATGATACAATTGAAAGAGGAGGAAAAGCAAGTGCTCACTTTGTGCTCGCAAGGACTCACTATGAATGAGATTGCGGACAAGATGTGTAAGTCCATTGATTCCATCAAATTCTATAGAAGAACTTTATTTGAGAAAATTGGAACCAAGAACATCACAGAAGCACTTACTTTTGCCACCATCTATAAACTACTGTGATTTCCCTCATCCATCCCTGCTTCACTATTGAAGCAAGGATGAAAAATAGAATTTTGGAAATCGTTTCACCTCTTTGCCTGTTGCAATATTAAACAGAGCTTGCGTACACAAACCTGCTGTAATCCATGAAGCAACAGACAACTGAGGAGGAGGAATTGCACCTTCCTCTCTTTGATATTGCTTGACCACCTTGTCAAGCCATTCTTGGGGTTGCATCCAAAATGCTTGGTAGCCAAGAACATATTCTGCAACTTTCAACTCAAAGCCTAAAGGCTTGTCCGAAAGACTTTCCAGAGGTTTTCCATCAGGATCCACTACTGTTAGAAAACCTGCCCAGCCAAAATTGTAAGGGTGAAGGACATAAATATTCTTTTCTGAACAAATCTTGTCAAAGACAAACGGAATGTCGCTCTTGAAGTCCAAGGCATTGATGGCAACATCATGTCCCTCTATCAATCCCTCTACATTATCATGGTCAACAAACTTATTGATGACCGTGATTTTCGCTTGTGGATTAATGGAAAGTAATCTCTTGGCGAGGCTCTCTGCCTTATAGTTTCCAACATCCTCCAACCGATAGTTCTGACGGTTTAAGTTGCTTTTCTCCACCTTATCACCATCAATGATAGTGATAGTTTCAAACCCTAAGCGTAATGCACATTCCGCAATGACACTTCCTAAGCCAGCACCCCCCAAAAGAACACGAAAATGCTTAATTTTTTCCTGTTCATCTGGCTTGATGTAAATTCGATTTCTACTATACATTTTTTCCATTTTGATGATACTTTAAATTTTTACTGTGCAAAAGTAGATTTGTTTTTTCAAACATCCACTACACAAAAGGGTAATATTTGGATTATAACACCCAACATAAACAAAGATTAACTAAATAATGATGTTCCTATTTTGATTTTTCCATCATTCTTCTAATTTCTTTTGATTCAAGCAATAATTTATTGGCAATACTATCCTTATATTTTGCAGTTTCAACCATTTCACGGTATCGACATACTGAATCTTCATAAGCAGCAACTCGATTTCTTACATCATCAATAACATTCTCATTTCGACAAACAGAAAAATGCTTTTCGATGTAACTAACATTCGGGTCATCGGATGGAAGCACCATCTTCAATGCCCTATACTTCAAGTCTGCCTCCTCCCAATCTTGGTGCTCTCGCCATTGGGTGAGATTGCCCCAAATGGAGAGGACAAGAGATAGAGCCAAGCCACCTGTGAAAAGAAGAACATTCTTTGAGGTTGGCTCGAAGCGATGGGTTACAACCTTCTTTTGAGGTGATTTGTTCATCACTTCAAGTTTATCTTGCAATGCCTTTGAGGAAACATCATTCCCTTGTATCATCTGCTTGACTGCATCAACCAAGAACTTGCTTCGCTGCTCATTTTTGCCAAGTTCAACCTTAATAAGGTCTGCAAAAACGACAATGGCATCTCTTAATTTGGATATTTTACCTCTGACTTCCTCTTCTTTGATAAACATCGCATTGATTGACTTATCCAACTTGGTTATGTCATTACTTGCAGGAACGGTTTCCGCTCCAGCGTTCTTTGTGGAGGCAGAAAGTTCATCGACTTTCTGCTCCAATCTCTCAACTGTGCCGTAGATGGCTTCCAATAGTTCTTCTTTCATATTTCTTTTGTTGTTTGAATGGTTTGTAACTTGCATCAAAGGCTAAAGCCTCTTCTGCGTTTCTTCTTTTTCTTCTTGACTGATTCGTCCTCTGGGAAAGACTCAAAGGTCTGAGCGTTGGCAGAAGCAAAAAGTCCAATGGAAGAAATGCCGTCCCAAAGGTCTTGGCTGCTATCCGACATGGATGGCTCATGGTTGCTCTTGTGATAGCCTTGCTCGTATTGCAGAGTAGAGTTGGATTTTGGTGATACATGGTTCTCCATTCCCTCAAACCTTGCATTCAGCTTGCCAAAGCTATAGCCTCGGCTAATCTGCGTACCCTTGAAGCTATATCCGTCCTTACAGAATCGGATGCCTTGAACCTTGGTTCGCTCCTTATCCTTATAGACAAACTCTAAGTGAACACCTCGTTTTGCAAGTTCATTCTTGAACTTCTGCCAACTACCTGTGACTTTCAAGGCATCCTTGACGGCATTGTGAATCTCGTATTTGGCACGTTCCGCATTGCGTAATTTGTGAGTGTTAGTCTTGCTCTTATCCGTTCCATAAGTCAGTCCATATTTGGATTTTAGAGCCTTGGTCACTTGCTCATTACGCCTGTAATCATTCCTGTCTGATATGAGCTTGCCCTCGTTATTGATGCGGTTATACACAATATGACAATGTGGATTGTCGGTGTTGTGATGCCTTACGATGATGAATTGAGTATCTTTTATCCCCATCATCTGCATGTATTCAAGGGCTATCTTAGCCATGAAATCATCCGTCAAACGTGGCTTGTCCTCGGGCTTGAAACTGAGTGCAATGTGTCCCACAGGCTTCTTAATCCTTGGATTTAGCTGTCTTTGCAGCTCAAAACTTTGTACTATCTCGGCATTCGTGCCGAGTAACACTCCATCCGAGGCGATGATTTTCGCCTCGTCCTTGCCTGTCACATAGCGGATGCAGCCAACAAATGAGCAGCCTTTCTTTAGCTTGCCTATCATGTGGTATCCTCCTTTCTGCTCATTCCGCATGGCTTCGATTTTGGACTTGCTTGGCGATACTCGCCAAGGATGGCTTTCAATCTCCTCAACAAGTCCACCACAAATACATGGGTTTCGTGGAAACCTCTCTGATGCGACAGCTTGGTAAGTTGGTTGAGGTTATTTGCCATGCCGATAAGGTTCTTGGCAATGGCAACCGCCTCCGTGTTGTGTCCGCAGACCACCTCGCCGTTCAAGGCGGACTCACGGATGTACTCCGCCAACTTGCGGTTGGCTTTCCTCGCCCTCAGCCTCAAAGCCTCGTAGCTTGGCTTTGAGAACTTCACCGTGACAGACTTCGACAGTTTGCGAACCCTGCCTGTGGGCGGTCTCCCGCCCTTTCTCTTGTCTTGTTCCTGTACGTTTGTCATTCGATATACTGTTTACAGTTGGTACACTCACTTTCTGCGACCGTCGGGAGCAAAATTCCTCCGCCCTCATGGTGGAGCGAGGCGTTTTAGGATTCCCAAAACATAACCTCGCTCCCTCTCAGAACACGTTAGTTGGAACTACAGCCTTTCATCTATCCACGTCCAAGGTCACAGACCTTAATTCTCACAATTTGCGCCAAGCCTCGAAGTCCTCTTCATAAAGGCTTAGGTGGTGGCGCACGATGTTCTCGATGATGCCCGATACGCTCATGCGCCTTCCTCCGAGGATGCGGACGACACGATCAAGACGGTCTCGTACATCGGAACTGACGAAGACTGGCTTGCGGTCGTCAATCCTTGGAACTTGGAGGAAGGTTTGCTGATACTCCTCCAGTGTTGCCTTGCGCTGCTTGCCACTGATGCGCTTCTGCGGATTCGGTGGCGATTGAGCTTCGTTCGTTTGCTCGTCCTCCATACAGGAGGTTGTTGCAGCCACATTCTCTGTCACAACTTCTAAATCGGAGTTCTCCACCTCTTCAAAGAAAGAGCTATGTTCTTGGGCATAGTCTTTACCATAAGTGGATGATTGAAGCGAAGCCACCACCTCCTGTGTCATTTTCTCCTGCTGTTCAGGAGACATTTTCGTTTCTTTTGTTCTTGCCATAGCTTATGCTGTTTTATTTGTTAGTATAGTGGTCACGGTTTGCACCATTGACCGATTGTCGGGTGCAAAGTAAGTGTACTGAGTGCAGCCATGCAACTGATTGGGTGTAACGTGGCAATTTAGTTGTGGCTTGCTTATTTGCATACCGAGATAGTTGTGAGAACTTCTACGTATTTCTCAACTCATCATTGTTCATGTATTCGTTGCAGTCGTGCAAGTTTTTCTTGTTGTTTTTGGCGTTGAAGTCGGCAAACCCCGGCAACATACTGCCACAGAAATTGAAAACGCTTGTTTTTAGATTGCCGTGCCTTATCTTTGCACTCACAAACGTGGAGCACAGCATATGCGTGGAGCTTTGCGACATACAACATAGTATTAACTTAGAAAAAAGAAAAGTATGGGATTCATCGTATTCGAGGAAGAGGCATTCAACTATCTTGATGCCCAGTTGGAGAACTTCGTGAAGCGCATGGACAGAATCCGTGAGCGCAGTGAGGACAAGACCATGAACAAGTGGCTCGACACGCAGGACGTGTGTCAGACGCTCAACATCTGCCCACGGACAGTGCAGACGCTTCGGGACAACGGAACTTTGGCTTATACGCAAATCAGCCACAAGACCTACTACAAGCCGGAGGACGTGATGGCTATCGTAGCAGTAGTGGAGGACAGGAAAAAGGACATGCGCTTTCGCAAGCGCACAGGTTAGGCTGTCAATATACAACAGCCACTTTATCCAATGCAGCAAGTAAACCGAGTAACGTAAGTATCAACAATAAAACGAGACAACTATGAGCAATGAAGTAATGACAAGAAACAGCGAGTGGATGAACCACATCGTGAACCACCTCAACCGAATGGTTGACAATTTTGAACGTGCCGTGATGAACTACCGCCCCATGCTTGGCGGTGAGCGCTTCATGACGGACAAGGAGCTTTGTGCCAGGCTGCAACTGAGCCGAAGAACCCTGCAGGACTACCGAAACAACGGTGTCATCCCGTATATCCAGCTTGGCGGAAAGATACTCTACCGCGAGTCCGACATTCAGAAGATTCTGATGGCTAACTATCGTGAAGCGTACAGAATGAAAGGGGTGTAGGAGAATGTCCTTGATGAGTGTGTGAAATGAACAAGGCGACAACGTATAACTTACCGAGTGTGGCTGTTATAGGTTGTCGCCTCGTTTTATTGGCTATACCGAGTTGGTCGTGTTTGCCGAGTGTTCTCCGTATGGTCTGTATAAAATCTAATACCATGCTAAAACACACTGCGGTGGTTCGCCCAAGTGGCTGGAGGCGCAAAGCCTCCAAGGAACGTTGCTTGAAGGATTCCTATACAATTAGGAATCATCTCTCTTCATTCTTTGGCATTACATACTACTCATGCAATGCCAAAATATTAACATGCACCAAAATATTATATAGACTATGGAGATAAGAAAAAACACCTTTTTCTTCTTCGATTTTAAAAGGTGAAGTACAAATCCACTATAAATGGAAAAAACAGGTATTATAAGTATTTTAAACCATCCTATAACATCATAATATGAATAAAAAAAAGTACAAGCGTATGTTGCCCAGTACAAACATATCACAAATGCCATTACAAATTTCAAAAAGACAAATGTCACTTGTTTGTTTTTTAGGTACAATAGGAAATATGCTATAGGAACAACTGTTGCAAATAGCATATCTCCTCTCCATATTATATAAAAATCCAAAAGTCTCATTTTAGTTCATTATTTGTTTGACACTGCAATTTTAGAGAAATAAATTGAATAAAGCAAATGAATTTAAAACCTTTATAAAATTTTAATAAATATTGGTTTTCAAGGAATAGAGATCATTGATGAAAAATGTAATTGCTACACCATTATATTCTTCGACCACAGGCAGACCAACTTCGGGCGGTTGGTCTGCTTTTTGATGATGGCTTGCATGATGAACTCCCGGAAGGCTCTGCTCTCAATGCTGTCAATACGGAAGGCTACCGCAATGACGAGTTCAAGACTATACACATCATAGCTGATGCGGTCGTTCTTCCTGACATGACGGCGTACACCCTGCTCTTTCTGGATGCCATCCTTGAATATAGCCTTGACAGCCTTGCGCACATAGCAGCCGAATACATTATACATGTCGGCAATCTCCTGCATGGTCATCCATACAGTATCGGTCGGCATGGATACCGTTCCGCTCTCGCTGATAGTTATAACTCCTCTGTTCATTTTCCAATAGTTTTTTCGTTCGATAATCTGTTCCTTTCCCGCTTGGCAATAAGCTTATCCATGTCATTTGAAATCTTCTGCTCCGTCACCTGCGCATAGACCTGTGTGCTTGTGATGTCTGCGTGTCCCATCATCTTGGCTATGCTGCCGATGGGAATGTCCTCGTTGAGCATCAAGACTCCGAATGTATGGCGGCTGGCGTGGAATCCCAACTTATTACTTATGCCAAGCACCATTCCAAGGGTATGCACATCAAGATAGATGTCTTTCTTCTCACCCAGTGGAAAAACAGGCTTGCTGTCGTCCGTGGTATTGTAGAGCGAAAGAATCTTCTCGGCTATCGGATGGAGTGGCACGAAGAACTCCACGCCTGTCTTCTCTCTTTCCTTGCGGATGAACTTCCTACCCTCGGAGTTCTCACTGATATGGCGAGGGTACAGTTTCTTTACATCTATATAGGATAAGGAGGTGAGCGAGGCAAAAATGAAACATCTGCGTGCAAGCTCCGTTCGCTCGTCAGCCATCGGGGTAGAGAGCATCTTGATGAAGTCTGCCTTGCTGATATGGGTCATCTTCGGGGCTGCCTTCTTCTCATACCCTATCTTGACTATGGGATTGAAGCGGATAATGCTCCTGTCCACTGCCTTGTACATCAACATGTTCAGCCAGAGAAGGCAATGGTTCACGTAGCTGTCGATACGTCCCTGGTCTCGTTTCAGGAATAGTTTGTATTCCTCCCCGAAATTCTCGTCTATGTCCTCAAAGGCGATGTCGTCCTTATCCAACGAATGGACAAAGTCTCTCAGGTTCTTCTGCCATGTCCGCTTGTGCAGAAAGGTTTGTCTGGCTTTTGCGGTTCGATACCATTCTACGATGGTATCACCAAAGTTCAGCAAGAACCTTCCTGTCGTGTCCTTGTCCTTCAACACTGCCTTCAGCATTTCCACGGTGATGATGCCGTTGGTGGAAAGAAGTGAGTTGTATTTATCCTTGACCTCAGCAAGGAAACTTGCCAATCGTCCGTTGTCCCTTGCGTTCCGTACCTCTCCCTTCTTGGCGTTCCACTCCTGTGGGGTACAGGATATGCCTGTGGAAATGGCTGCACTTTTGCCGTCAACGGTGATGCGGCAAAGTATGTTGGCTGTTCCGTCTGCCTTCACCTTCTGTCTGTTGATGTAAGGCAAAATTGAAAATGTACTTCTGCTCATAGTTGTTGTCCTTATAATATAATAATGTGGTTGAACTGTAAAAAGAAAAGTTGAAAGCCTTGTTCATAATGCGAGAATAAAGTCCTTCTCGGTTGCAGCGATGAACTTGTCCATGTCCTCGAACAGCTTCTTTTGGGTCACTCTCGCATACCGCTGCGTCATCTTCACATCCTTGTGACCGAGCATCTTGCAGATGGTCTCCATCGGCACACCAGCCTCCAGCGTAATGAGGCTGGCGAACGAGTGTCTTCCCGAATGGTAGGAATAGGTCTTGCTCGTTTCCGCCAACTTGCAGATGGTGATGAGATCGATACGAACACGATTCGTGCTCAGCAATGGGAAAAGGGTATCTCTTGCCCCGTCCTCGTATTTCGCCATCAGCTCCAATGCCTCGGGCAGGAGTTTCACCCTGGCAAGTGTTCCGGTCTTCTTGCGGTTATAGACGAGCCATTTGTCGCCATCCTCCAACACCTTGACATTGGCTTTCGTGATGGAAACGGTGTCTATGAAGGCTGTTCCTGCATAGCAGGCGAAAAGAAACAGGTCACGGCTAACGGATAGTCTCGGCTTGTCTTCGGGCAGTTCCACATCACGGATTTTTATGAAATCAGACATGCTGAGAGCCTTGGGTGTCGTAACCTTTGGAGTGCCAACCCGATAATGGGCGAACAGCAGGTTCCTGCACAAGCCTCGCTCAAAGGCGATGCGGCACATCTTCTTGAAGAGCGACACATAGATGGTGATGGTTCCTGATGAAAAGCCTTTCTCGTCAAGCAGGTAATGGTGAAAGTCACTGATGAAAGGCTCGGTCAGCTGTCCGAAAGCCAAATCAGTCAACCTATACTTCTCCCCGATGAACTCAGCGAGATTCTTGCGAATCTTTCTGTAAGTACAGACACTGCTCTTCGACATATCGATGCCCTCATGGGTGCTGAGTTCACTGATATGCTCGTCCACGAAGGAGAGAAGGGTGGTCTGTGTCTTGACGCTGCCCTGCAAGGCCTCCTTGACATCCTTAGCCTCGAAGTCCGTTCTCTTTTCCACAAGCACATCGAAAGCCTTTTGGATGGAAAGCAACAACTGCTCGATGTCCTTGTTGGTCTCCACGGCTTCCTTGCTCTTGCCCTCCAATCGGCTGGCACGAGGATTCCAAAGCGATGGAGTGCAAGACAACTTGCAGGAGAACTGCGCCATAGTCCTGTTCACCGTGATGCGTCCCATGATGGGAGCTTTTCCATTCTTGTCCAATCCGCTCTTTTTTAGGTAGAGCAACACCTTGAATTTTTCGATTTTCATAACGCTTACATTTTGAGTGTGCAAATATAATCATTTTGTAAGCGTTCCTTGATACGCAAAACATTGAGAATCAGCGCAATAAACTCCGTTGATGCACAAAGTTGCCTTTCCGTATTGTTACCTGCTTTGCATAGGTAACTGTGGCTCACGATTTAGTAACTGAACTACTTCAATATTCCTCACTCGCTTGCTTTATGCCGATTTGGCAACTTTGTGCAAATCTGCTCATTCCCAACTGTTTACGTTCCAACCTCTCTTATTCTCCTTTGGCTGCTTTAGAGCTTTATGTTAAAAAAACAAACTCATAGTTTTGGTAACGTGAAAACATAGTTTCTCTTGTACGAACTCATAGCTTCTCTTGTACGAACTCATAGTGTGCTTACTGACAGCTTATTACGATTACTGATTACTGATTACGATTACAGTTCCATTTTCCGCTAGTTGTCTTATCAGGTGTGAAGGGAGCTTTTAAAGAAGGGTATATTATATATATATATTTATATAGATATATATATAATATACCTCCCCATATAACCCCTCATACATCGTTCGGAAAATGGAACTGTAATCGTAATCAGTAATCACTTTCAGCAAAGTAAGAGGAAAAGTTGGTGGGGTTCATCAGATGAAGGTCACCAAACTATATATATTGATAATCAGATAGTTGTAAGTGAAAGGAAAAGATGGGATAGTCTATGTTTTTCAATATATTTTGGGGGAATCTATCGAAGTTACCTCCTGCCATTTTCCAGAAAAAAACAGAAAGATAGAAAATAATCTTTTGAAAGCTTGCTAGTTTGATTTCTTTTTATTATTTTTGCAACCATAAATATCAGTATATTGAAGATAAAGGCTGATATAAGGGATAAATATCATTATAATGATAGATAAATAATAGAAGATTATGGCAGATTTATATGAATATTCTACTCCGGAGTTAGTACGTTTGCTGGGAGTAAGATTCAAGGAATACAGATTGCGATGCAATCTCACCCAGAAAGAGGTTGCCGAGCTTACGGGGCTTGGCTTGACCACCATCCATAAGTTTGAGAATGGCACAGCGGGTAATCTTTCGCTAGCCACTTTTCTCCTCTTGCTGAAGGTGGTAGGGCAGATTGAT
This sequence comes from Segatella copri, assembly GCF_019249655.2. Lineage (NCBI taxonomy): Bacteria > Pseudomonadati > Bacteroidota > Bacteroidia > Bacteroidales > Prevotellaceae > Segatella > Segatella copri. The sequence goes on from NZ_CP137557.1 coordinate 1,802,551, forward strand.
GCCATCGATGATGTGCTTCCAGAGCTGCCCCCTTCCCCGTATCTGATGAGAAGGGATGAGAAGAAGGCACAGAGAATTCGTCATACTAAACAATAATGGGCTATGGTAAATACGTTGAGAGTAATGCTTTGGGACGAAGAAATCGGTCGCTTGGCATGGGACAATCGCCGCAGGCTATCGTACTTCACATATAATCCTGAGTTTTTGAAGAAGGGAATCGAAGTTTCTCCTCTTCAAGCTCCTGTGCATGGTATCCGTGCGATGATACCAGTGTGGGGAGAGGAAGCCAGAATGTACCAAAAACTTCCTGCTTTTTTGGCTGATTCGTTGCCGGATGCTTGGGGTAATCAGCTTTTCGAGCTTTGGCGAATTCAAAATCATATTCCAAATGCTGATATAACTCCGTTGGATAAACTTTCTTTTATCGGTAAGCGAGGCATGGGTGCATTGGAATTCTTACCAGAGGTGGCAAAGACGGATAAGGCTGAAATGATAGATGTCAAGTCGTTGGCCGATTTGGCAGAGCGCATATTCATCGAGCGTGAAAATGCCCACATCATGCCAGAGGAATCTATCACTATGCAGTCCTTGCTTACGGTGGGAACATCGGCTGGTGGACGGCAACCTAAGGCTATCATTGCCATCAATAAAGATACGGGGGAAATACGAAGTGGTCAGGTGGCTGGGCTGCAGGATTATGATTATTACATATTGAAATTTGGAGACACAAAATACAGTTCTGCTGAGATAGAGATGACCTACTATGAGATGGCCATCAAGTCGGGAATAGATATGATGCCATCCAGGCTATATGAGATTGATGGAAACAGGAATTTCATGACGAAGCGTTTCGACCGTGATGGTGAGCGGAAATTGCATACACAGACCCTTGCTGCGATTTCTCCGGAAACCGATAGCTATGAGGGACTTGTGGCTATCTGTAGAAAATTACATTTGCCGGAGACTGATTGTCAGGAAGTATTTCGCAGACTTGTGTTCAATGTCCTTTCCAACAATACGGATGATCATACAAAGAATTTCTCTTTTGTGATGGACGAGGCGGGTCTTTGGCGTTTGTCGCCAGCCTACGATCTTACTTATATTATAGATACAGGAGGCTATTTACCCAATACGGGTCATTGTATGTATGTAAGGTCTAAGCTGCATCATATTTCTTACGATGATGCCATTCAGTTTGCCAAGGACAATGGTATTCGTCGTGCTGATGTTATCATTAGGGAAGTGGCTGATTCACTGCGGCAATTCCGTGAAATTGCCAAGCGGCATGCCGTTCAAGACAGGTGGATCAGTTCTATAGAGTCAGCTATCAATGCTCATCTTGTATCATGGGGATTGGAGGATAAGGACAACAATTTGGCTGCTTTTGAGATAGATGGCAAAAGCTGTACAGATGTTCGTATAGAGCAGGCTTACAAAGGCAACTTCCATTTGTATGCAAGCATAGATGGGCGAGAATGTAAGTTTATTATCGGAAAGAACAAGCCCGAATATGCTACGATTCAAGAGACGGGATTGTCAAATCTTTCTAAATCGATGCTCATGGATTTGGTTGCGAAATATCTGCTGAGATAGTATCGCTGCCTGATATAAATGTCAATATATTGAAGATAAAGGCTGATATAAGGGCTAAATATCATTATAATGATAGATAAATAATAGGAGATTATGGCAGATAAAAATAACATCTAACAATACTGCGTATGAAACGTTATACAATAAAGAACCTACCACCCTCTATTCATAAAGAGACAGAGGATATACGACTTACTTTTGCCAAAAGCAGAAGTACATTCTTATGGTGTGCATTCAAGGACTTGCTTTTGAATGAAACTCTTCCTATGAGGATCATTATTGCCATCCTTGTCATAGGAGCCATCGGATTGGTGGCTTTAGACCATCCTGAAAAATCCACCATCTGCTTGATAGTCCTGCTTATCTACTATGTAAGATACATTTGGACAGTCAACAAAGTTTACTCCTTGTATAAGGAAGGTACTTTTCCGATGCTTACATTCGAAGGGCCGCAAAATACAATGAGCGTCGAGGAGGGGAAAAGGTATGTCCGGTTGGAGTCGCCAACCTGGGAAGAAGTGGACCGTATCTGCTTTTACCACAATTGCTTGGTTGTAGGAATGAACAAAAAATCAGAGTATGGGCTATTGTTTATGTGGACAAACGATATGGAAAAAGCGCAGCAAACAGCTTTGGACATGTGGCGGAATGCCTTGGATGCCAAAGCTTCCAACACGAAGATGCCTGAGTTCTATTCAGAAACAGAAGTCGATGAAATATCCAATTTCATTGAGAACATTTTCGGCAATTACGAACTTGTCCTTCACGAGATAGTCTCTCCTGATATTCACGTGGACATTGCTATCATTCCTCCTACTGAAGAACGCAATTATTATACTTTGTGTACAATGGGCGTGGGAGCGCATCGCATGAACGTGCCTGATACATTAAGATATGAATCCCTAATTGCTGAACGTGTGGAGTTATTGATGTATCTTCCTGCTGACTGGAATCTGTCAGAGGAAGCATCGGAAGACGAACGGAATTTCTGGCCTATTCGTCTCTTGAAAGATTTTGCTCGTATGCCTATCTATAGCGACAGTTGGATGGGTTGGGGACATTCTTTAGGGCAAGAAGAGGTAGAACTCTTTGCAGAGGGCGTTCCATATTCTGCAGCTGTCCTGTTGGCACCACAACCCGACATTGACAACTTCACGTCTTGCCCTTTGACGGTTGGTAAGACTGTAGATTTCTTCCAAGTTTTTCCACTAACTCACGAAGAATTGGAATACAAGATAAAATGTGCCGAGGATGAAGATTGTGAATCTCCTACCGATATGCTGTTAGACCATATTCATGCCGACCGTGAGCATTGGCTGGACTATGCTTTAAGCCGCTTTGATTATCGAGAAAAAAAATAACAACGTTTACCAAGGGTCAACTCGTGTGTCGCTATTTGCCTGTCTGGATTTCGTAAATATAGATACAGCTCCATGCTATATGAGATACATTCCGATATGGGCATAATTGTAACTTGCCTGTAACTTGCCTACAAATCGTTGCTTCTTCTACTGGAATCAATAATGTTACGATGGATTCTAATGTAAGCAATTGTCCTGTTTATAATATGAACGGGCAGAGAGTAGGAGGTAGTTATAAGGGCGTAGTAATCCAGAATGGAAAAAAGAGATTAGTAAACCTCAAATCCGCAACCGCCCTCATAAGATGACACAGAGGTCAAAAAGGTAGCGACACTGTGGCAAAAGAGGGTGCAACGCAGCAAAAATCGCCACAAAGACGCATTAAATCCCCTTACCCCACCATGCGACTTGAGGCAATACGCAAAATCACGACCATAAGTTGTCGGTGTCATCCAAAGTCATTCTGGAACACATCAGCATAAGCGTTGTTGCATGAATAGATATTCAGCACATACTGCCTTGATGTCCTGACCCATTTGGCTGGCACAGAGATGAACTTGAAGACAAACGCCTTGATGCGGCTTGTTGCTTTGAGTCCGAACCTCTTCACGTCAAGCCTCGCCATGATGAATTTATAGAAGTTGCGTATGAGTGCCGTAAGCAGAAGAAACACCGTGTTTTCTCCCATGAAGGATTTTGGAAGCCTGTTCCAGCCGAATCCGTTATTCATTTCATCGAAGATGCGTTCCTTCCCTCCACGGAGGTTATAGAATTTGACAATCTCTTTCTCGGAAGACTCGTAGTCATTTGTAAGGATGCAGCGGTAGGTGTATTCGCCTTCCCACAGGTCAATCTCACCGTCAATTCGCTTCTGCCTTTGGATTACAAGACGGTATGCCCTCCCTTTCCATTTCTCAACAAGAATGGAGTTCAGTTCAAACTCAATGCCGCCCAGTTCCTCTCTCTTCCACCCTCTGAGTGCAAAGATGTCATCGTAGAGCGAACCGCAGCGGTTGGCGCGGATATAGAAAGTCATGCAATGCTTTCCGACCTCTTCCACAATTTCCTCTGAGCAGGATCCGCAATCTGCCCTGAAACGATTGACTGTCAATCCTTTCTGTTCAATCCTCTCAAAGAATCTCCTCAACGTGTCCTTCTGGTGGAAACGAACGTTAGTGTTGCCGTCGCTGTTCTCTATGCCGACAATCATGTCGCCAATGACAGCCACACCTGGACGGTACCCGAGAAACTTCTTGTATGTGGGTTTCGCATCAAACTTCTCAGCCTCTATGAACTGGTGGTCGAAGTCAACGTCATACCCCTCGCCCTCTTTCAGCTGCCCTGTGGACAATAGGCAATTGAGGAGCAGTGTATTCAGCATGTCTGCCGTGTTGAAGTCGTAGGTCTTGCCAGTGTCGGATGTGTAGGAAATGTTATCCTGGGTCAGTTCCTTTATGGCTCTGAGAATCGTGTCGGCACTGCATGTGCGAAGTGTCGGATGAAGCGAGAGGTGATACATCAGATGAGTGGTGACATCCTCTATGCATGAGCCGCCACAGAAATAAACGCTCATAAGCGAACGGATGATTTCGCTGTATTGATAACCATACAGCCTACATCTCATACCGAGGGTTGAGTCGATTACAGATGAGAGATTGGAGTCAAATTGCTCCATTATTGAAAAAATTCCTCCAAAAGGAGAGAGTTTCTCAGATTTTATTGCTACCTTTGCCATGTCTGTCGGGTTTGATACATATTTTGATTTGCAACACTAAGATAGGTGAAAAATCTGACATGGCAAAATCCTGAGCAACTTTTTGTTGCTCAGGTACTTATAAAATAAGTTAAACTAAAATGCTGCGGAATTTAGGGTAAAGTAAAAACTTGCAGGATATATTATAAATGAAAAACAGCCAACTTTCAAATGTTATTGAAGGTTGGCTGTTTTTTTCTTGCTCAAAAGTTTGTATTAGGTTCTTCTCAAATTTTGGTACATTTATGTATCTAAGTTTGAGGAGACCTTTATCTGCAAAAGAGAAATCGATGCTCTTCCACCCATAATTCGCTTTGCGGTCTTTATCTTGTTGACCGAACCTTCAAGGATTCCATTGTTCAATTTGCTAGCAATAGAATTATTGATGGCGGAATAGTCCTTAATCAGTCCTTTGGCAAACTTTTCCATTTTCTCATTACCACATCCTATGACCATGTTAATCCATTTGTACAAGTTCATTTTGACCTCTCCGCTCAAAATGCCTTGAAATGTTGTTATATAATAGGCTAAATCGGTAATATGCAAGTCCTGCAGAAACAATCTGACTGTATCAGTCTTGGTTTTCCAGTTGAAGTGAACTATTGAATTCCAAAGGTCATACTCTTCGCTCCTGATAGTTGCCTTTGCAAGAAATGCCTTGTAGGCATCATCGTATGCCTTCCAGTCTTCCTTCCATTTTTCTCTCAGTAGAAAAAGAAGTCTTTTCAGTATTTCTTTCTTCTCTGTAGAATGTAACCCCTTGGTAACCACAGAGTAATCCAATGACTTTTTACAGAGAATCCTGTTTGTAATAGATTCTATGGCTTTGTAAGCCCTTAGTTGCGTTGGGTTGAGCAAGTCCTCATATTTGGTGTTCCTTAGCTTTCCCATCTTAAATCCATCAAACCCTGTTTTGTCATGGATTTCACTCAAAGTCAGTCCTTGCCTTGCATAAAGATCCATGAAAGTGTTCCATTCAGCCATTTTCTTGATTCTTCTTGTATCCTTGCACATCGATTCCAAGACTGCATATATGCTGGTATAAAGCCAACCTCTACTTATTTGTGGCTTAATGGGACCAACTAGACCTTGAGTCAGCAACTCCATTCTCTTATGCAAAAACTCCTGCAGAATCTTTGGAAAGACTGCGCTCGTCAAGTCTTCAATGACATGGAATTTGTCTGTGATAGCATGTGCTGATGGGGCTCCTTGCTTGATAGCCTTAATGAAGCATCGTCCCCTATCACGAGTGATAGTATCGACTTTCTTGTATTGTTTCAAGACATTTGCCACAATCGAAGAATCTCTAGAGTCTATCAGTTCCAAAATCTCGCCTGTGTCATGGTCTACGATAACACTGCCATAGGTATGTCCCTTTCTCTTGGCAAAGTCATCTATGCCTATATTCCTGGCAGTCCTGTCTGGAAGTCTTTGGATCTTTTTCAAATGATTTATGCAAGTATTTGGACAGCAGGTGATTCCCATCTTTCTCATGACCTTGGAGGTCGACACAGATGACATATGTATATGAAGCTGGTTCATCAACTCTATGCATCTTACACTGAATCTTGCATATTTGTTTAGCCACTTCGTCTGTTGCTCTACAAATATATGTTTATCAGACTGGCAGTAAAAACGGCGCATGTAAAGGGTGAGAACAAACCGTTTACACCCTAAAGGACACATCGTGACCGTTCTCTTTTGCCAGCCACGGGTATGAGTGGTTTTCTGGCCACAACGGTCGCAGAAGGCATGGGTAGCCGTACTCACGAGAACCATTTTGAGTTCCGTGGAAGAGAAGTCACAACTTGTGATAAAAAAGCCATCTATGGCAGGAAAAATGTCCATAAGAAGTTTTTCTCCGGCCATAGAAGCATTTATATCGGATTTTATTTGGTTGTTCCTTATCTTTTTTATAATTTTGCATCTGTTAGCGATTGTATCCATTGTAAGTCATATTTTATGATCACTTTAAACTTACATATTTTTGGAGACAATCGCTAATTTTTTATATTAAACTTTCTCAAAAATATTGCTCCTTCATATAAAAATTGGGGCTTTGTACTAAAATTTGAGAAGAACCTTGTATTATTAATAATTATTTGTATCTTTGCAGTGCGAGAACCCGCCAAGCCTCTCAACGATGCTCAAATGTGCGGGTCGTTTTTGTATAATACGTTTATTCTCAAAATATGCTAATGTAAAGATTACAGCATTTTTTTAGTCGTTTAAGTCGGAGTCACCGCAGTCGAAAGAATCAAGTTTATATTCTGTATCTGAATCAAAACGATAAATATTCATCCTAAAAGTGCGTTATATGTTAAATTCCACTTTTTGTTGATTTCTTCGACTTCTGCATGCAGTTTCTCTCGATTAGCTCTTCTCTGCTCTGGAGTCAAGCTTTCCACTCGCTTCATTTCTTTAACGAAGCGTTCTGCGTCTTTACCCACCAGAATTGGAGTTTCTCTTATTGGTCTTGCCATATTCATATCCTCCTAATTATTTTGATGTTTGTATATTTCTGTGATCTTCATCAGATGTATGTCACCACCTTGAACAGGAGTTGGTGGGGTTCATCTGATGAAGGTCACCACATTATTTAATTGATAATCAATAAGATGAAATGGAATCACTTATTGCTTAAACAAATCATCCATTGTAATCTCGCTCTGTATCATGCCGTATTGGGCATTTCTTGCCACTCCGTAAGTCGTAACGAAGGTGAGGTGCAGAGCCTTGCTGGTACCAGTGGTTTCTCTGAACAACTCACGGCGATAGATGATGTGTTCCAGATAGGAAGGAGTAATCTCGAAGGGCTTCATCGAAAACTTCATTTCGCATAGGTTGATGGTCTGGTCTCGTCGGTCGATTACCAAATCTATCTGGGCGCCTTCTCGCTTCTTTCCCTCAGAATCCACGCTGGCAGGTGCCGACCATGAGCAGATGGATGACTGAACCCCCTCAATGCCTAGGGCACGCTTGATTTGCCTGATATGATGCAGGCATACCTGCTCGAAAGCATAGCCGCACCAGGCACGATGACTTGGCGAATCAATGGTGTCGGTCCAGAAAGTTTCGTCCATGCCAGTGGAGTTCTTGATGTAGCGCAGGTGGAACAGGGAGAAGAGGTCGGTGAGCTGATATACTGCATCTCGCTGCTTCTTGTTGATGGGGTAGTAGCGGCGGATGAAATCGCAGTTGCAGAGATCATCCAATACCTCTGATAGTCCGCCATTGTCAGGAATTTTGCATTCGCGGATGATGTCCTGTCGGGTCAAGCCCTTTGCCTTTTGAGAAAGTATCTCCACTACTTTACGATAGTTTCTGCTATCCTTGAAAAGCGAACGGAATAGGAAGTCGAACTCTCTTCTCAGTTCGCCGTTCTCCTCGAAAAACAGCTTGTTGATGTTTTGTGCCAGGCTTAAATGGGGTTTGAGCATGTTTAGATAGTAAGGCGTGCCACCTAGCATCATATAGCATTCTACAGTCTGATGGCGGTTGAATACGATATGATTGTTCTGCAGAAATTCCTCAGTTTCACCTAATGAGAAAGGTGCAAGATAGATGCTGCGGGTTACCCGGTTGTGCAGTCCTCCCTTGTCTCCCAGCAGTTTGTTGACCATCCATGAGGTGGCTGAACCGCATACCACGAGCATGAGGTTCTGGTCTGAAGCCCATTGGTTCCAGAAGAGTTCGATAGCACTGATGAAGTTGGAGCGTGGGGTGTCGAACCAAGGAAGCTCATCGATGAAGACCACTTTTCGTCTGTCACCGAGAGAAGCCAGATAGTCTTTTAGCTGGAAGAATGCTTCCAGCCATGACTGAGGGGTCTTTCGCTTGACGCCTGAGTATGACTCCAGGGTCATCTTGAAGTTAAAGAGCTGATCTTTCTTGGTAGCCTGATAAGCTCCTGTAAAATAGAAGTCAAACTTTTCTTTGAAGAATTGTTTCACTAGGAAAGTCTTGCCGATGCGTCGTCTTCCATAGACTGCTACGAATTCCGGTTTGTTGGATTCATAGCAATCCTGCAGCGTTTTCTGTTCTTCCTTGCGTCCTATTATTTTTTGTAGCATAATGGTAAAGTCTTATTTTATGATAACAATTAGCCCTAAGGCTCTGATATTTGGCTACAAAGATAATGTTTTTATTTGAATTCCGCAAGGGATTTTAGATAAAAATATGCCTGAACTGGGGCGGTAACTCGTTTTTTAAGGCAGTTACCGCCCCATTTCAAGTATGTTTTGTTGAATTTCGGTTCTATTTTTACAGTGATATATTGTTAATAATCAGAAAAACGCTTGTTTTCTGAAATATTATCCGTATCTTTGTATCTAGATTATAAAGAGTAAGATTATGGCTTCAAAGAGATATCCTTTGGGAATACAAACGTTCTCCGAAATCGTGAAGGGGAATTACTTCTATGCTGACAAGACGGCTATCGTTTATCAGTTGGCTCATTATGCCAAGTTTCATTTTCTGAGTCGCCCACGTCGATTCGGAAAATCCTTGTTTGTATCTACTCTCAAGGCTTACTTTGAAGGTAAGAAAGAGCTGTTCAAGGGACTTGCTATCGAACAGATGGAGAAGGAGTGGACGGCATATCCTGTCATCCATTTGGATTTGAGCTGCGGTAAGTATTATAGTTTGGAGAACGCTAAAATCATATTAAATAATATTCTTAAAGTTGAAGAGCAGAAATATGGAATAGAAGTTCCTGAATCTGAGCGTGAAGGCTTTGGGGCTCGCTTTAGGGATATTTTGCTGGCTGCCACGGCTCAAACCGGTAAACAGGTTGTCGTTCTCATCGATGAGTATGATGCCCCGATGCATGATTCTGTAAGTGACGAAGACTTGCAGAAAACCATCCGCAACATCATGCGGGATTTCTTCAGCCCCTTGAAGCAGCAAGAGGGAAACATTCGCTTTGTATTCATCACAGGCATCTCTAAGTTTAGTCAGCTCAGCATCTTTAGCGAGTTGAACAATCTCAAGATTCTCACGTTGAAGGATGAATACAGTAGCTGTTGTGGTATCACCAAGAGTGAATTGACTCAGTATTTCCGTGAGGGTATCGAGGAGATGGCTGAGCATAATGGGCTTACTTATGAGGAGACCTTAGAGCAACTCAAGCAGCATTATGATGGCTACCATTTCAGTATTAATAGCGAGGATATCTTCAATCCTTACAGCATCATCAATGCATTGGATGATAAGGAGTTTAATAGCTATTGGTTTACATCTGGTACGCCTACGTTCCTGGTAGAGTTGTTGCAGCGGAAAAATTTGGACATGCTCAATCTGGATGATTTGTGGATACAGGCATCACGTTTTGATACACCTACGGAAAGACTCACTGATCCTATTCCGGTTCTTTTCCAAAGTGGCTACCTTACCATTAAAGGATATGAGCGAAGAGGAAAATTGTATCATCTCTGTTTCCCAAATCTAGAAGTAAGACAAGGCTTTTCTGATAGTCTCGTCAGGTATTATACTGCACAAGACATGAACAGATATGATGCCATTGTGTATGCTTATGCCAAGAATGTGCTCGTCAATGACGACATGGGAGCCTTTATGCCTCACTTGAAGGCATTCTATGATAAGTTCCCATATACGATTATCAACAATAATGAGCGTCACTATCAAGCCGTGATATTCACCATCTTCACCATGCTTGGCGAAGATGTGAAGGTGGAGCATACCACTTCTGATGGAAGAATAGACCTTGTGCTCAAGACGGATAAGAGTATCTTTATCTTTGAGTTAAAATATAAGAAGTCTGCCGACATCGCCATGGCACAAATCAGCCACAAGGACTATGCCAAGGCTTTTGCCGATGATGGGCGGAAGGTTGTGAAAGTAGGTATTAACTTCTCTGAAAACCAGCGAAGTATAGAGGATTGGGTGATAGAATAAATGATATAGAAGAAAGTTGGTGACCTTCATCTGATGAAGGTCACCAACTCTCATTAACTCTGTAAAGTAATGTCATTCAGTTAATTATCTTATATAATCACTGCCGTTCCGCTGCACGTAACCATCAGCATGGAGCCGCTGTTGCCCACGGTTTCGTAATCCAGGTCGATGCCCACGATGGCGTTGCAGCCCAGGGATGCGGCACGGTCGGCCATCTCTCTCAGGGCAGTATCCTTGGCCTGGCGGAGGGTGCTTTCGTAAGAACCGCTTCTTCCACCTATCACATCACGGACACTGGCAAAGAAATCCTTCACAAAGTTGGTACCAATGATGGTTTCGCCGGTCACTACGCCACGATATTCACGGATAGGGTGGCCTTCTATGGTTGGAGTTGTACTCAAAATCATAATCTTTTTCCTTTCTTTTTTATGTTATCTATACTATTTATTTATGTAACTATACATGTTATTTTATAGCTTAGACGATAAAATACAGCAAAAGGTTGCAGAAAAAAACAAAAAATATGTAAAAAGCAACAAAAAAGAAGCACAAGAAGCAAAAAAAGCTCCATTCGCACATAAAATTGCGAATGGAGCTTTTTGCTGAGAATTAAAAAATTACTTTGTCTCCTGCTCTTCCTGCATATCCAGATACTGGTTGTCCTTGTCGTAGAATTCATACTGGAGGAACGCCAGCTTCTGCGAAGGAATTACATTGAAGCCGAATCCGTATTTAAACTGCCATCTGCGCTTCAGGGAAACGAAGCCCTTGTTGATGAAGGCAGCCACGTAAGGATTCACATACAAAGTGAACTTCTTGACGCCAATCTTGTTGACTAGGCGGTCGATCTTTCTTTCCAACTGGTCGGTGAAGAGGATGCTCGACTTGATTTTGCCCGTGCCGAAGCAGGTAGGGCAGGTCTCCTCTACGTTCACGTCCATCGCTGGGCGCACACGCTGGCGGGTAATCTGCATCAGTCCGAACTTGCTCAATGGCAGGATGTTGTGCTTGGCACGGTCCTTCTGCATGTTCTTGCACATGCGCTCATAGAGCAGCTGTCGGTCTTCGGCAAGATTCATGTCGATGAAATCCACCACGATGATGCCTCCCATATCACGGAGTCGCAACTGTCGGGCCAATTCATCGGCAGCGCCGAGGTTCACGTCGAGAGCATTCGCTTCCTGACCTTTCTCACGAGTGCGGTTGCCGCTGTTCACATCCACCACATGCAGGGCTTCGGTATGCTCAATGATGAGATACGCACCGTGCTTGTAGTTGACAACTCTTCCAAAACCAGCCTTAATCTGCTTGGTGATGCTGAAGTTGTCGAAGATAGGCACCTTTCCGGTGTAGAGCTTGACTATGCCCGCCTTTTCAGGGGCTATTAGAGAAACATAGTCCTTCACCTCGTTCATCACACCTTCGTCGTTGACGAAGATGTTCTCGTAAGATGGGTTAAACAAGTCACGCAAGAGAGCGACGGCTCTTCCGGTCTCCTCGAAGGCGATTTGCGGGCGCTGCTGGGTCTTCTGCACCTTGGCGATAGCATCCTCCCATCGCTTCACCAGGATTTTCAGCTCAGCATCGAGCTCTGCGACACGCTTACCCTCAGCCACAGTGCGGACAATGACACCGCAATTCTTTGGCTTGATGCTGTGAATGAGTTGCTTGAGTCGGGAGCGTTCTTCACCGCTTTTGATTTTCGACGAGACAGAAACTTTGTCACCGAATGGCATGAGTACCAGGTATCGACCTGCGAAAGAGATTTCGCCCGTAAGTCGAGGACCCTTGGTAGAGATTGGTTCTTTAACGATTTGCACCAGCACTTCCTGTCCCACTTTCAGGACATTCTGAATGCTGCCGTCCTTTTCCAATTCAGGCATTTTGCTGGCTTTAGAGAATGGGAAAAGTTTCTTTCTGTCGCTCTGTACTTGTTTTAGATACTTCTGGTAGGAATTGAAATGACTTCCTAGATCAAGATAATGAAGAAAGGCGTCGCGTTCATAACCCACATCCACGAAGCAAGCGTTAAGTCCTGGCATCAGTTTCTTAACCTTTGCAATGTAGATGTTGCCCACAGAGAACGATGCCTCACGGGGTTCGTTCTGGTATTCCACCAGCTGCTTGTCCTCCATGAGTGCGATAGAGATGTCCTTCTGCTGGACGTCAATTACAACTTCGCTTGTCATACTCTTCAATAATCTTTTTACTTAAAGTTCTACTAATTACACTTTACAAAAAGGGGCATGCCAAACCATGTTGATATGACACGCCCCCTCAGTCTGACGAACCGACTGAGAGCAATGTTAGCTTCTAAATCGAAAGCTTACTTGCTCTTATGTCTGTTCTTACGTAATCTCTTTTTACGCTTGTGAGTAGCCATCTTGTGGCCCTTCTTTTTCTTTCCGTTTGGCATGATTTTAAAATTTTAAAAATATTGTTATTATTAAAAATGATATTGCTATCTTTTATTGCAGCGATTACTCAATTACTGAGCGTTCTGCATCTCCTCTACGAAGCTCTTTGCTGGCTTGAAGCTTGGAAGGTCGTGAGCTGGGATAGTGAGGGTTGTGTTCTTGGAGATGTTACGAGCGGTCTTGGCTGCACGGTGCTTGATGTTGAAGCTGCCGAAACCACGCAAGTATACGTTCTCCTTGTTCTGGATGAGGCTCTTCTTCACCTCTTCCATGAACGACTCCACTACCATGCCTACTTCTTTCTTTGGCATACCCGTAGCGATTGCTACTTCGTTAATGATATCTGCTTTGGTCATTTCTTCTTTTATTTACTTTTATACTTTAATTATCTCAAATCGGTGTGCAAAGATACAAGTTTTTTGCGATATAACAAAATAGTTCGGGCTTTTTTTTGAAAAAAAATGCTCTAAGTATTTGCATATTAGGTTTTTATTATGTATTTTTGCACAAAAATAGGGAAATTATGGGTTTTAAGAGATATTTTTTGCTTTTCATAGGAGTGGCTTTCAGCGTGTTGTCGCTGGCTGCCAGCAGGGAGTGGAGCGCACAGAATGTGCCGATTCCGTTCCTCAAAGACTCCACGCAGTATGTTTCCGATCCGGATGGATTGGTGGGGAAGGCGCAGAAGGATTCTGCCAACCTGTACCTGCAGAAGCTGAAACTGGAGTGTGGGGTGCAGAACGTCCTCATCATCGTGGGCAAGGTGGAGAACCAGGATGCCTTCCGCATGGCGCAGGATGTGGGCAACAAGTATGGCATCGGATATAAGAAGAGCCGAAGAGGACTGGTCATCGTCATCGCAGTGGAAGATCATAAGTATTTCATTGCTCCGGGTAGCGGACTGGAAGGCGAGCTGACGGATGTTGACTGCGACGACATTGCCCGTGCCTGCATCGTGAAATACATGCGAGAGGATGATCCGGGCGAGGCTGTGGCATCCGTGAGCCGTGCTATATATAATAAGGTGAAGAGCGGACGTACCGGAATAGAATCGGTAGACGAGGGTACGGTGAATGGAGAAGAAGACTGGGCGCTGGTTATCATCCTCTTCCTTCTCTTCTTCGGAGTTCCGATTTATTACCTCGTCAGATATATCCTGGAGCAGGTGGGTGTGCTGAAGCCAAGACCTAAGGGAAAGGGTAGGAACCAGAATAGAAGAAGAAATGATGACGACGACTGGTTGCCGCCGTTCTTCATGGGTGGAGGCGGCTTCTCCGGAGGTGGAGGAGGCGGCTTCTCTGGCGGTTCCTTCGGCGGCGGTAGCTTCTCGGGCGGCGGATCCGGAGGAAGCTGGTGATAGTTTATAGTTGAAAGTTGATAGTTTACGCAGGTAATCACTAATCAATAATCACTAATCAATAAACACTAATATAATAATGTATAATCAATAAATAAAAAAGAATTATGAAGAAAACAGGATGGATCATCTTAGGCGTCATCGTAGTGTTGGTGCTGTGGGTGTTCAGTGGTTATAATGGAATGGTGAGTGAGCAGGAGGCTGCTACCACCGAGTTGTCTAACATGCAGGCTCAGTATCAGCGCCGTGCCGACATGATGCCTCAGCTGGCTAAGATTGTGAAGGCGTATGCCAAGCATGAGAAGGAGACCTTCGAGGAGGTGACCAAGGCTCGTGCCTCTGTGGGACAGGTAAAACTGGATGTAAACAACCTCACCGAGGCTAGCATGAAGCAGTATGCTGCAGCCCAGGGCGAGTTGGCGAATGCCTTCTCCAAGCTGATGCTGGTGGCAGAAAGATATCCTGAGCTGAAGGCGAGTGAGAACTTCAAGGCCCTTCAGGTTCAGGAGGAAGGCACCGAGAATCGCATCAGCGAGGCACGCCGCAAGTACAACGAGGCTGTACAGTCGTATAATCAGACCGTTAGAAAGATGCCTAACGCCATCATCGCCGGTCTCTTCCATTTCAATGTGATGCCAAAGTTCGAGGCAGCCGCAGGCGCCGAGAAGGCACCGGATTTGGATATCTAGGCCCGGGATGGACCAGTAAGGAATCCAGCCAAAGGGAGATAAACTTCCTTTTGGCTGGATTTTTTTTGTTTTCGCTCCCTTTCAATCTGTTACTATTGCAACATTTTATATATATTTTGTAGTTCAGATGAATCATATTTCAGATTTTCTTTGTATCTTTGCAAAAAATTTGGGAAAGGTGATAGAAATGTCACGAAAAATAATTGAAATTTCAATAAGGTTAATACAAATATGAAACAAACAAAGATTGTCGCTTCCATCAGCGATCGTAGATGCGATCAGGATTTCATCCGCAAACTCTTTTTTGCCGGCATGAACGTGGTTCGTATGAACACCGCACATGCCACAGAGGAAGGTATCCGCAACATTGTCAAGAACGTTAGAGCCGTGTCTCCACACATCGGTATCATGATTGATACCAAGGGACCAGAGGTGCGCACTACCGACGTGAAGGAGCCTATACAGTATCATACTGGTGACGTGGTGAAAATCTTCGGTCGCCCAGAGATGGAGTCTTCTCACGACATCGTGAACCTGAGCTATCCTGATATTGCTGCCGATGTAAAGGTGGGCGATGACATCTTGTTTGATGACGGTGAGCTCGACATGAAGGTCATGGAGGTGCAGGGACCTATGCTCGTGGCTGAGGTGCAGAACGAGGGTATACTCGGTGCGCACAAGAGCGTGAACGTGCCAGGCGAGCACATCGACCTGCCTGCTCTCACGGCAAAGGACCGCCGCAACATCGAACTTGCCATCGAGCTCGACATCGACTTCATCGCTCACTCCTTCGTGCGCAATGCTGCCGATGTAAAGGCCGTGCAGGATATCCTCGACGCCCACAACAGCGATATCAAGATCATCTCAAAGATAGAGAACCAGGAAGGTGTTGACAACATCGACGAGATCATCGACGCCTGCTACGGTATCATGATTGCCCGTGGTGACCTGGGTATCGAGGTGCCAATCGAGAAAATTCCAGGCATCCAACGCCGCATCATCGCCAAGTGCGTGAAGGCCCAGAAGCCAGTAATCGTGGCTACACAGATGCTCCACACCATGATCAAGAACCCTCGTCCTACCCGTGCCGAGGTAACCGATATCGCCAACGCTATCTTCTATCGCACCGATGCCCTGATGCTTTCAGGCGAAACGGCAAGCGGTAAGTATCCTGTAGAGGCAGTGCAGACCATGGCCCGCATTGCCGAGCAGGCAGAGAAGGATAAGTCGCCACTGAACGACATCAACCCAATGGAGGATGGCAAGATAGACCAGAAACTCTTCCTGGCTCACGCAGCCATCGAGGCTACCAAGCAGTTGGGCGTAGCAGGTATCATCACCGACGGTGAGACCGGTCAGACAGCCCGTGACCTTGCCGCCTTCCGTGGTCCGAACCCAGTGCTTGCCATCTGCTACAAGGAGAAGCTTCAGCGCTGGCTGAACCTGAGCTACGGCATCATCCCAATCCATCAGAAAGACTACGTGTCTTCAAAGGATATGTTTACTGCAGCGGTACGCATGCTTCGCCAGAAGGGCTACCTTGACGAAGAGGATAAGATAGCTTACCTGAGTGGTAGTTTCGGAGAAGGCGGCGGCACCACTTTCGTTGAAATCAACAAGGTGAAGAAGATTTTCGATAATAGTTATACCTTTAATTTGCCTTCAAATGGCGTTGAAGACAAGTAAAAAGGCTATTATTTTCTAAAAAATAATACGTTTCAGTAAATATTGGTGCAAAATATTTGCAGCATTCAAAAAAATGCTGTAATTTTGCACCGATATTTTATAAACGAAATTTGTTGATAATGAAAAAATTCATCTATTCAGCGCTTGTCGCTTTAACAATGGTCTTGATGCTCGGCAGTTGCGGTAGCACCAAGAACGTAGCTTATTTTCAAAACGCAGATTCTATCAGTTTGGCGGCTTCTAAGATGCTTTACGAGGCTAAGATCATGCCAAAGGACGAGTTGACTATCACCGTCATTACTACAGACCCTAAGGCTGCCATGCCTTTCAACCTGGCTGTGTCTAATACCATCGGTACCAGTGGACAGCTGAGTTCTTCGCAGGGTTCCCTGCAGGGCTATCTGGTTGACAACAACGGTAACATTGAATTCCCGGTAGTAGGCACCTTGCATGTAGGTGGTTTGACCAAGAAGCAGGCTGAGGATTTGGTGAAGAGTAAGATTGATCCATATTTGTCAGTTTCAGAAAAGCCAATCGTCACCGTGCGCATGGCAAGTTACCATGTTTCAGTAATCGGTGAAGTTACCAAGCCAGGTATCATCTCGGTTCCTCAGGAGAAGATGAGTGTACTTGAGGCTCTGGCTCAGGCTGGCGACCTTACCATCTATGGTAAGCGTGACAACGTGCTGCTCATCCGCCAGGATGCGGAAGGAGAGAAGCATACATACCGTTTGAACCTGAATGATGCAAACATCATTAACTCTCCATTCTACTATCTCCAGCAGAACGATATCATCTATGTGGAGCCTAACAAGGTGAAGGCACAGAACTCTGCCATCGGCTCTTCTACCACATTGTGGTTCTCTGCTGTGGGTACATTGATTTCTATCGCATCATTGATTGTCAACATCTTGCGATAAGAAAAAGATTGAATAGGGAACAAGGTCTGGATTAACGAACGGAATTACAACATAAAAGTTATAAGAAAATGTGTGGCATTGTAGGATATTTAGGTAAGGGTGAGGCTTATCCAGCCCTTATAAAGGGTTTAAAGCGCCTGGAGTATCGCGGATACGACAGCGCTGGTGTAGCTCTTATCAGTGATGATGGCTCTTTGAACGTGTATAAGGCAAAGGGCAAGGTGGCAGATCTGGAAGCGTTCTGCTCGGACAAGGATATTTCAGGACATGTGGGTATTGCTCATACTCGTTGGGCTACTCACGGAGAGCCTTCTGCTGTGAATGCTCATCCTCATTATTCTTCCAGCAAGAACCTCGCCATGATTCATAATGGTATCATCGAGAACTATGCCGATATCAAGAAGAATCTGATTTCCAAGGGTGTGGAGTTCAAGAGCGAAACCGATACTGAGGTGCTCGTTCAGCTCATCGAATACATCCAGGTAAAGAAGGAGCTTGATCTGTTGACTGCCGTTCAGGTGGCTCTTCGCCAGGTGATTGGTGCATACGCCATCGCCATTCTTGATAAGCGTAACCCTAACCAGATTATTGCTGCACGCAAGCAGAGCCCATTGGTAGTAGGTATCGGCGAGAACGGCGAGTTCTATCTCGGTTCGGATGCCAGCCCTATCATCGAATATACCGACAAGGTGGTTTACCTGGAGGATGGCAACATTGCTGTGATGCGCCTCGGCGAGGAATTGCAGGTGGTGAACAGCCAGAACGTGAAACTCAACCCAGAGGTGCAGACCGTGGATATCGACCTCGGTCAGATAGAGAAGGGCGGTTTCCCTCACTTCATGCTGAAGGAAATCTTCGAGCAGCCTGAATGCCTGCGCAACTGTATGCGTGGCCGTGTGGTGAGCCGCACGGTGGAGACCCGCGTGATGACCGACGGCGACGATTCTACCAGCAAGACGGAGACGGAGATGGGCGTAGTGCTCAGTTCTATCACCGACCATCGCCAGCAGCTCCTCAATGCCAAGAGAATCATCATCGTGGCATGTGGTACATCATGGCACGCCGGACTCATTGGCAAGCAGATGATTGAAAACTACTGCCGCATTCCGGTGGAAGTGGAATATGCATCAGAGTTCCGTTACCGCAATCCTGTGGTAACCAAGGACGACGTGGTTATTGCCATCTCCCAGAGTGGTGAAACCGCTGATACCCTGGCAGCCATCAAGCTTGCCAAGGAAAATGGTGCGTTCATCTATGGTATCTGTAATTCCATCGGCTCTTCCATCGCCCGTGAAACAGATACCGGTACCTACATTCACGTAGGTCCGGAAATCGGTGTTGCCTCTACCAAGGCGTTCACCGGTCAGGTTACCGTTCTCATCCTCCTGGCACTCGCCATCGGTAAGGAGAGAGGTACCATCAGCGAAAGCGAATACCAGAAGATTACAGAGCAGCTCTGGAACATTCCTTCAAAGATGAAGGAAGTGTTGAAGCTGAACAATAAGATAGCTGACTTGAGCCGTACGTTTACATACGCTCGCAATTTCATCTATCTGGGCCGCGGATTCCAGTATCCTGTAGCCCTGGAAGGTGCATTGAAGTTGAAGGAAATTAGCTACATCCACGCTGAAGGTTATCCTGCAGCGGAGATGAAGCATGGCCCTATTGCATTGATTGACAGCGATATGCCTGTGGTAGTTATTGCTACTCACAACTTCATGTACGAGAAGGTCTTGTCTAATATCCAGGAGATTAAAGCCCGTCAGGGCCGTGTCATTGCCATTGTGAGCAAGGGCGACGAAACCATCTCTAAGATTGCCGACGAAGTGATTGAACTCCCTGAGACCTTGGAGTGCCTGGAGCCATTATTGGCTACCATTCCTTTGCAGCTCTTGGCTTACCATGTAGCTGTATGCAAGGGCAAGGATGTTGACCAACCTAGAAACTTGGCCAAGTCAGTTACTGTCGAATAAAAGATAAAGGGAATCGTCGTTTCTTGACGTTTCCCTTTTTTTGGAGGGATATCCCTCGCAATAGGTATATTCAAATTTAACTAATTAAGATAAAGGATAATAGTGAGATGGAACCATTGAAACATGAATGTGGCGTAGCAATGATCAGATTGCTCAAGCCACTGGAGTATTACCAGCAGAAGTACGGCACCTGGATGTACGCACTCAACAAGCTCTATCTGATGATGGAGAAGCAGCACAACCGTGGACAGGAGGGTGCTGGTATGGCTTGTGTTAAACTGGGCGGAAAGCCTGGACATGAGTATATGTTTCGTGAACGTGCAGAGGGCAAGAACGCCGTGACCGAGATTTTCGGTAAGGCGAATGCCAACTTCAAGGACTTGACTCCCGAGCAGCTTGCAGATGCTAAGTTTGCCAAAGAGGAACTGCCTTTCGCAGGCGAACTCTACATGGGACACCTGCGCTACAGCACCACCGGAAAGAGTGGCATACAGTATGTGCACCCATTCCTGCGCCGCAACAACTGGAAGGCGAAGAACCTCTGTCTTTGCGGCAACTTCAACATGACCAACGTAGATGAAATCTTCGAGGAACTGACCAAGCAGGGCCAGAGTCCACGCATCTACAGCGACACCTACATCATGCTTGAACTGATGGGCCATCGCCTGGACAGAGAGGTGGAGCGCAACTTCGTGGCTGCAAAGGCGATGGAGATGGAGAACACCGATATCACCAACTACATCGAGGACCACGTGAAGATGAGCAATGTGCTCAAGACCACGATGAAGGACTTCGACGGCGGTTATGTGGTCTGCGGTATTACCGGTTCGGGCGAGATGTTCTCCATGCGCGACCCTTGGGGCATCCGTCCTGCTTTCTACTACAAGAACGATGAAATCGTAGTAGTAGCCAGCGAGCGCCCTGTGCTTCAGACCACCTTCGACCTGGAGGCAGAGGATGTGCAGGAGCTGATGCCGGGCACGGCACTTCTCGTGAAGAAGAACGGCGAGTGCAGCATCGAGCGCATCATGGAGCAGAAGGGCGATTCAGCCTGCTCATTCGAGCGCATCTACTTCAGCCGTGGTTCCGACAAGGATATCTACCAGGAGCGTAAGCAGTTGGGCGAGCAGTTGACCCAGCCTATCCTGAAGGCAGTGGATTACGATGTAGATCACACCGTGTTCAGCTACATCCCGAACACAGCCGAGGTGGCTTACTATGGAATGTTGAGCGGTTTCAAGAAGTATCTCAACGAAAGCAAGATAGAACAGATTGCCAACCTCGACCATATTCCATCTAAGGAAGAATTATACGATATTCTCGGCGATTTCGTCCGTTCGGAGAAGATAGCATGGAAGGATATCAAGCTCCGTACCTTCATCACCGAGGGCAACAGCCGCAACGACCTGGCGAGCCACGTGTATGATGTAACCTACGGAAGCGTCGAGCCGAATGTGGATAATCTCGTTATCATCGACGACAGTATCGTGCGCGGTACAACCCTGAAGGAGAGCATCCTGCGCATCCTCGACCGTCTGCATCCTAAGAAGATTGTAGTCGTATCCAGTGCCCCTCAGATTCGCTATCCGGATTATTACGGCATTGATATGGCAAGACTGGAAGAGTTCTGCGTGTTCCGTGCGGCAATCCAGCTTCTGAAAGAGCGCAAGATGGAGGACCTCATCGAGCAGACCTACGAGGCATGCAAGGCAGAACTTGCCAAGCCGAAGGAGGAGCAGATTAACCCGGTGCGTGCCATCTACAAGCCATTCACCATCGAGGAAATCAACGAGAAGATAGTAGAGATGCTTCGCCCAGAAGGCATGACCACTCCTATCCAGCTCGTGTTCCAGAGCATCGAGGGGCTGCGCGAGGCAATTCCAAACCACAAGGGCGACTGGTATTTCACCGGTCATTATCCAACTCCTGGCGGCACGAAGCTCTGCAACCAGTCGTTTGTGAACTATATCGAAAACGTTTATCATAAATAAGTGAAGAGTGAAGAACGAAGAGTGAAGAATTCATTTGCTCTTATAAGTATGAAATAAAAGAATCAAATGTCAGATATGAAAAAAGTAACCTTAGTTTTGAGCGATGGAACCAAGTTCCATGGCAAATCTTTTGGATATGATGCTCCTGTAGCGGGCGAGGTTGTGTTCAACACAGCCATGATGGGATATCCAGAGAGTTTGACCGACCCTTCTTACGCCGGTCAGTTGATGACACTTACATTCCCTCTCGTGGGCAACTATGGTGTGCCACCATTTACTTTCGAGGAGAACGGTTTGCCAACCTTCATGGAGAGTGACAAGATTTATGCTTCTGCCATCATCGTGAATGATTACAGCGAGCAGTACAGCCACTGGAATGCAGTGGAGAGTCTTGCCGACTGGTTGAAGCGCGAAAAGGTGCCAGGAATCACAGGCATCGATACCCGTGAGTTGACTAAGGTGCTTCGTGAGCATGGTGTGATGATGGGTAAGATTCTCTTTGATGATGAACCAGACAACATCCCTGAGGCTAACTACGAGGGTGTAAACTTCGTTGACCAGGTGAGCTGCAAGGAGATTATCCGTTACAACGAGGGTGCCGGCAAGAAGGTGGTACTCGTTGACTGCGGTGTGAAGGCAAACATCATCCGTTGCCTCATCAACAGAGGCGTAGAGGTGATTCGTGTGCCTTGGAATTACGATTACACCGATATGGATTTCGACGGACTGTTCCTTGCCAATGGTCCTGGCGACCCAGACATGTGTGAGGATGCAGTAAACATTATTCGCAAGCAGATTAGCCAGAGCCGCAAGCCTATCTGCGGTATCTGTATGGGTAACCAGTTGCTTTCCAAGGCAGCCGGTGCTACTATCTACAAGTTGAAGTATGGTCACCGTTCACACAACCAGCCAGTGCGCATGGTAGGAACCAACAATTGCTACATCACCTCTCAGAACCACGGTTATGCCGTTGATGCCAAGACATTGGGCAACGACTGGGAGGAACTCTTTGTAAATATGAATGATGGCTCTAACGAGGGTATCCGCCACAAGGTGAACCCTTGGTTCTCAAGCCAGTTCCACCCAGAGGCTTGCTCAGGCCCTGTGGATACAGAGTTCATGTTTGATAAGTTTGTAGAAACACTTAAATAATTAGGAATAAAGATGAAAGACGAAAATATAAAGAAGGTGCTCCTCTTAGGTTCTGGAGCCTTGAAGATCGGTGAAGCAGGTGAGTTCGACTACTCAGGTTCGCAGGCCCTGAAGGCATTGCGCGAGGAAGGTATCGAGACTGTGCTCATCAACCCGAATATCGCAACCGTACAGACATCAGAAGGTGTTGCCGACCAGATTTACTTCCTGCCAGTGCAGCCTTACTTCGTAGAGCGTGTCATCCAGAAGGAGAAGCCAGACGGTATCCTCCTCAGCTTCGGTGGTCAGACTGCCCTCAACTGTGGTGTGGAACTCTATCGCCAGGGCATCCTGGAGAAATATAATGTCAAGGTATTGGGTACTCCAGTACAGGCTATCATGGATACTGAGGACCGTGAGCTCTTCGTAGAGAAGCTGGATGAAATCAACGTGAAGAC
Source organism: Segatella copri (assembly GCF_019249655.2). Lineage (NCBI taxonomy): Bacteria > Pseudomonadati > Bacteroidota > Bacteroidia > Bacteroidales > Prevotellaceae > Segatella > Segatella copri. Next base: position 1,825,796 of record NZ_CP137557.1, read on the forward strand.
CATCAAGAGTGAGGCTTGCGAGAACATCGAGCAGACCCGCAAGGCTGCTGCCGAGCTCGGTTATCCTGTCATCATCCGTGCTGCTTACGCCTTGGGTGGACTCGGTTCTGGTTTCGCAGACAACGAGGAGGAGCTGAACAAGCTCGCTGAGAAGGCCTTCTCATTCTCTCCACAGGTATTGGTAGAGAAGAGTTTGAAGGGTTGGAAAGAGATTGAGTATGAGGTGGTTCGCGACCGTTACGACAACTGTATTACAGTTTGTAACATGGAGAACTTCGACCCACTGGGCATCCATACCGGTGAGAGTATCGTCATCGCTCCATCTCAGACCCTGAGCAATGCTGAGTATCACAAGCTCCGTGCCCTCGCCATCAAGATTATCCGTCACATCGGAATCGTGGGTGAGTGTAACGTGCAGTATGCCTTCGACCCTAAGAGCGAGGACTATCGCGTTATCGAGGTGAATGCCCGTCTGAGCCGTTCATCTGCCTTGGCTTCTAAGGCTACCGGTTATCCTCTTGCCTTCGTTGCAGCCAAGCTCGGTATGGGTTACGGTCTGTTCGAGTTGAAGAACTCTGTTACCAAGACCACATCAGCTTTCTTCGAGCCAGCATTGGACTACGTGGTATGTAAGATTCCTCGTTGGGACTTGTCTAAGTTCCGTGGCGTAGATAAGGAGTTGGGTTCATCTATGAAGTCAGTAGGTGAGGTAATGGCCATCGGCCGCAACTTCGAGGAGGCTATCCAGAAGGGTCTTCGTATGATTGGTCAGGGCATGCACGGCTTCGTAGAGAACAAGGAGCTTGAAATCGACGATATCGATGCAGCTTTGCGCGAGCCAACAGATAAGCGTGTGTTCGTGATTTCAAAGGCAATGCACAAGGGCTATACCGTAGATCAGATTCACGACTTGACCAAGATTGACAAGTGGTTCCTCGAGAAGTTGAAGCACATCATCGACATCGACGAGGCGATGAAGAAGTGCAACATCAATACGCTTGATCAGGATTTGCTCCGTACCGCTAAGGTTTATGGTTTCACCGACTTCCAGGTAGCTCGTGCCGTGGGCTTGGAGCAGGAGTTGGGCAACATGCACAAGGCTGCCCTGCTGGTTCGCAACAAGCGCAAGAGCTATGGCATCCTGCCTGTAGTAAAGCAGATTGATACCTTGGCAGCTGAGTATCCTGCCCAGACCAACTACCTCTATGTAACCTACGCAGGCGTGAAGAGCGACATCACCTTCGAGAACGACCACCGTTCTATCGTTGTACTCGGTTCGGGTGCTTACCGCATCGGTTCTTCCGTAGAGTTCGACTGGTGTGGCGTTCAGGCATTGAACACCATCCGCAAGGAAGGCTGGCGCTCAGTGATGATCAACTACAACCCAGAGACCGTATCTACCGACTACGATATGTGCGACCGTCTCTATTTCGACGAGTTGACCTTCGAGCGTGTGATGGATATCATCGAGATGGAGCAGCCTCATGGCGTCATCGTATCTACCGGTGGTCAGATTCCAAACAACCTGGCTATGCACCTGGATGCACAGAACGTGCCAATTCTGGGTACTGCTGCCAAGGACATCGATAACGCTGAGGACCGTGCCAAGTTCTCTCAGATGTTGACCAACAACGGCATCAACCAGCCAGAGTGGAGCGCCCTGACCTCTATGGAGGACATCGACAACTTCATCGAGCGTGTAGGTTTCCCAGTATTGGTTCGTCCTAGCTACGTGCTTTCTGGTGCTGCGATGAACGTATGTTCTAACGAGGAAGAGCTGAAGCGATTCCTGCAGTTGGCAGCCAACGTAAGTGAGGATCACCCAGTGGTAGTTAGTAAGTTTATCGAACATGCCAAGGAGATTGAGATGGATGCAGTGGCAAAGAATGGCGAGGTGATTGCCTATGCGATTTCCGAGCACATCGAGTTTGCCGGTGTTCACTCAGGCGATGCAACCATCCAGTTCCCTCCTCAGAAGTTGTATGTTGAGACAGTTCGCCGTGTGAAGCGAGTTGGTCGTCAGATTGCCAAGGAGTTGCACATCAACGGTCCGTTCAACATCCAGTTCATGGCTCGTGACAATGATATTCTCGTTATCGAGTGTAACTTGCGTGCCAGCCGTTCGTTCCCATTCGTGAGCAAGGTATTGAAGATCAACCTCATCGAGTTGGCTACCCGCGTGATGCTCGGTTTGCCAGTAGAGAAGCCACACAAGAACCTCTTCGATCTCGACTATGTAGGTATCAAGGCATCCCAGTTCAGCTTCAACCGTTTGCAGAAGGCAGACCCAGTATTGGGTGTGGATATGAGCAGTACCGGTGAGGTAGGTTGCTTGGGCGACGATACATCTACCGCCCTCTTGAAGAGTATGCTTTCTGTGGGTCATCGCATTCCAGCCAAGAACATCCTGCTTTCTACAGGTTCTGCCAAACAGAAGGTAGATTTGCTCGATGCTGCCCAGATGCTGGTTAAGCATGGTTACAAGCTGTATGCAACCGGTGGTAGTAGCAAGTTCCTCACCGAGAACGGCATTGAGAACACACGTGTGCTCTGGCCATCAGAGGAGGCAGAAGGCGGTGCACCAAAGGCTTTGGAGATGCTCCACAACCACGAGATTGATATGGTAGTGAATATTCCGAAGAACTTGACCAGCAGCGAGTTGAGCAATGGTTACAAGATTCGTCGTGCTGCCATCGACCTGAACGTGCCATTGATTACCAACAGCCGTCTGGCGAGTGCATTTATTTATGCATTCTGCACAACCAAGCTGGAGGATATCGACATCAAGGCTTGGGGAGAGTATAAATAATGTTTAGTGATTATTTATTAGTGATTAAGAATTGATAGTTAATAGTTAAGAATTGACAGTTGAGTCATTCTTGATGATTCCCAATAGAAAAATCCCTGCTGTAGGAAAGGCTTCCTACGGCAGGGATTTTTTATTTGAACAAAAAAGCTGTGAAAACTTTGGTTGTTTCAAAAATAAAGCCGTAACTTTGCACGTATAAGCTGGTTAAATTTCATAGCATGATGAAACAGCAAGTAAAACAAGTACCATACGGGGTATCTGATTTCGCCACGGTGATGAGTCAGAATCTATATTATGTCGATAAGACAATGTTTTTGCCAGAGCTGGAGAAGCAGCCTCGCAATCTCTTCTTCGTCCGTCCTCGTCGTTTTGGAAAAAGCCTGTTTCTCAGTATGCTCTACTCTTACTATGACTGTAATCAGAAGGAGAGTTTCGAAAAACTCTTCGGTAATTTGTGGATAGGTAAGCATCCTACATCCCTGCAAGGAATTTACCAGGTACTGTTCTTGGATTTTTCTCAGATTACAGGTAAGATAGAAGTTTTGGAGGAAAGATTCAATGCCTATCTCTGTATCAAGTTGGATAGTTTTGTAGAGCAGTATGCCGCATATTATGGTGATAAGAAGGGTCAGGAAATCAAGGCGAAGACACAGTATGCTGATAAGATGCAGATAATCTTTGATGCAGCCAAGGCAAATCATTTTCAGCTTTATCTTATCATCGATGAGTATGATAATTTTACTAATGTAGTGCTCAATGAGCATGGTGAGAAAGTGTATCATGCCATTACTCATGCTGATGGTTTCCCTAATAATAATGTTCGCAAGCAGTATTACGGATATTTGGAAGAAGAGTATCAGGCAAAGTCGTATGTGGATACCAACAGATTGACGGATTACTATTATGATATGGCTTATGATGGTGTATGGGAAGAAGGACTGCGTTTCATGGCTGAAGCCTACGCTAAGGTTTCTTCTGTGCGTGACGGAATAGAATCGGAGCGAAACCTGCAAGGTTTCTTTATGGCATACTTGAACCTCAACGATTATTACATCACGGCTCCCGAATTGGAGTTGAATCATGGCTATTGTGATTTTTTCTTGTTGCCTGATCATACCCATTATGCCAGTCAGCACAGTTATATCCTCGAACTCAAGGTCCTCTCCAGAAAGGAGTTTGATGAAGAGTTGAAGGATGTCTTCAAGGAAGATGGTAGCCCTATGAAGAAGTCGGAGAAGCAATGGTTGGATGCCGTGGAACAGATTAGGCGATATGCCGATGCTCCAAGGGTTGAGGCTCTTCGCCAGGGTACAACGCTTCATAAGATTATCATGCAGTTCAAGGGCTGGGAGTTGGCAAGGATAGAGGAAATAGAGTAAAAGATAGGGATTATAACTCTATCTTTTATCGTAAAACATGCCTTTATAACTCTATCTTTTATCACGAAACATGCCTTTATAACTCTATCTTTTAGCAAAGTTAACATAAAATAATTGCATATCTCGTTAATTATCAGTATTTTTGCAGCCATATAATCATAAAGGCGAAAGATATGAAAAAATACGGTTCTTCTCAAATTTTGGTACATTTATGTATCTAAGTTTGAGGAGACCTTTATCTGCAAAAGAGAAATCGATGCTCTTCCACCCATAATTCGCTTTGCGGTCTTTATCTTGTTGACCGAACCTTCAAGGATTCCATTGTTCAATTTGCTAGCAATAGAATTATTGATGGCGGAATAGTCCTTAATCAGTCCTTTGGCAAACTTTTCCATTTTCTCATTACCACATCCTATGACCATGTTAATCCATTTGTACAAGTTCATTTTGACCTCTCCGCTCAAAATGCCTTGAAATGTTGTTATATAATAGGCTAAATCGGTAATATGCAAGTCCTGCAGAAACAATCTGACTGTATCAGTCTTGGTTTTCCAGTTGAAGTGAACTATTGAATTCCAAAGGTCATACTCTTCGCTCCTGATAGTTGCCTTTGCAAGAAATGCCTTGTAGGCATCATCGTATGCCTTCCAGTCTTCCTTCCATTTTTCTCTCAGTAGAAAAAGAAGTCTTTTCAGTATTTCTTTCTTCTCTGTAGAATGTAACCCCTTGGTAACCACAGAGTAATCCAATGACTTTTTACAGAGAATCCTGTTTGTAATAGATTCTATGGCTTTGTAAGCCCTTAGTTGCGTTGGGTTGAGCAAGTCCTCATATTTGGTGTTCCTTAGCTTTCCCATCTTAAATCCATCAAACCCTGTTTTGTCATGGATTTCACTCAAAGTCAGTCCTTGCCTTGCATAAAGATCCATGAAAGTGTTCCATTCAGCCATTTTCTTGATTCTTCTTGTATCCTTGCACATCGATTCCAAGACTGCATATATGCTGGTATAAAGCCAACCTCTACTTATTTGTGGCTTAATGGGACCAACTAGACCTTGAGTCAGCAACTCCATTCTCTTATGCAAAAACTCCTGCAGAATCTTTGGAAAGACTGCGCTCGTCAAGTCTTCAATGACATGGAATTTGTCTGTGATAGCATGTGCTGATGGGGCTCCTTGCTTGATAGCCTTAATGAAGCATCGTCCCCTATCACGAGTGATAGTATCGACTTTCTTGTATTGTTTCAAGACATTTGCCACAATCGAAGAATCTCTAGAGTCTATCAGTTCCAAAATCTCGCCTGTGTCATGGTCTACGATAACACTGCCATAGGTATGTCCCTTTCTCTTGGCAAAGTCATCTATGCCTATATTCCTGGCAGTCCTGTCTGGAAGTCTTTGGATCTTTTTCAAATGATTTATGCAAGTATTTGGACAGCAGGTGATTCCCATCTTTCTCATGACCTTGGAGGTCGACACAGATGACATATGTATATGAAGCTGGTTCATCAACTCTATGCATCTTACACTGAATCTTGCATATTTGTTTAGCCACTTCGTCTGTTGCTCTACAAATATATGTTTATCAGACTGGCAGTAAAAACGGCGCATGTAAAGGGTGAGAACAAACCGTTTACACCCTAAAGGACACATCGTGACCGTTCTCTTTTGCCAGCCACGGGTATGAGTGGTTTTCTGGCCACAACGGTCGCAGAAGGCATGGGTAGCCGTACTCACGAGAACCATTTTGAGTTCCGTGGAAGAGAAGTCACAACTTGTGATAAAAAAGCCATCTATGGCAGGAAAAATGTCCATAAGAAGTTTTTCTCCGGCCATAGAAGCATTTATATCGGATTTTATTTGGTTGTTCCTTATCTTTTTTATAATTTTGCATCTGTTAGCGATTGTATCCATTGTAAGTCATATTTTATGATCACTTTAAACTTACATATTTTTGGAGACAATCGCTAATTTTTTATATTAAACTTTCTCAAAAATATTGCTCCTTCATATAAAAATTGGGGCTTTGTACTAAAATTTGAGAAGAACCAAAAATACTTGTCAAGAAACATAGACCAGGCTTTGCTGGAATGGAAGGATAATCCTCGAAGAAAACCTCTTTTGGTGAGGGGCGCCCGACAGGTAGGCAAGTCGAGCACCATTCGGCATTTGGGCAAGAGCTTCAAATATTTTTTGGAAGTTAATGTGGAAAGAAATCCTGAGGTGATGGAATTCTTTAAGGGCAGTCGTGATGTGAAGAGCATTGCTGCTAAGCTATCCGACTTCTTTAATGTGCCGGTTGTTCCGGGCGAAACCCTTCTTTTCCTCGATGAGATACAAAAGAGCGAAGATGTCGTTCACAGCCTTTGGTTCTTTAAGGAAGATTATCCCGAACTTCATGTCATTGCAGCAGGTTCGCTCCTGGAGTTTGCGCTGAAGGATTTGTCATCGTTTGGGGTGGGCAGAGTAAGTTCACTGTTTGTTTATCCGATGTCTTTTGATGAATTCTTGACGGCAACGGGGCAAGAGGGACTTCTTAGAACCAAACGAAATAGTAGTCCTACGAATCCGCTGCCCGAGGCATTCTATAACAGATTAGTGGAGGCTTTTCGAAGTTATATGCTGGTTGGCGGTATGCCAGAAGCTGTGGCAACTTACATGGAGACAGGGTCTTATCGCTATAGTAGTGACATAGTGAATGAAATCATACAGGGGTATCAGGACGATTTTGCCAAGTACGGAGCCAAGGCAAATCCTCTGCTTTTGCGCCAAACTCTCATAAGCGTAGCACATCAGGCTGGAGCCAAGTTTGTTTACAGTAGGGTAGAAGGACAATATCGTTCGGCAGAAGTAAAGGTGGCTTTGGAGATGCTGAAGGATGCCAGACTAATCATCCCGATTTATCATACGGATGCCAATGGGGTGCCGCTTGGGGCTGAAATCAACGAGCGGGTTGTGAAATATCTTATCCATGATACTGGCGTGCTGCTTGGTATCCTAGGAATAGATGACGACATCGATGGCAGCATCAAGGAGATGATGGTGGCAGATTCCATCAATCTTGTTGACAAGGGACATGTGGCAGAGATGATGGCGGGCTTGGAACTTATCAAATATTCTTCTCCGCAGAAGCGGCATCAGTTGTACTATTGGCAAAACATGAACAAAGGTACTTGTGCCGAGGTTGATTATGTGATAGCTCGCAGTGGCAGCATAGTTCCGATAGAAGTAAAATCGGGTGTGAAGGGTTCCATGAGCAGCATGTATTCGCTGATGCGCAATCCGCAGAAGCATATAGAAATGGGCATCCGTTGTTCTCTTGAAAATTTTGGAACATTCGAGAGTCCCGATGGCAAGAAGATAGACATCATTCCTCTTTATGCTATCTCCAATTTGTTTGCGGAGAAGTAGATGGGGGATATAAAGAAATATCAAAAAAAACTAAGAATATGGCAAGAGCAACAGGTTCAATCAATTATTTGGAGCATCGCACGCCCTTGAAGGACGAAAGCGGTAAGTATCAGATACATCCGATGTTTGTGAAGCGAGACACCATTGACCAGGAGAAGATGGAGAAGCATGTTCGCGATCATTGTGCGATGAATGTTTCTTCCTTTATAGCTGCCCTGGAAACGCTGGAGGATGAGACGCTTTATGCCCTGGCGGATGGCAACGAGGTGAGGGTAGGCGATATGTTTATCGTCAAGCCTAAGTTGGGCGTGGTGCAGCATAGGGATAAGGAAGGAAATGAGTGGAAGAAGACCTTTCATGAGGGCGACCTGATTCCAGCCAACGAGGTGGATATCTGTGGTTTGGAGATTCAGCCCACGAAGGAGTTTCTTGAGAAGTTGCGTCGTAGGTCTAATGGTTGCAGTCGCCAGTATTGGGGAGTGAAGTCTGCTCCGAAGGAGGCAGAAAAGGAGTTTGCCGATATTGTGGAGATATGTCAGCAGCAGGGTTATATCACGGTGAAGGATATGATGAAGGAATTTGGCGTCACCCGCTATCATGCCAGCAAGGTGTTGAATGATCTCTGCGAGGAGCCTGCAGCCCGGATGTATGCCACCAAGGAAGGCCCCGTTACGCTCTATCGATTGAGGAAGAAGGAATAAAGATAGGAGGTGGGGATAAGCATCATTATGGGTCGGAAAGAGTATCTTCTAGAGTTGGAAAGAGCATCTTCTCAGGTTGGAGAAAGTATCTTTTCGGGTCGAAGGAAGTATCATTCCAGGTGCTAGAAAGTTCCTTCTCCATTGTTGCCACTAGGCTCGGCAGCTCTGCTGAGCCTAGTGGCAACACCTTGTTATCGTACAACTATACCCCCTTTAGTTGTACGGTTATAACCTGTTTAGTCGTACGACTATACACCCTATAGTTGTACAATCGTAGCTTTATTGTTGTACAACTATACACCTTTTAGTTGTACGACCATATTATGGTAAGCGGCTCCGCGTTTATACCTTGCATAATTCAAAAAAAACAGTAACAGCTGATTAAACAAATGCTGTTACTGCTTTTTCCATCGGTCAGGAAGTAAGTCTCTATATTTCTCCAGTGGGGTATTCGGTTGCCATTCAATGGTCTTTTCTATGACATCGCTAATGTATTCAAACAGATTGATGCCATTCAACTTGCATGAAATAGCTATAGAATATAGGATAGCTCCCCGTCTTGCTCCTTCGTGCGAGCCAAAGAACATAGAGTTTCTTCTTGATAGTGATATGTACCTCTGGATTCTCTCAATGTAGTTGTTATCGAGAGCCGTATCACCTCTTTTGAAGATGTCACAAATGGCATTATATTCATTAAGGGCATAGCCGACCGCCTGCGCCAAGGTAGACTTGGGCAGCAAATCCTTCCTGGAAGATATTTCCTCCAGTTTCTCCAATAAATCCTGTAAAATGTCTGGTGCGTATGACTGCCGATAGGCAAGATGGTCTTCAACGGTCCATCCATTTACCCCAACCTTATGTTTTTTGTCTTCTCGATAAAATCTGTTGATGATATCTACGACCTTCTGAGCATCCTTGTCCTCCTTGCCGCAGTCGATGAAGTCTCTCTTGACATGCTGTAGGCAGGCGATTCTCATAATGTCAGGATAAGCATCCGACTCCAGTTTCCGGTAAGGAGCATATGCATCACTCTGTATGGTACCTTTATAATCAGAGAATACGTTAAGTATGACCTGCTCAGAACGTGAACCATCCTCATATACGAAGAAGACAAGTCCCAGTTCAGGCGCACTTACAGCCCAGAGGTAGCCTTTCTTCGAACCCTTGTCCGTAGGCTTTGTCTTGGCTAACAGCACTTTATGATATGTCTCGTCTGCCGAGACATAATCCTGCTGCAACACTACTTGGCAGATAGCCTTATAGAAGTTTTCCAGTACATCGGCACTTCTGGCAATCAGCTTGTTTGCCGTAGCTTTCCTTAACGTAAACCCATTGTCGGCAAAGTATTTGGTAATTCGCTCTACCGGCATGGAATAGATGTATCGCATCTGCAGGAGACCTGCTGCAAAGGAAGGTGAATAGGAAGAATTCAACAACAGAGCCGGCGGAGTCTTCCCCGGATACATGATACTTCCATCCGTATAAGTGTTGATGTGATACACGGTCTTGATGAACTTGATGGGTTCCATGCTGTAACGTATACAGGTACGAGTCCCGAAGAGACGCAACGTCTTCAAAAGCTCTGCATCCATGACTGGATCTATCGTAACATGCACTTCTTTCATTTCGTAATGCATGTCACGCTTGGCTCCGTTGTTTTTGCGTGCCTTTCTTTTTTCGGCCTGCTCTTTTTTCTTCTTGTCAAATTCCTCCTGGGGCATCGAGTCTTGTGGATTCTTCTCCTGACGTTCGGACTTCTTGCCTGAAACGAGCTTGCCGAGTGCCTTGTTCTGACGATTCGCTTTGTCTATGGCGATTCCTTTCTGGACGAGTAGTTCTTCTAATGACTTTATACGTATAATGAGTTCGTTGACCTGTAGGGTCAGCGAACTCACTGTAGTATTAGCTTGCTGAAGTTGTTCGTTGGCAAGCTGAAGTTGTTCCTTCAAAAGTACTATAATTTCGTCCTTTGTCATAGTGCAAAGATACGAAAAAATATCGAGATATGCAAGTATTCTTATATATTATTTTTAGTTATTTTATTGATGTACAATATGTTAGAATTTTCCTGCCGCTACTATAGATTGAGTCTCTTTCTATATTTCATGCTTTTTAGGCAAATTCCGCTCATGATGGCCGATAGTGTCCTGTACGGCATTTTGCATTGTTTGTTCTTGGGGTCAAAGAATGGTAATTCAAAGGTTCCTCGCTCCAATCGCTTCTGGTACAGCAAGAAACCATCGCCATCCCACTTGAGCATTTTTACCTGCTGGCGGTTCTTGGAGAAGAAGATGAATACCGCACCACCAAGTGGCGGAAGTTCCAGCTCGGTTCTCACTATCTGATACAAGCCATTTATGCCCATGTTCATTCGTACGTATCTCTGGCAGACATAGTACTGGGTACTCTCATTCAATCCAAACATACTGCATCCTCCTTCTCATAAAGTTTCATCAACGCCATAACAGACTTGGCACATCCTTTTTTAACGGAAACCAAAGTTCCATTTGGAAAGGTTATGTTTATGCCATAAAGGAGGTCCTCCATAGGAAGATCTATGGTAGGAGGTTCCATAGGCACGAACATCATGCCTGTACTTGATGCAGATGCTTCTGCTTTTTCTCTGCGGGCTGCCTCCTGGGCTTGGCGGATTTCCTGCTTGGCACGTAAAACTGAATATCCTTTTTCGCACATCCAGTTCATCATGGTGCGATGATTTACATGTCTTTCCTTCAAGAAAGGAGTAAGTTGGGCCTTGGGGTTTCGATTCAGATAGACTAAGAAGGAATCCCAAGCCTTCTCAAAACGTTCGTTTGCTGTCATAATTTGTTTGATTTTAAAATGATGGTGCAAAGGTACGAACAAATGAGAAGACTACAATGGTATAAACGCGGAGCCGCTTACATATTATGATGATACTTCCATGATACATTGATGATACTTCTTGCCGCATTTTTCAAGAAGTGTCATTGATGTTAAGTTGTTAATCATCAGAAAGATAACTGGTATTTTGAGGGCAAAAATGAGACTATGAGACCTTTTTCACAGAAAAAACTTATTATAGATATAAAGATGTCGCCTGTTTACGTTGTCAAGTTTGCGACATCTTTATAATCCATTTCGTATTGTCTTTATATTACCATCAACAATTGCAGCAAAGCCTTAAAGCCACCTTTGTTCTTTTCTTCTTTGAATACTTTAAGAACTTTCTCCTTGATAATGTAATCCTTTAATTTCTCCCGATATGTAGGATGGGATAGTAATATCCATAGTTCCTTGTCAATGTAGGCGTATTTGGTATTCCTCTCCAGCCACGCTCTTGAAGGAGACTCGGTTTTTACTTCAGCATTTGTCCAGACCAAATGCCAGAACTTATCTGATTTCAAAAAATAGTACGGATAGTGTAAGGGGGTAAGATTCTCTTGATGAGCTTTCATGAAACACTCTCCGAAAACACCTTTGTATGTTGGTGCAATCTCCTCATACGTGAACTGGTTGACAGACTTTCCGTATTCTATCAGTTTGATGATAGATAGGATAAGTACTGGCTTGGCGATGATACGGACATGGCTTTTCCTATTGGTACATTGGTTCATCTTATCGATGAGCTCGCAATAGTAATCAAATGCCTTGTCATAGTCGAAAAATCTGAGATATGTAGTCATAACAGCTTCATTTTAATGGGTTTGACAACTTTTTCTGCAAAAATACAAAAATAATCCGAGATAAGTGCATGTATTTCGAAAAATATTGTTATTTTTGCAATTGCATTCTACCGCAGAAAGCCCGAAGGGCTGAGCGGGTGGGTGTGACTTTTATGAAATAGAGCGTTTACTAACGTTCGTCTGCGACTACTCGTAAACTTCGCAACTTTACCTTTAGTTGGACGTAGATGTGACAATGGTGAATGCTCACGGTGGGTGTATTATATCCTGCTGCGAACTGTCGTATGCATACCATAACTGTATGTTTTGGTATCGTGTATGACTATATGTTCGTACCTGGAATCATCATATACCATAACGTGGGCTTTCTGCATTGTCCGTCTCTTTCAACTAGGGCAATGCGAAGGCCTTCGAGTGGTGGGATGGGCAAGGAGAATCCCACGTTTCCGTTTTATAGAGGCCTAACAGAATACTAACACAACTCACGATACCGGGATTCTATCGCTTTGAAGAAGATAGATGTACAATAAATATACACTCTCTGGACATGAATCTTTTCCTTGCAAAACCTTATGGCTCACCAAGGGATATAACTTTATGATAGATGGAGGAAACTTCAATGCTTCTGATGCTGTAATAGCTTTGGGAGTAGGAAAAAACATGGTTTCTTCTATCCGATATTGGCTTAAGGTGTTTGGTATTTCCAATCAGGATGAGCCAAGCAGAATAGCAGATTATTTATTCGATGAATCAGAAGGCGTAGATAAGTACATTGAAAGTTTGGGAACTTTGTGGTTGCTTCACTACCTTCTGGTCAGTTTGAAAGAGGCAACGCTTTATCATATTACTTTTGTGCAATTCCAAAAAGAACGAAAGGTCTTTGAGAGGGAACAATTGGTGAACTTTGTGAAAAGACTGATGATAGAGGATGGAAAGGACAAAATCTTTAATGTGAATACCACCAAGAAAGATGTGGGTGTACTGTTGCAGAACTATGCCCAACCTTATAAGGCCAAGTCGTTTGAGGATTATTCTTCTCTTTTGATTGATTTGGATCTGGTAAGAACTGAAGATAATGGTAAGACGTTCGCCTTCAATATCGAAGGTAAGCGCAGGGTTCCGATGGAGATTTTCTTATATGCCATTCTTCAGGAAAAAGGCAAGGATAAGTCTGTATCATACGATACATTGCAGGAAATAGGCTTGATGTTCTGCATGACAGATGCTGAGGTCATTGATATGGCTCAGTCTATAGGTGAGCATTATTCTGAGTATGTACAGTATAGTGATAATGCAGGTATCCGTCAGCTATTGTTTAAGGAAGGTTCTTCTTTGAAGGACATTGATGTTTTAGATAAGTATTATAAGAATGCGACAGTTTAGTTTATCAGCAAACATAGAGGAAGGCTTTGCTAGTGAGGCCAAATATATCGTAACTCCTAATGCTCGCCAGGTGGCAGAGGGTATTGCGAATGGATTCCGTTCTGGAGTTCATTCTTATCCTCAAATCCGCAACCTATAGGGTTTAGTGGGATTTTGCTTGCAAAGCGACAAAATTCATTTTATTGTACATATTTCTTGCACAACAGAAATGTCGCAGACACAAAATCCCCTTACCCCATAAAGCGACTTGAGGTAATACGCTGGTTTAACCAGAAAAGCATGGTCTTTAACCAAAGTCTGTCTTGAACAGGTTGGCATAAGCATTGTTGTCTGAGTAAATATTCAATACATGCCTACGTGATGTCTTAATCCATTTCGCAGGAACAGAGATGAACTTGAAAACAAAGGTCTTGATTCTGCTGGTGGCACGCAATCCAAATTCATGGGTTTTCAATCTCTGCATAATAGCTTTGTAGAAGTTTCTGATGAGAGCTGTCATAAGCAGGAATACAGTATTCTGTGCCATGAACGATTTTGGCAATCGATTCCAGCCAAAGCCATTGTTCATGTCATCGAAGATGCGTTCCTTGCCACCACGAAGATTGTAGAATTCCACGATGTCTCTTGCACTCGACTTGTAATCGTTAGTCAGTATACATCTGTAGGTATATTCGCCTTCCCAAATGTCAAGGTCTCCATCTATTCGCCTTTGTCTCTGTATGACAAGACGATACGGTTTTCCTTTCCATTTCTCAACAAGGATGGAATTCAGCTCAAATTCAATACCGTTGATTTCAACAGTTTTCCATCCAGTCAAGGCAAACATGGAATCGTAGAAGGAAGAGCATCTGTTGGCACGAATATAAAAATGCCTGCAATGAGCCTCTACCATATCTACGATTTCCTCCGAGCATGAGCCGCAATCCATGCGGGCACGGGATATATATACTTCTGATGCCTCCAGTCGCTTGAAGATTCTTTCCAAAGTCTCTCTTTGGTTGAAGCGCACGTTTGTGTTGCCGTCTCTATTTTCAATACCGACAATCATGTCGTTAATGACTGCCACACCTGGACTATAGCCCAGGAACTTCTTGTAGGTTGGTTTTGCATCATGCTTCTCTGTTTCAATGAACTGATGGTCAAAGTCAAAATCATACTCTTGACCGGATTTCAATTGACCAGTAGCAAGCAGGGCTTTGATCAATAAGCAGTTCATCTTGTCTGCAGTATTGAAATCATAGGAGTTGCCAGAAGCAGATTTATAGGTGATGTTCTTACAAGTCAGTTCTTCGATAGCACGCAATATGGTGTCTGCGCTGCAAGTGCGAAGAGTTGGATGAAGAGACAAATGTTTCATCAAGTGAGTTGTAACATCCTCAATACATGAGCCGCCACAAAGATATACGCACATCAGAGAGCGTAGAATTTCGCTATATTGATAACCAAACATAGTGCATCTCAATCCCAAGGTGGAATCTATGGTTTGAGCTAAAAGAGCATCAAATTGCTCCATAATAGAAAAAATTCCTCCAAAAGGAGTGAGTTTCTCAGATTTTATTTGTATCTTTGCCATGTCATATTAGAGTTTTGCTTGTCTTCTTTTCGCAACACTAAGGTAAGTGAAAATTCTGACATGGCAAAATCCTGGGCAACTTTTTGTTGCTCAGGCACTTATAAATAATGTTAAACTATAGTGTTGCGGAATTAAGGCTTATACCATTATTGGCTCTTATGGAACAGGTAAGTCTAGTTTCTTATTGGCTTTGGAAAGAGACTTGATGGGAGGTAAGCAATATGAATTGTTGAATCCTTCTGAACTTTCCGAGAAGAAGAAGTTTGAAGTTCTTAAAATTGTTGGCGACTATAAGGAGCTGTCTGTCTTGTTGAGTCAAAAACTCTCTGTTGATGGCACAGCTGATAGCATTCTGGATGAACTCAAAACCAAGTATAATAAACTGAAGAGCCAGGGAAAATTCCTGGTTATCTTCATTGATGAGTTTGGCAAGGTTTTGGAGCATGCTGCCAAGAATAATCCGGAGCGTGAACTTTACTTCATGCAGAAATTGGCTGAGTTCGTGAATGTGCCATCCAGAAATATCCTTCTTCTGACTACGCTTCATCAGAATTTCAACGCTTACTCCCGTAAGTTGAATGAAGTACAGAAAGAAGAGTGGACGAAAGTAAAGGGGCGTTTCCAGGAATTGGTATTCGTAGAACCGATAGAGCAACTTCTCTATCTGGCTTCTACGCAGATTGATGCCGGTAGAACCATGCAAAATGAAGATTCTGTGATTGATTCACTGGCTTCGTTAGCAAAGAAGACTGGTTTTGTTTCTCAAAACTTTTCTGGAGTAACTGCGCAGGCATTGGCTCCGCTGGAGCCATTTGCTGCATACGTCATTACACAGGCCATTCAGAGATATGGACAGAATGAGCGTTCTTTGTTTTCGTTCTTGAATGCAAGGGGACGTAACTCTTTGTCTGAATATGAGGGGAAGATATATCAGCTTCAGTGCTGCTATGATTATATCTACTATAATTTCTACTCCTACCTGAAGGAGGCGAATGCCGACTCCATGCAATGGAGTTCGATGCAGGTTGCCATCGAGAGAGTGGAAGGTCAACTATGGGAAACCAAGTCAGACCTTGTAGATGCCATCAAGCTGGTGAAAGCCATCGGATTACTGAATCTTTTCGGCAATGCTTCATTTAAGATGAACCGTGAAGATACTGCCCTGTATGCCAAAACTGCTTTGAATATAGAAAACCCAACGGGGCTTTTAAAGAAGTTGGAGCAATTCAAGATTATCCGATATGCCAGCTATAAGTTCCGTTACATTCTTTTTGATGGCACAGATATCAATATAGAAGATGAAATCCGCAAGGCTGGTTTGGTGGTTAGCCGTCCTGTAAACTTTGTGGATGATATCAGAAACTATTGTTTCAAGAAGGTGGCTCCTGTCAAGGCTTGCTATTTCCAGAAAGGTACTCCAAGATACTTTGAGTATGAAGTGCTGGGTGAAGGAGTGGACAAGACTCCTACTGGCGATACTGATGGATATATTCAGTTGATCTTCTCTTCCCATAAGAAAGTGTTGGAGGAGACTTGCGAGCTGAGTGAAAAGAGTGAGAATGCCATCATCTTTGTTTGTTTCAGAAATACAGACGAGTTGGTGTCTCACCTCTATCTGATAGAAAAGTACAAATATATATTGAGCAAGGTGTTGGTAGATAAATCTGATAAGGTTGCTATCAACGAAATCAATAATCTGATGGAATATGAGAAAGTGGTTCTCAATAAATCTATCAGTGATAGCTTGTTTGCATATAATGGAGATGTAACTTGGATTTTTAAGGGCGAGGAAAGAGAGGTTTGCTCCTTAAGAGACTTCAACCAGTTGCTGTCAGTGGTATGCGATGAGATTTATTCTCAGACTCCAGTGATGAACAATGAATTGTTCAACAAGCATAAGTTGAGTGGTTCAATCTCTAGTGCGAAAGGTAAGTACCTGGCTGCATTGCTGAACCAGAGCAATGAACAGGACTTAGGATTCCCTGGCGACAAGTTCCCACCGGAGAAAACCATTTATTATTCTCTCTTGAAGAGTACGGGGCTTCATGTGAATGGAGAGTTTACTGATGTGCCATCCAATGAAGGAATCATGCCTTTGTGGGATGCATGTGAGGAATTCCTGAAATCTACGACTTTCAAGCCTCGTAAGATTTCTGAGCTGATTAAGAAGTTGTCAGCAAAACCATATAAGCTGAAGCAGGGATTCCTGGATTTCTGGATTCCCACCTATTTATATATAAAGAAGCAGGATTTCTCTCTGTATGGAACCAATGGAGCATACATCCCAAATATCAACATGGAGTTCTTTGAGTTGTTGCAGAAGCATCCGGGAGAATATCTGGTCAAGGCATTCGACGTGACAGGTGTTAAGGTGCAGATATTCAACCAGTATCGTAAGTTCCTGAATGTTGAAGCCATGGGAAGTATCAAGAGCGATGATTTCATAGAAACCATCAAGCCATTCTTTTTCTTCTATAACAAGAGATTGAATGATTATGCCAAGCATACCCGTAAGTTCAATCATGAGCAGACGGTAAGATTCCGTGATACTCTGGCTAGGGCAAAGGACCCGGAGAAGACTTTCTTCGAGGATTTGCCAGAGGCTTTGGGCTACGATAAGGAAGCTTTGCAGAATCCGGATAAGGTACAGGAGTTCTGTTATGTCATCAATCGGGCTGTGAAGGAACTTCGTTCTTGCTATTCTGATATGATAGACCGTGTGGAAGGTCGCTTGTTGGAAACATTGGGCATCGAGTCATACGATTATTCTGAATATGTGGTAGAGATTAGAAAGCGTTTGGCTCATGTCAAGGAATATCTCCTGACAGATAGACTGAAGGAATTCTATCAGCATGTGATGGCTGAGTTTGATAACCGCAATGAGTGGTACCAGTCTATTTGCTATACGGCATTGGAGCAACCTTTGGAGCGATTGCGCGATGAGCAAGAAGAAAAACTGATTGACAGTTTGCTTATGCTCTTTCATGAATGTGAGAAATATTCTGATATATCCAAGGTGGCAGAAGATGAATCGGATGAAATTTATTCGTTGGATTTGGTTTCAACAAAGGGCAGCAATATCCATTCCCAGACTTTCAGATTGCCAGAAAGCGAGATGCAGAAGGCTGAGGAATTGGAAAAAAGCATCG
Organism: Segatella copri; assembly: GCF_019249655.2. NCBI lineage: Bacteria > Pseudomonadati > Bacteroidota > Bacteroidia > Bacteroidales > Prevotellaceae > Segatella > Segatella copri. The sequence continues at coordinate 1,843,865 of NZ_CP137557.1, forward strand.
ACAAGCTACTCGATGGCATTGGAAATGACAATGTATCGGTATGTACATTGTTGAAAATATTGAATAAGAAGCTGGGTAAGTAGCCGCTTCCTTAAAAATGAATAGAGCAAAATGAAAGTAAGAAATATTTTAGGAATATCTGGCGGAAAGGACAGTGCGGCTTTGGCCATCTATCTCAAGCAGAAATACCCAAACTTAAAGATTGAGTATTATAATTCTGATACTGGCTGTGAATTGGCTGAGACGGAATTGCTGATTGATAGATTGAGTGCTTATCTGGGAAACATCAAAAGACTTAGGGCTGCTGAAGACAGTCCTGAGCCTACGCCTTTTGAGCATTTCCTAAAGGCAGCAGGAGGATTCCTGCCATCGCCACAAGCTCGATGGTGTACCAAGAAGATGAAACTTGATGAGTTTGAAAGATATGTAGGTGATGACTATGCGGTATCATATGTTGGTATTCGAGGTGATGAAGACCGTGATGGTTATGTGTCTTCAAAACCTAATATTCAGTCTGTCTTTCCTTTCAGAAGAAATATCTGGAGCGTGGATGTCATCAATAAGTTCTTGCACAAAGAAAACCAGGAGCAGATTATCGACATCTACGATAAGTTAAGCCCTGAGGGATTGATGAAGGAAGACTTGATGGATGTGTTGAAGAAACCGATTACCAAGCAATTCTACTATTCCAAAAAGCTGAATGCATTGTTGGATATAGACGTGAAGATGTTTAACCATGCCGTCTTTGAATACTTGAAGACTACGGATTATCCTGTTGGTCATCTGGATTCATTCCCTTTGATAGATAACGACGAGGTGCTTGTAAAGGAAGATATCTTCAAACTGCTGAGGGATAGTGGAGTAGGAGTACCATCTTATTATGAGGAAATTCCTTTCGAGGTGGATGGTAAGACGGGAACCTATTGCAGAAGCCGAAGCGGCTGTTATTTCTGCTTCTTCCAGCAGAAGATAGAATGGATCTGGCTCTATGAGCAGCATCCTGACTTATACGAAAAGGCAATGTCGTTTGAGAAGGATGGTTATACCTGGATTCAGAATGAGAGTCTGGCAGACTTGATAAAGCCGGAGCGTATTCGCCAGGTGAAACTGGATATCATCAAGCGACAGGAAACAAACAAAAATAAGAACAAAGGCACGAGTCTTGCCGAACTCTTCGGTGATGAATATGTTTGTGCCAACTGTTTTATTTAGAACTATATAATTAGAATATAATCGGAGGAACGTCTATGTTGAAAGATGTAGAATGGGCTAAGGATGGAACCTATATACCTGGAGAAGAATTTTCTCCAGAAAGGTTCTTTAATGATGGATTGAAGAACAGTTGCAGTTTCGACCTGCAACTGGGTTATTTCAGTTCTGCCACTATTAGTGTATTGGCAGAAGGCTTTGCTACGTTTATAGCAAATGGCGGGGTTATGCGTCTTATCATCAACCAGATTGTTTCTGAAGAAGATAAGGAAGCTATCCAGAAAGGAGTCTTTGGTGATGTGGTAGATTGTATGGATCTGTCTGATTTTGAGTCTCTTCGAAAGACATTTGATGAGTATCAGAATCAGTTTTTCAGATGCTTGGCGTATCTGATTTCTCAAAATAGAATTCAAATCAAAATCATTAAGCCAAAGAAACATAAGGGAATAGCTCATACCAAGACAGGGCAATTTCGTGATGATGATACCATTACTTCGTTCACTGGTTCAGCCAATTTTACAATTAATGGTTTGCTTTATAACATAGAGGAAATCAAGATAGACCGAAGCGATTCTCCTGATGAGATGACTCAGAATAGAATCAAATCTCAAAGAGCAAAGTTTGAGCTTATCATGAATGAGCAGGAAAGCGATATAGAGTATCTGTCTCCAAGCCAGTTGGAGACGGCAGTATCGTCATGTTATCAGGACACGACCATAGAAGAGCTGTTAGATGTAGAAAAGAAGTTGGACAGAATTCGCCAGGAACGAAAAGCTCAAAAGGCATTTATGGGTGTAGATATGGTTAGGGAGGACATTTGTCTGGAAGAGATAACTCCACGTTTTCCATATCCATCAGGTCCAAGAGAATACCAGCAGCAGGCTTTTGAAAACTGGAAAAACAATAAGCAGAAAGGCCTTTTTGCCATGGCCACAGGAACGGGTAAGACAATTACCTCGCTGAATTGCTTGTTGGAGATTTATAAACGATATAAGTACTATAAGGCGATAATATTAGTTCCAACTCAAACATTGGTTGAGCAATGGATTGGTGAATGTAAAAAGTTTGACTTCTCAAAGATATATACAGTGTACTCTAAGAACCCTAATTGGCGTGATGAGATAGAACTATTGCATTTGAAGGAAGACTTTATTCGTTTAAATGAGGAAAATTCGTTTATAATTATTTCGACTTATTCTTCATTTGTGAGGGCTAATGTGTTTCCATCTCTCAATTCTTTTCCAAAGAATAAAACTTTATTGATAGCTGATGAGGCTCACAATATGGGTTCAAAGAGAGTGCTTGATAGAATGGATAGTATTAAGTATCTAAGAAGGATTGGCTTGTCTGCTACACCTTCGCGTCAGTTTGATGATTTGGGAAATCAGAAAATCAATGAGTTCTTTGGTAGTACTGAAGGTTTTACATTTGAGTATTCGATGAGAGAAGCAATAGATAATGGCTTTTTATGTCGTTATTATTACTATCCTCATGTTGTAAGATTGAATGACACAGAGATGTCTGAATATCTTGAAATATCAAGGAAACTATCTAAATTTTATAATTTTGATAAAGATTCGTTTGCTCAAAGTAATGACATTCTGATGGCTCTGTTGCTAAAACGCAAAAGAATAATTCATAAGGCTCAGCAAAAAGAGATAATCTTTGAGTCTATACTCAAGGAGCGTTATAAAGAAAAGGGCAATTTAAAATATACTTTGGTTTACGTGCCAGAAGGCAACAAACCGGATTCTATTGCTGATGTTTTTGATACGACAGATTCTTTGAGTATTGATGAAGAGTCAGTGCATTTGATAGATAGATATACTCAGATAGTTTGCGGTATTAGTCCCAAAACCACGGTATGTGAATTCATATCGGATTCCAAAGAACGTTCAAGAATATTGAATGATTTTGCTTGTGGAAAATTGGAGGTTCTTACTTCTATGAAGTGTTTGGATGAAGGTGTAGATGTGCCTCGGAGTGAGATGGCAATTTTCTGTGCAAGTACTGGAAATCCAAGACAGTTTGTACAAAGAAGGGGTAGAATCTTACGTAAGCATAAAGACAAGTATCGAGCTGTCATACATGATCTGATAGTAGCTCCTTGGATTAGTACTGCAGAAGATAGCTACAAGATGGAACGCAATCTGTTGGAAACAGAGTTGAAGCGAGTTCGTGACTTTGCTTCTTTGTCTGAAAATTCAGATTATACTTATAGAGAATTAGAAGATATTACATCATATTATAACTTAACTATATTATAATTATGGCATATGCAAGTAACAATGATAAAATGTTAGAAGCAGTATTGACAGATTTGGATTTAATGAAGTTTGGAAAATATACTCCATCAGAAATCACTTCTGTTTATCAGGCTGTTTCTTCTGACAATCCTGTTGTCAGTACAGTTGCTCAAATCATTCAACGATCATCTGAAGGAGCAACAGAGAAAGAAATTTATAAGGAAGTAACGGAATATTTAAAGAAAAACGTATGATAATAAAAGATATTATAATTAAGAACTTCCGTAGTTATTATGGAGAGAATAAGTTCACCTTTTCAGATGGACTTACTCTAATTGTTGGTGACAATGGTGATGGTAAAACTACATTTTTTGAGGCGTTGCAATGGTTGTTTGAGACGATGGTAGAAAGAAACACCATAGATAATGCTTCTGAAATGCGTAAGTCTAAACTGGAAATAGGTGAGAGTGACGAAGTATATGTGGCTATGACTTTTGATCACGATGGTGAGAAAAGTATAGAGAAGAGTTATACTTTTGAACGTACTTCAGAAAATACATTTTCTACTAGTAAAGTAACTTTCAATACTCTGTTAATTCTTATGTAATCGATTGAAAATGAGAGAGTTAATTAACGTAATATAACTAATAAAATTTGGTTAAGTGGCTGATTATCAGTAACTTTATAGTTCTCTAAGCTCAAAGTTATATGACATCAGAACCACTCAACCAATATACGGAAATATGCAGAGATGCTATCAAAAGTTCATCTGCAAAGTTAAGCAAAACTTTCGAGAGTCTACTCTTGGAAATACTTTTATTGTACATGACGATACAAAGAAAGATAAATTTCACTCAAATGGAGCGTTACGGCACCCATTGTGAGCAGACCTACAGAACGAACTTCAACCGTGGTCGTGCTAAATGCATAGACTGGGTGAAGTTCAACCTTGCCCTATGCCGACGTTACTTGAATATGGATGGTCTATTGGCTATAGCCATCGATCCGAGCTACATCAGCAAGTCGGGTAAGAAGACTCCGCATATCGGTACTTTCTGGTCCGGTTGTGCAAGTTCCATGAAGCATGGGCTTGAAATCATGGGGCTTGCACTTGTCGATGTCCATGCCAACAGTTGCATGATGCTGCGCGCCCATCAGACTCCATCTACTGGAGAATTGAAAATGCGTAACATGACTCTCGTGCAACATTACATAGCGGTCATCAAGCGTTATAAGAAGGATTTGTTGAAGGTCACCGATATTGTTGTCGCTGACGCTTTCTTCTCTATCCGTCCGTTTGTGGACGGAATCAAAGAGTGCGGTTTCCATCTTGTCAGCCGCTTCAGGGATACTGCGAGCCTATATTATGTGTATACGGGACCTCGTTCCAATAAGCCTGGACGTCCCAAGACACTTGACGGAAAAATCAACTACAAGAAACTTGACCTCACACGTATGGCAGAGTTGCATATTGAAGGACTTGAAGGCACAGCCTACACACTCATAGCCTATTCAAAGGCATTGAAGCAGAAAGTGCGCCTTGTCATTTGGGTTATGCCGAACGGAAAACACAAGCTTTTCTTCTCAACAAAGACATCCATGTCGGGTGAGGAAGTGTTGCGCACATACCGCTCAAGATTCCAAATAGAGTTTTGTTTTCGCGATGCAAAGCAATATACTGGTCTTACGCATTGCCAAGCAAGACACAAGAACCAGTTGGACTTTTCCTATAATGCATCATTCGCATCACAGAATGTTGCGAAAGTGATGATGAAGGAAAATGAATTGCCGTATTCCATGGCTTCTTTCAAGGAGATTATGGCAAGCACATACATCGCTAAATTAATTATCAACAAGTGTCGGAGAATACCGAACCGAAAGTTAATTAGTCATACTATCAAAGAACTCTTTGGCTGGCAACGTAAAGCTGCTTAGCCATTATCTCAAATTTTAACGAACTATTGAACTTTTAGAGGATACGAAAATACTAATGCAGGTCGCGAGCTTGTTGATGGTAAGGTGTTGATGAATAGATGCTTTGATGCGTTTATTCGTAGATTCAGTATGTTCAAAGGTGAATCAACTTTAAATGTGTTTCAAGATAAGACTGCGCTCAAACAATTGGTGGATAAATTTTCTGACGTCAAGAAATTTGATGATTTGGTGAATCTGTCTGCTGTGTTTGAAGAGAAATCTAACTCTGCTTATTTGAAGGAGTGTCGCTCAGATAAAAAAATATCAAATGCAGCAAAAGCTTTGGAGTCTCAACTACAGCGTATAGCTACCGATATTTTTAACAAGAAAAAGGATATAAAGGATAAGCAGGATTCAATCTCTCTTTATTCAACAAAGTTGGATGAACTGGCACAGAACCAAGAAACTACTGAAAAGTATAATGAGGTTAGTGAACGAATTAAAACTTTGAATGAAAAAGCTACAAAGTTGAGAGCAAACCTTTCTTCTGTAGATAAGAATACGGCCCTCTTAGATAAGCAATGGATTCTCTGTGCCTTCCCTTCTATTTTGGCTGAGTTTAAAAAGAAAAGCCAACAGTTTAGTAAGGAAAAGAGAATGCAAGATAAAGAGTTCCTTGAGCAGCGAGCTAAAGAAAAAGGTAAATTGGAAGCCTTTAATGAAGTAAGAGGGCTTTTGGCTGATGGAGTGCCAGAACTTCCTTGGTATCTTCCAAACGAAGAAACAATGGAGGAAATGATCAATGATCATGTTTGCAAGGTGTGTGGTAGTCCTGCACCCGTAGGTTCTCCTGCTTATAATTTTATGGTGAACAAGTTGAATGAGTACAAAAAGCATGTGGATGAAAAGTTGAAGTTAGAAGCAGCTAAAGCTAGTATTGAGCAAAAGCAGTTGTTTACTTCAAATTATGTAGAAGAAATACATAATCTGAGTATTCGATTGGGTGGTAGTACAGAAGCTGAAGTTGTTCAGATCGCAACAGATATTGATAATCGCTTGTTCTTGGAATCTAGATGCCAAGATGACTTAAAGGTTCTCATGGATAAGATACAGGATGCAGAGGATGATAAGGCTCGTTTGTTGATACAAGCAGGAAACGTCTCAGAGGAACTTCTGCAAAAGGACTTTACTGATATCAAAGGAATGTTTGAGCAGAAGGGACGTGCTGAACAGCGCTTGGTTGTGCTTCAAAGAGAATTGGAGGATTTAAAGAAAGAAGAGACAGAATTACGTAAGAATTTTGACGAACTTAATCCTCAAAATAGTTTGGTTAAAGTTTATCGTGATGTACATCGAGTTTTCGAAGAAGTTGCTAAAGCATTCAAAAATGCAAAGAAAGAGAACCTACGTAGATTCCTTGCAGCTTTGGAGGAATGCGCAAATGGTTATCTTGTAAAATTAAGTGCTCAAGACTTTCATGGTGAAATTAGATTGTGTCAAACAATAGAGGATTCTACAGAAATTAAACTTTTCAGTTCTAATGGAACGGAAATCAAGAATCCTTCTGGCTCACAAGAGACAGTTATGTACATGTCTGTTTTGTTTGCTATCTCTGATTTTACAGATCAGAAGCGTGATGAGAATTATCCTCTTATCTTTGATGCGGCAACTTCTTCATTTGGTGACTCAAAGGAGGAAGGATTCTATAACGTAATAGATAAATTGAACAAGCAGTGTATTATTGTAACAAAGGACTTTATCACAAAGGGGCAATTGAGACTCAATGAGGTAGAGCAGCTTACTTGTGGTGTTTACCGTATCAAGAAGGCTGATAGCTTTGATAGTAAGAATATGGCGACAATTAGAACTATAGTAGAAAAGGTTAAGTAGTATGGAGAGTTTATTTGATTTATGGAGTAGAAGAGACCCAAACTGGGAAATCCGCTACCAAGAGTCCATTATGGATGTATTTTGTGATTATGGAAAAGGACGCAATTCTTTCCAAGCTGCTCGTGGCAAATTTTTTGGAGCGGGCTATGAAATCTTCATTATTGCATTCTTTATAGGGCTATACTTTGATCAAACCAAACCTTTGGTTGATGATAAGGCTAAGGTCAAACATTTTGGATGGCCAATTCAGAAGTGGGGAAATATTGAATTTCGTTTAGGTAGAACGCCTTATGATAAAATTCAGAAATTCATATTTGCAGCATTGATTGCTCGTACTGATGTTGATTTGATAGCTTTGGATAAAGGTGAGATTTCATCAAGAAAAGTTGTGGACCAACTGATGGAAAAGATGGAGCAGTATGCTAATTTTGGCTTCTCATATATGGCAGAGAAAATGGAGGATGATCCTAATTATTTCTTTAAGGAGACAGCCTTTCTTCATTTGTTTCTTTCTTTTTTGAAAAAGGAAGATGAGTCGGATGAAGATAATGAACTGGAAGAATTATAGATATCGATTTGTAGTATTGAGTGGTAATAGAAAACTGCTCAATACTACAGATTGTATAAATCATATACTCTCAAAGTAATTGTCAATCTTCTCTTGTTGGTCTGGAGTAATCGCATTAGTTAATGTATCCATATCCTTTTGTTTTAAATTATCATTTGGGAAAGTGATAATTATAAATAATGAGAAGCAAGATGATTCTTAAGATTTTTAACATAGATAATCACAATTATAGTTGTTTAGCAAAAGTTTCCTTCACAAAATTTGTGAATATCGAATTTAAATATTATCTTTGCAGCATCAAAACATTAAGGTTATGATAGTAAATTTCAACGAGGATTATCTGCGTGATCTATATAGATCTGGCAAATCTGATAAAAAGCATCGCTTTCAACCGCAAATAGTTAGAAAGTATATTCGAGTGATAGACCTTATGATATCGGAAGATAACGTTCAAGGCCTATGGAAATATAATTCTCTCAATTATGAACGGTTAGAAGGAAACAAAGAAGGATTGTCCTCGGTAAGAGTGAATGATCAGTATCGAATAGAATTTGAAGAAGAATTTGAGGATGGTCAGACTATTGCAACCATATGTAATATAACAGAATTGTCAAACCATTATAAATGATACAGTTATGAGCAACGATAAAAAAACAATAAAGGAAATGCGGGCAAACGATATGACTCCGGCTTTTCCTACGCATCCTGGAGATGTTCTGAAGGATGAGATAGAATATCGTGGAATTTCTCAGCGACAGTTGGCTGAGGAAATGGGTATTGCCTATTCTGCTCTGAACGAAATTCTGAATGCACGTCGCCCTGTGACGGAAAAAACAGCTTTGCTCTTTGAGGCTGCACTTGGAGTGAATGCTGAGCCTTTGTTGAAAATGCAGATGAGATATAATCTGCAATCTACAAAAAGTGATACTACTTTTATGGCTAGATTGGCTAAGGTAAGGAGGGTGGCTGCAGCCTTGTAAAAATTGCTAACCGCAAGGGATTGTTTTGATACCTTGTATTTGTGTTTGCTGTATGAAGATACTCTCGAATGTAAATATACGGCAATTTATTAATCTAGAATGATGAAACAAAGTTTATTGGTTATATCCATGCTTGCTGCCATGGCGTTGCCAGCCTCCTCGCAGGAGGATAGCTGCAAGACTATACACCGCATAGCACTGGATGCGGTGCCATCTACCATCTTCCATACCAACGAGTTTCTGCGTGGGGGAAATGATGAGGCTCGAACGATGAATCACGACATGACTTTTACGCTGAAGTATGCTTTCATGAATAAGGAGGAGGTGAGACCTGGCTCCATCTATCAAGGTGTGTATCAGGGTGTAGGTTTGGCTAGACATGAATTTAATCAGTGGTTGTCGAACCCAATCTCCGTGTATCTGTTTCAGGGGGCACCGATTGTGAACCTATCCCGCAGGGTGTCGCTCAACTATGAGTGGAACCTGGGTATGGCATTCGGATGGAATGCCTATGACGAGCTGAATAATCCTGAAAACAAGGTGATAGGATCCAAGGCTACTGCTTATATTGATCTGGACTTCTATGTGAAGTGGATGCTCTCGAAATATCTCGACCTGAATGCCGGTATTTCGCTGACTCATTTCTCTAATGGCAACACCACTTATCCTAACATGGGACTTAACACAGGTGGCATAAGATTGGGACTGGCTTATTACATCAACCGACAACCATTGGCTGTGCCGAAGGTGGAGCGGGAGAAACTGCCGGATAGGCGTGGACTTTACACGGATGTGGTATTGTATGGCGCATGGAAGCAGGGGATAGCACATGATGGTGTGTCGAGCTATCTGCTGGATGGCAAGTATGCCGTGATGGGCTTCAATGTCAACCCGATGTACCGGCTGAACCCTTGGCTGAGTTTGGGTGCTTCGCTTGATGGTGTGTACGACCGTTCGGCTAGTAGGGAGAATGATCCTTGGGGCGAGGATGTGAATCATAAGTTTAGTACCCAGGCTGGTCTGGGTCTTTCTGCTCGTGGCGAGTTTGCCATGCCTTATTTCAGCATCAACTTCGGTGCTGGAACCTATCTGCTTGGCAATCGCAACGATTTCAGGGGTGTATATGAAGTGCTTGCCCTGAAGATTCATGTGAGCCGACGTGCCATGCTGCACATCGGCTACAGTCTGGTGGATTTCAAGACTCCTAACAATCTGATGCTAGGCTTGGGATGGCGATTTGGCGGCAAGTAATGCCGCCATCTTCTCCTGCCATTCTATTATGATATCTTATTTCTTTATTTGAATATATTTTTGATAGCATAAAAGCGGATTTCACTTTAACAAGTAAGGAACTTGACACGCAGAGTATCTCTATCGCCAAAGCCATCGAGATTGTACTTACCAAGTATGCCACCCCACTAACTAAAGAAGCTATCTTGACTGAGATTCTCCGACTTCGTCCCGACACCAAGGAAGCCAGCTTCGCAAGCATGATTAATATGCTTCATAGACAAGAGTCCATCAACTATTATCAAGGTGGACTAATTGGCATCAAAGGAAAGAGATATGGAAGAGGATACAAAACCACCAAACGCCTTCAAAGAGCAGTAAAATCAGAATAAAACAAAATCTCCTCTCTTGCAAAGACACAAGAGAGGAGAAAGAGTTTCATCCCAAATATTTCTCTATTTACCGCAAATCGAGCGAATCCATCCAAAAAGTTCGTTCAAGGCGTAATCACCTGAGTGAGGACGATTCCAAGGCAGCTTGAAGTTAACATCCTTACCCTTGTTTTCAAGCTTGGTAGCCAAGTTGATAGGAATAGGGAACGCCGTGTCTCTGTCTATGGCTCCATGACGGATGTACCAATGAGGTGCAATGCAAGAACCTTCTTCATCCATCATGCACATCGGATTGAGCAACCTTACATTCTCTTCTATTTCCTTGCCAAGAACAGCTTTGGAATTTCCTGTGGCTTTTACCAACGAATAGGTGGTAAAGTTAACAGAACTACCCTTGCTATTGCCAAACTCCTCATTTTCTCCACTGGCCTTACTTCCTGCTACTCCTTTACTATCGAAAGCCGGCACACCTTTTAGGGCAGTCTTACTTGCCACATAAGAAAGATACTTATCCAAGTCAAGACCAGTGATGTATTCTCCCTTTGACTTATTTCTCATTGGCATCATCTTAGGACCATCTTTTGGCACATCCATTGGAAACTTCATTTCTCCCTGCTTCTTGCCACCATTCATTGGAGCAATGAACTTCATGCCTGAAGAGAATGAAAATCCAATACTGTCTGGTATATCAGCACCATAATCCTTTGCATCCTGAGCACTTGTCATCAAAAGCTGCTTGATATAATCACGATAGTTGTCTGCGTTCAAATCACTTCCGTCCTTTTTCTTTAGTCCCAAACTATTGATGTAAGCAGGAAATTGTGCAGCCAACTCCTTGGAAACAGCAACTTGCTCGCTCGTTACAGGTCGAATCTTTTCATCCACACCTCCATACAACCACTCATACGCCATATCCGCATGGTCAAGATCGATGATAGGGCAAAAACAAACTGCCGCAAAAACATCGTCTCTTGTATCAGCTGCTCCCATGGCTTTGAGCATAGGCTCATAAGAAGGATTATTGCCGGTGGAACCCAATAAAGACGACATAGCTCCACCTGCACTTGTTCCATCGGTAATAATATGCTCGGCATCACCCAGCATATCCCTGTCAAAGAAACGCAGATAGCGAACTGCCGCTTTCAAATCAAGCAGTCCCTTAGGAGCACGACCCGTATAAACTGTCTTTCCCTTCTGTACAATCATAGAATTTCTACCTCTTGCACCAGGTATAGCTACAACATAGCCTTCTGCCAAAGCTCTACCTGATGCATCACCCTCATCTATCATCCTTGGAGCAGCTGCCATATAGCCACCCACATAATTGGGCATAAAGATAGGAGTGGATTGCGTTGCACCCTCAGGAACAAACACATTCATGTACTGATACGTAGAATCCTCTACATGAGTAACATAATACAAATTTGTGTAAGCAGTATAGTTGACCTTCTTCCCATTAGGAAGGGTAACAGACCCCGCCACGCCTTTCGAAGCATCAAACACCAACTTTGGTGTAGGCTTCTTCGCTGCCTGGGCACATACACAAAGTACCAAGGCCAGCGATGCTACGAAAAACTTCTTCATTGTTACTTGATATATTTGAACGATGCAAAGTTACTTAAAATCCTGAAGAAATAGAACAATTAGCAGTGAAAAATTACGATTTTAATAAATAATAACACTAGTGTTAGGGGCTAAGAATGGGTTAAATCTTCTAAAATTAGGGGCTAAGAATGGCATGAAGGTTTTAGGATATGTTTTTTTCGAAAGAAATAACAGGTAAACTTTTTCTCCTTTCAATCTTTTTTTGTACTTTTGCACCATCAATTTAAATGAAGAAGTCTGATTTTTAAAAATAGGAAAAGATATGGCTGATAAAGATATGAAATGGAAGACGCTCTCGCAGAAGTATCTGATAGAGAAGCCTTGGCTCACGGCACGAGTGGATAAGGTGGAATTGCCTACGGGTGCCATCATTGATGAATATTACGTGCTGGAATATCCTGATTGGGTAAATACCATCGCCATTACGAAGGAGGGAGAGTTCGTCTTTGTTCGCCAGTATCGCTATGCAATAGGGAAGACGGTGAATGAACTCTGTGCCGGAGTGATAGAGAAGGGCGAGGATCCGATGGTGGCAGCCAAGCGAGAGCTGATGGAAGAGACAGGATTCGGTGGCGGTAACTGGCAGAAGTGGATGACGATTTCTGCTAATCCGAGCACGCATACCAATCTTACCCATTGTTATCTGGCTACGGATGTGGAGCGCATGGATGTGCAGCATCTTGACCAGGCTGAGGATATCGAGGTTCGCCTCTTCTCCAGGGATGAAGTGATGGAAATGCTGGAGAAGGGTGAAATCTGGCAGAGCCTGATGGCTGCTCCGCTCTGGAAGTATTTTGCGAAAGCAAAGTAAGCTGCAGGGCTTCATTTATAAAAGCCAAGTAAACAGCAGACGATAGACTGTAAGCAATAGATATTAAACAATAAACATTATAAAGATGGTAATAGATTTCGAAAAGATTGCTGAGGCTCACTTGGAGGGCTTCAAGGGTGGACAGGGTAAACTCGATACTCGTAACTATGTGGATGACAGGGTGAAGATTATGTATTCCACCTTGCGTCCGGGTGCATCAACTGGTCTTCATACTCATGAGGGCAACTGCGAGATTATCTATGTGGTAAGCGGCACTGCTACTTTCCATTATGATGATACCGTGGAGGAGATTCGACAGGGACAGGTGCATTACTGCCCGATGAACCACGCTCATTATATGGAGAATCTCACCGATCATGATCTGGTGTATCTCGCCATTGTGCCTGAGCATCATTAATATCCCTAGAGTATCAGGGAAAAACACATCATGTTCCTCCTGAGGAAAATGAAAAAATAGAAAGTCCAACTCGGATGCCTCTCTTATAAAAAGGCTCCAAGCTGGACTTTCGTCATTCTTATCTCTCTCTCTTTCTTATATTGCTATAGTCATCTGTTTTTTATCTAAAAGCCAGCTGGCGGGTTAGAGTTTCTCGCAGAACTCGATTTTCTCCTTGTTAGGACCCTCGATGGTGAAGAACTTTACACCATTCTCCCAGAATGGCAGACCATTTACCTGCTGATCCAGCATCTTGAATGTTCCGGCTTCTTTCACTGCCAGGAAGAGATTGTCTATGTTCTTTACATCGATGGCGATGTGGTCAACGGCTCCATATTCCATCTTTGCCTGGTGGTTCTGATAGGTCTCGATGATGAGATTGTGGAGCTGGAGGAAGGCTACTTCCTCGGTGCCGTTCACTGTGCGGAGGGCAGTTTCGAAGCCCAGGGCATGATAAAACTCAATGGTCTTGTTGATGTCGTTGGTAGGAATGCCGATGTGCTGCACGCCTGTTGTAAAATCTTTAATCTTCATAATGAATTTGTGTTTAGATGATTGTTATGATAAAACTTTCTGTGTTTTTTTGAAGATTTAGAAGCGGATGATTTCTGCTCCAATCTGGAAATAACTCTCGTTGCTCTGCGGATTCCACATGCCCTTGGCATAAACCGGAATGGTGTAGTTGCCGAGCTTGAGGTCGTGGGATGCCTGTAGTGAAACATGCACGATGCCTGCCGTGGTTCCGAAGAAGTGGGTATCCTCGCCAGCTCTGTTCAGGGCGAAGGCTCCACCTACTCCTGCATCAACCTTCCAGCCATCCTTCTGGTAGATAGGGTATTCCGCATAGGCGAAGGTGGAATATTTCTGCACGGTATTGTCGCTGTTGCGGTCGCGTCCGAAGACTACCGTTGACCAGCTCAGGAGCAGTGGAAACTTCTCGTCTTGGAACCGGTAGCTCAATGTAGCATCGAGGAATCGGCCGGTGGTATGGGCTGAGTAGTTCCAGTATTCCTTATTATTATAGGTGGCACCAGGGGAGAAGTTGTAGGTGTCCCACAAGGCGAATCCCCAACCGCCAGCCTTCAGATTCAGATAATGGTTAAACTCCTTGTAGGAGCCTTCCGAGTTGCAGCCACCCCAAAGTCCCACGGTAACGTGGTCGTTGACCATCGTATAGCTCAGGTCGGTGAGGAGGACGATGCCGTCGGAAACTTCCATGCCACGCCACAGATGATTGTTCTGCACGTTGGCTTTCAGATGGAGCTGTGCCTGGGCGTTTCCCAGGCAAGCAGCCATCATCAAAACAATAACTACAATTTTTTTTCATGGTTTAACTACAAAATAAACTTTTTGAACCTAACTAAAACTTACTAAAACAAACTAATAACTTTTTGAACCTTATAAACCTTCACTAAAAAATCAAAATTAACGGAACGTATATTTATATGAAAATAATCTTCGCAATAACTTTGGGCAAATGTGGCTTTACTTGGTAAATTCATCAGGCAAAACAGGCATGGCTCCATTCTGTGTACAGACGAATGCTGAAACCTTTACTGCCAATTCATGTGCCTCTCTGACGCTCTTGCCCTTCAAGATGCTTGCCACGAATGCACCTGTGAATGAATCGCCTGCACCCACCGTATCAGCCACTTTTACCTTCGGAGTCTCAATAAACGAAACTTCGCCAGGGGTGAATACGTAGCTGCCGTTTACACCGCAGGTAAGAATGAGCATCTTCAGATTGTATTTGCCCAAGAGGAGCCAGCATTTATTCTCCAGGTCGATGCCCGGATAGCCGAAGATGCGGCTTACGGTAATCAATTCCTCATCGTTGATTTTGAGGATGTTGCATCGCTTGATGCTCTTGGTGATAATCTCTTTGGTATAGAATCCCTGACGGAGATTGATATCGAAGATTTTGAGGATTCCTTCTTCCTTCGGCATGTTGTCGAGGAAGCGGTAGATGGTGTTGCGGGAAACCTCGTTGCGCTGAGCCAGCGAACCGAAGCAGGCTGCGGTGCAATTCTTAGCCAATTCTTCCAGGGCTGGGGTGTAAGGGATGTTGTCCCAAGCTGCTCCCTCCTTGATGTCGTAGCAAGGAATGCCGTTGGCATCGAGCGAAACCTGGACGGTGCCTGTAGGGTAGGCTACTTTGTCTATCTGATAGTTGAGATGGTGATCATTGAGTTCCTTTTCCAGTTCCTTGCCCAGCTCATCATCGCCCATTGCGCTGACCGCACAGCTATTGAGTCCGAATTGTGAAACGTGGTAAGCAAAGTTGGCTGGAGCGCCACCTAGCTTCTTTCCTTCTGGAAGCATATCGAAGAGTGCCTCACCGATACCTATCACTGATTGTTTCTTTTCCATTGTCATTTTTACTTTAAGAATGTTAGAGATGTTACTTGATTTCTGTTGCAAAGGTAGCATTTTTCAGCTACCTTCGCAAAGAAAAATCATCTAAACTTTCTGCAAACGTTCCCGCAATCGTTTCCAATTTCTGCAATCGTTTGCAGTATGTTTCTTCTCTTCTATCTTTTACATCTTCTCTCCAGGTTTCTGTTCGAAATCGATGAGAACCTTCATGCTGGTTTCGCGATGAGCATCGATAAACTTATAGGCGTCATCGTATTCCTCGAAGGCGAAGCGGTTGCTTACGAGTGGCTTGAGGTTAACGATGCCCTTGTTGACATAATCGATGGCAGTGAGATAATCTTCGTGGCGATACATCATTGAACCGATGAGTCTCAACTCATGCTCGCCCAGATAGAACATGCTGAGGGCTGGGTCCTTGGCAAAGACTGCCACAACCACGATGTCGCTACCTTTCTCGATGGTCTCCATCAGCGAACGGATGGAAACTTCTACACCTGCTACCTCGAAACCTACCTGATAGCCTTCCTCACCGAAGAGTTCCTGGGCTGCCTCCTTCAAGGTCTTCTTGGTGATGTTGAGGGTATGCTTGATGCCGCACTCGCGAGCCTTAGCCAGGCGGAGGTCGCTTACATCGGTAATGAGTACATTCTTGGCGCCACGGGCAATGCAGAACTGGGCTATGAGGTTGCCGATGGTTCCTGCACCGCTCACTACTACATTCTTACCCTTCACGTCGGTGCGGTTGCTGGCATGAGCACCAACGGCTGCAGGCTCAATCATGGCACCATAGTCGAGGCTCATGCCTTCTGGCAACTTAGCCACGCGGTCGTCATCTACAACAAAGAAATCCTGTGCAGCACCATCTGCCTGGAAAGCCTGAACACGCAGGTGCTCACAAACATTATACTGTCCGCGCTTGCAAGGGTTGCACTTGCCGCAAACCAACTGTGGGCGAGCGGTGATATGGTCGCCAGGCTTGCAGACGGTAACTTCGCTGCCTACAGCCATAACCACTCCTGAGTACTCATGTCCCTGAACCACTGGGTAGAAGGTGGCTGGGTGAAGACCGTGGTAAGAGTGAATCTCGCTACCGCAGATGCCGATGCGCTTGATGTTGACGAGAACCTGATGAGCAGTTAAGTCTGCTGCCTTTGGTTCTGCTACTTCCTTGAATTCGATATGCTTTGGTTCTACCAATATTGCCTGTCTCATAATTATAATGTTTTGAAATTGTTATTGTTATGTTGGTGGGATAAAAGATCCCGTTTTTTTATTTCTTCTTATTCTCCAGATCGGTCATGATCTGCTTGTATTGCTTCTTGTTGAGCTTGTAGAAGCAGAGGCATCCTGCGGTGATGATCCACAAGACTCCCGGAATGGTACTGAAGGCGTGGTGCATGATGCTCAATACTTCTGGATTCTGCACAGCGTTGCTTACATATCCTGCACTGCCCAGGGCAATGGCGAGAAGCGATGTGCCGAGTGCCATTCCTATCTTGTTGCCCAGCGAGATGAAGGCGTATTGGAATCCGTCGTTTCTGATGCCCGTCTTCCACTCGCCATACTCCACACAGTCGGGGATGATGGCATAGATGGCTGTATTGAAGCCTGAGAAGAAGAACCACGACAAAGCTGAGAACAGATAGAACATGATGGCGCTGCCGTTAGGGCTGAAGAAGTACAGACCTATCATCGTAATACCGGTGAGGAAAGCGAAGATGGCTGCCGTGAAACCCTTGTTGCCCGTTTTTCTGAATACCAGAGGGAAGCAGGCAGCACCTATGATGCTTGGCACGATGATGGCCATGGAATAGTAGGAGAAGAGCGTTGCCGAACCTTCTACATAAGTGAAATAGTAGAGCATGTCGGCGTTGCGTCCGTAGTGTATGAAACCGAAGAGCAACTGTCCTAAGAGGGCGAGCAGATAGGGCTTGTTCTTCATTACGGAACGAAGCTGCACCTTTAATGGGAGCTTCTGTCCCACAGGAACTTCTACCACTTCCTTGGTCTTGTGAAAGCAGAACAGATGGCAGGCGGCGAAGATAACGCCGTAGAGTACTGCCACTGCCAGATATCCATATTTTGTATCGCCTGCGCCAAACCAGCTGATGAGTGGAACGGTTACGATGTTGATTACTCCGATGGCCATCATGGCACTCACCGAACGGCTGGTGTTGAGCTTGGCTCTCTCATCGATGTCTTGCGTCATGGCTCCGCAGAGTGTGCCGTAAGGCAGGTTCACGCAGGTATATCCCAGCACCAGGATGCAGTAGGTTACTGCCATATAGATAATCTTGGCGGTCTGGCTCCATTCCGGATGGGCCCAGAAGGTGAGTATCAGTACCAGTGCCGTGATAGGAGCTCCGAAGAGCAGCCATGGGCGGAATCGTCCCCATCGGGTGTGGGTCTTATCGGTAAGTGTGCCGATGATGGGGTCGTTGATGGCGTCCCAGAATCGGGACACAAGCATCAGGGTTGCTACGGCACTCATGCTGATTCCGAACACATCAGTGTAGAAAATCATGAGGAAGTTGCCCACGAACATCCAACTGAAGTTGCAGCCCACATCGCCCATGCCATAGGCGAGCTTGCTGATGAAGGGAACCTTTCCCTGCGAATTGTTCTCTAGCGAAGTGTTCGCTTGAAATTTAGAATCTTGTTCCATATTCTTTTTCTTAGGTTTGATTGTGATACTTAATGTTGTTTATTCTTTGTCTTGTGAAGGAATAGAGCGGTTTGAAAAAATCGTTTTTCCTTTTCACGCTGCAAAGATAGAACGATTTTGCTAGAAAAACAAGAAAAAAAACGGCTGTTTTTTCGCAACCGTTCCCGCAACCGTTCCCATTTTCCGCAACCGTTCCCAAAAAGATTTCTCTGTTTTTTGTTGTTGCTTTCATGGAAAATAAGTATCTTTGCAAGCACATATAACAAGAAAGAAAAAGAGATATGGCAAAATATGTAACTATCATGGATATTGCAAGGGAACTGGGGATTTCCAAGTCCACCGTTTCGCGTGCTCTTTCGGGAGATACGGGTAATGTGAAGGCGGAAACCTTGCAGAAGATATTGGCAACTGCCGAGCGGATGGGCTATCATCGCAACGAACTGGCTGTGAACTTTCGCCAGCAGAGTACTCATAACATCGGCATCATCATTCCCGAAATCGTTACAACGTTCTATATGACCTTTATCAATGATGCTCAAGCCATCTTGCGCAAGCAGGGGTATAAGGTAATGATTGCCATTTCTAACGAGAATCCTGAGCAGGAGAGAGAGAATATTCTGATGATGGAGCAGCTGCGTGTGGATGGCATCCTGATGAGTGCATGCGATAAGGAGCATAATGTGGACCTATATAATAAGGTGATAGAAAGGGGTATTCCCATCGTGTTTTTCGATAGAACGGTGGAGAAGGTAAAGGCTTCGCAGGTGCACATGGATGATTACATCATGTCGTTTTTCATGGTGGAGGCTTTATTGCGCAAGGGGTATAAGCATATTATTCATATTCCGGGACCTGCTTATATCCGAAACAGCTATGAACGATTGAGGGGCTATCGGGATGCGCTGGAAAAATTTCATATAGAGTATCAGGCGCAGGATGTCTTGTCGCCAGCCTTGTCGGCTGAAGAGGGTAGTTGGGTGATGGAGCGTTTCCTGGAGAAGAATGTGCCCTTTGATGCGGTCTTTGGCTTTACGGAGACTGCTGTGTTGGGAGCCAAGAGTGCTATCCAGAAGCGTGGCTTGCGCATTCCGGAGGATGTGGCACTTTGCTGCATGTCGGGCACTGCCTTGGCTACCTTGGTTCATCCTCAGTTGACGGTAGTGGAGCAGCCTATTGAGAAAATGGCGCAGGAAAGTTGCCGACTGCTGCTGGAGCATATTGCCGATGGTTATAGAAGGATAGAGGAAATTGCATTGAGAGGTGAAACTGTGATAAGGGAATCTACTTAATAAAGGTATCGACTTCTGGAATCTGCATAAAAGAAACGGGTGTATCATCTATATTATTGAATGATACACCCGTTTTTATCTCTTTATCTTAAGCATTTAAACTTAATCTGTCTCCTTATCTTAAGCATCCTCTTCTTCATTCTCCAGCAAGTCGGTGCCGAGGTGAGTGGTCTGTTCACGCTTTAAACGGTCGCGCACTTCCTTAGGCTTGGTGGCGTAGGTAATCATTCGGATAGAATCGTTATAGCTTACGTACTTCCAGAGCCAGTTGAGCATTACCATTACCTTGTTCTTTACGCCAAGGATAGAGCGGAGGTGAACTACCAGCCATAATACCCAGGCAAAGAAGCCCTGGCTGTGGAACTTGCCAAGCTCTACTACAGCCTTGTGTCTTCCGATGGTAGCCATAGAACCCAGGTTCTTGTAGCGGAAAGGCTTGAGCTGGGAATCAGTGGCTCCCTCGGCAATCTTCTGGATATTCTTAGCCAGGAGTGCAGCCTGCTGGATGGCTACCTGGGCCAACTGTGGATGACCGCCAGGATAAGCTGGGTCTGTGGTCTGGATACACTGGTCGCCGATGGCAAAGAGACCGTCCATGCCCGGGATGCGGTTGAATTCATCTACTACGATTCGGAAACCACGGCCCAGATGGTCGCCATCGATACCCGTGATAGGCTGTGCCTTTACACCTGATACCCAGAGGAAGGTACGGGTAGGAATCTCCTGACCATCCTTCATCAGAACCTTGTGGTCCTTGTAGTCGGTTACCATCTTGCCAAACTGCACATCCACACCCATGCTGGTGAGGAATTCGTATGCTTTCTTAGAAGAGTCCTGTGACATTCCGGCGAGCAGTCTGTCGCCCGCTTCCAGGAGATAGATGTGCATCAGAGATGAGTCCATATCAGGATAATCATAAGGAATCACGTAGCGCTTCATTTCAGAGAGGGCTCCGGCAATCTCCACACCTGTGGCACCACCGCCTACAATGACCACGTTCAGGAGTTCCTGTCGCTCCTCTTCTGTGGCACAGGTCAATGCACGCTCCAGGTTACTCAGCACGGCGTTGCGCAATCCCATTGCCTCAGAAACGGTCTTCATCGGAATCGCCCATTTCTCGATGTTGGCATTGCCATAGAAATTGGTGGTGGTTCCTGCTGCGAACACCAGGTAATCGTACTCGATCTTACCGATGGAAGTCTGCAGAATCTTCATGTCTGGGAACACGGCTCTTGCTTCTGCCATGCGGAAGTAGAAGTTCTTGCGCTTGCGGAAAATCTGTCGGAAAGGGAAGGAGATGGAACTTGGGTCGATACCTGCCGAAGCTATCTGATAGATAAGCGGAGGGAACTGATGGAAGTTGTTCTTGTCGATCAACACCACCTGCAGGTTTGCCTTGCAGAGGTCTTCTGCCAAACGAAGACCACCGAGTCCGCCACCTACGATTACAACTCTCTTCAACTGATTTCTCTTGATATTAATACTCATAACTACTGCTGTTTATTTGGAATTACTAAATACATATATTTGCTGAAAATTCTATTTCTAATAAGGCATATAGCCTAGTCATCGCTGAAAATTCGACTGCAAAGGTACAACTTTTTTATGAGGTGGCAAAGGAAGATGGGCAGAAATATGTGATTGTTTTTCTTTTTTTATCATTCCGCAATCTGATGAATCACATAGGTAACCACGCCCCAGATCATGAAGCGGTTGGTTTCATCTACCCGGATAGGGGAGAAGTTTTTGTTCCATGGGATGAGCCATCCGAAGGCACCGCTCTCATCCATCTTGAATTGCTTGATGGTGAATTCGCCATCCACGAAGGCGATGACGAAGTTGCCGTTGGAGGGTTCAATCTGCCTATCTACAATGGCTAGGTCGCCATCGAGAATACCTGCATCCTGCATGCTGTCGCCCGAAACACGTACATAGAAAGTGGCCTCACGATGGCGAACCAGAATATCGTTGAGGTCTATCTCTCCCTCCATATAGTCTTGTGCCGGCGAAGGGAAGCCTGCCTTTACGCTTTGCTCTGCCAGCGGAATCGGCATCTTGGCTCCGAATTCCGCAGGGTGAAATGTCAGTCTTATCTTGTTATCGTTATTCTTATTCATTTTGTTTTTACTTTCAGAATCTCATGAATATCTGTGGTAAACCGCTTCGACATATATTCCCGCTTCAGATCGAATCGGCAACCATTGCCTTGAACGGCTTGGCGAATGGTTCCATAGCCATTCTTCCGGTTGATGGCATCAATGGCTTCCATCAATGCCTTTTGCCTGCTCCGGTCGATGGTGTCGAAGAGGTCTTGCTGACGGGGATGGTCGGGTGAAATCTGCCACAGGATAACGCCAGCTTTCTTGAAGTGAAACGACATGCCGGGGCGATCGGGCCTGCTGTCTGCCATCGGTTTCGGGTATTTGGCCCGTAGAATGCTGAGGGCAGCACCTACTATTTCTTCCTGCGCATTGGTAGCAATGGGCAGGGTAAGAGAATCGTGGATGGTGTATTCCGGCACGTTCTCATTGAACCTGGATGTCCAGGCAAACACAGTGATTCCCTGGCACACGCTGCCCTGACGTCGCAGCTTTTCAGCGCAGCGCACGGCGAAATTTGCCACGGCTTCTTCCACCACATCCTTATCGCTGATGCCTTCACCGGCAAAGCCCTGGCTGGTGCAGATGCTCTTCTTCTGTGGCAGTTCCTCGATGCTGATGCAGCTTTCGCCATTCAGTTCCTTCCACGTTCTCACGGTGGTGATGTTGAAATGGCTGCGCACCCAACTTTCTTTCTTGTCAGCAAACTGGGCAGCTGTGCGAATGCCCATATAATCAAGCTTTCTGGCAATCTGTCGTCCGATTCCCCATACATCTTCTATAGGGAACAGCGACAAGGCCTTGTGTCTCCGTTCATCGGTATCAATGAGGCAGCAGCCCTGGTAGCCCTTGTATTTCTTGGCGAATTTGGATCCGATTTTTGCCAGTGTTTTCGTTTCTGCGATGCCGATGGAGATAGGGATTCCCACGGATCGGAGCACATCGGCAGAAATCCTGGCACCATATTGGTGGAGCAAAGGATCTGATGTAGCAGAAGTAACGTTTTCCTTCGGATATTCCTTGAAGAAACGTTCTGCCATGGAATGATCAGTTTCGAAAAAGCTCTTTGCCATGGAACTATCCACTTCGAAGAAACTTTCATCGATGGAGTATTGGTCGATGCGGGGCGAGTAGTGCGAAAGCATCGACATCACCCTGTTGGAAAGCGATCCATAAAGTGTATAGTTGCTGGAGAAAATGGCTACGCCTTCTGCCTCCAGTTTTTCCTTTACCTGATAGAACGGATCGCCCATCTTATATCCCAAAGCCTTGGCTTCTTCTGAGCGTGCAATGACGCACCCGTCGTTGTTGCTCAAAACAACCACGGGCTTTCCTATCAGGTCGGGGCGAAACACTCGTTCGCACGAACAGTAGAAGTTATTGCAATCAGCCAATCCTATCATTTTCTTATCTTACAAATCCTTTCGTGTTGCAAAATTACAAAAAATATTCGAAACGCTAGTCTTTATCTAGGATAATTTCCCTTAAGGCAAAAAATATTTTCCCTTAAGGCTAAATATATTTTCCCTTAAGGGTAAATAAATTCAGGAAAATCATAGGATGATTAGAAAGAAAATCTCCGAAAGGCTTGGGCTTTTCGTGGATTTTTTGTAATTTTGCCTTTTAAAAAGGTAAATGCTTTCGATTTCTGAAAAATTGAATGTGTTTATAGAAGGATTAAAAGGATTAAAAAGTTTAAAACGAAACGGTATGAAAAATATGTTGGCATTGAGCCAGGAACGATTCTCGGCTCGCAAGTTTACCTCTGAGGCGGTAAGTCAGGAGGATTTGGATTACATCATGGAATGTGTGCGTTTGGCACCATCGGCAGTGAACAGGCAGCCTTGGCTTTGGCTCATCGTCCGTTCGGATGAGGCTAAGCAGAAGTTGCAGCAGTGCTACGACCGCGAGTGGTTCAAGACGGCTCCGATGTATATCGTGGGCATGAGAAATGTGGACGAGAATTGGGTTCGCAGATACGATGAGAAGCCTCATGGAGATATTGATGTGGCAATAGCTACCGAGCACCTCTGTCTGGCTGCTACTGAAAGAGGTTTGGGAACCTGCTGGGTATGCAATTATGATACTGAGAAGATGCAGCTGCTATTCCCACGTGAGGGATATGAGGCTGTGGTCATCATTCCTATCGGGCATATTGCCGATGATTGTCCTCGTGCCGAGAAGAAGCGCAAGGAGATGAGCGAGATAGTAGAGGAAATCTAGCATTTTAAAAGAAGTGGTCATGGAAATGAACGAAGAATCCATCCTGGCATGGAACATTATAGAAAAGACAAGTGCCAACCTTTTCCTTACGGGAAAGGCGGGCACAGGTAAGACGACCTTCCTCAAGCGATTGAAAGAACTGTCGCCTAAACGCATGGTGGTGCTGGCTCCTACGGGCATCGCTGCCATCAACGCTGGAGGAATGACCATTCATTCGTTCTTCCAACTTCCGTTTTCGCCATACGTGCCAGGTACGACCTTCGGTAGTGGCGAACAGAAACGCTATAAATTCAGTAATCTGAAACGTAACATCATCCGAAGCATCGACCTGCTTGTCATCGACGAAATCAGTATGGTACGCAGCGATCTGCTTGATGCCATCGATTCCGTATTGCGTCAATATCGCAAGCGCCACGACTTGCCTTTCGGAGGCGTTCAGCTTCTCATGATAGGCGATTTGCATCAGCTTGCTCCTGTGGTTACTCCGCAGGAAGAGCAGATGATAGGGCAGTATTATGATACCCCTTTCTTCTTCAGCAGCAATGCCTTGAAGCAGGCGGGCTATCTTACCATCGAACTCAAAAAGGTGTATCGTCAGCAAGACCAGCAGTTTATTTCTCTTCTTAATCAGATTAGGGAGAACAAGGCTTCCGAAGCCACGTTGCAGGCTCTGAACCAGCGATATATCCCAAATTTCGAACCGCCTAAGGAGGGCAACTATATCCGTCTGACCACCCATAATGCTCCTGCGCAGTATATCAACGAGCAGCAGCTTGCAGCTCTTCCGTCGCAGGCGTATTCCTTTACTGCCGAGGTGGAAGGCAATTTCCCGGAATCATCTTATCCTGCTGATTTCAAGCTTATCTTGAAACCGGGAGCGCAGGTGATGTTTATCAAGAACGATCCCCAGCACCGTTTCTATAATGGTATGATTGGCGAGGTGCGCACCATCATCGGCGACAAGATTACCGTGCGCAGCAAGGATACCTACCAGGATTTTGAACTGGAACAGATGGAGTGGACCAATTCGAAATATACTCTGAATGAGGAAACCAAGGAAATTGAGGAGAGCGTGGAAGGACGCTTCCGCCAGTATCCGCTCCGACTGGCGTGGGCGATAACCATTCATAAGAGTCAGGGTCTTACCTTTGAGCATGCCATCATTGATGCTTCCCATAGCTTTACCCATGGCCAGACCTATGTGGCGTTGAGCCGCTGCAAGACTTTGGAAGGTATGGTGCTCAGCCAGCCGTTGTCTCGTGGCGCCATCATCAGCGACCAGACGGTGGATGCCTTCAATAGCCAACTTGCTTCGCCTAGTAAGGAACAAATCAGCTATCTGGAACAGCAATATGTGTTGCACTGCATTCGTGAGCTCTTCGATTTCTATGCTATCAGTAGCAGCTATGAGCACTTGATGCGTTGCCTGGTGGAGTTCTTTACGGGCAAATATCCTCGTGTGGTGGGCGAGTATCAGAAACTGCAGGTGGTGCTGAAGAATCTGATTAGTGTATCGGATAAATTCCGTGTGCAATACACTCGTATGCTGGGGCAGAATCCTGATGTGGGTCAAGCCGAACTGCAAGACCGCATCCACAAGGGTGCCCAGTATTTCTTGGATAAGATAAGTATTCTGAGCGATTTAATCAGAAAGTCGAACCTTGATACAGACAACAAGGTGGGCAAAAAGCAGTTTGAAGACCGCTTTTCTGTTTTTTCAGAAGATGTAAGATTGAAGGAGAGACTTCTGCGATATGAGCAGAGCGCCGAGTTCAGCGTGACTGATTATCTGAAGAAGAAGGCACAGTTCCTCTTGATGGATGAGACTGCATCTTCAGTGGAAGGCTCAGGGAAGAATGGCTCTGGCTCTAGTAAGAAAGCGAGAAAACCAAAGAATTCGAATGGTCCAAAGGAGCCGAAAACCCCTACAAAGGAAATCAGTTACAATCTTTATAAACAAGGTATGACCGTGGATCAGATTGCAGAGGAACGTGGTTTTGTCAGGAGTACTATCATCGGTCATCTCATTCCATACGTGAAGGAAGGAAAGGTTGGCTTGCGTGCACTGATATCAAGTGCCCATGAGAAGAAGATTCGAGATTTTATGAAGGCTCATCCTGATATAGAGCACTTCAGCGAGATCAAGGAGGCGATGGGGGATGGCATCGACTACTCCGAGATCAAGCTGATTTGTGAATTGATGGAAGACGAGGGATAATGCGTGCAGATGCTTAGCCCACGATTTCGATGGTACTGCTCGAATTATTGCCTTCCTGGTTCACCCGAATCTGTACGGGGATACGTTCTTTGAGTTCTTCCACATGACTGATGATACCCACATGGCGTCCCGACTTGGAGTGGAGGCTGCGCAGGGTGTTGACGGCATGTTGCAGCGGTTCGCCGCTCAGGGTTCCGAAACCCTCGTCGATAAAGAGGGTATCCACAGAGAGCTGGGTGCCGATGTCGCTGAGTGCAAGTGCCAGGGAGAGCGAGACGAGGAAGCTTTCACCACCCGAAAGAGTGCTGGCGGCTCGGCTCACATAGCCCTGATAGGCATCTTCAAGAGATATGACGAAGGTGCCAGGTACCACCTTTAATATATAGCGGTCGCTGAGCGTCCGCATATATCCGTTGGCTGAGTGGATGAGGCTGGCGAGTACATAACTTTGGGCGATGCGACGGAACTTGTTGCCAGTGGCGTCGCCAAGAAGCTGGTTCAAACGGCTCCACTTTTCAAAGTCGGCTTTCTTCTGCGCTGATTCCTGCAGAAGTGAGCCGACTTTCGCTTTGTTGGAGCGGTCGATTTCCAGGTCTCTGATGATTCCTCCACGCTGGTTGCCCAATTCAGAAAGCTGGGCTTCGAGCGATGCGATGCTGGTGGAAATTCTTGTGTCTAAGGATTCTTCTTCCGACATCTTTTCTCCTATAGGCATCTTCTCATCTTCATCAAACAAAGCTTCATATTCTCCTGTATGGAGTTGATAAGCTTTTTCCAGTTCATCCCAAACCGTTTGTTTGCTGACCAACTGCTGTTTTATACGATTGATAGCTTCCGTCTTTTCGGCAATATCACACTGTTGGAGTGTGTCGAGTTGCAGTAAGAGGTTCTCATCCAGCAATATCTCCTGTTCTTTGTCAGAGAAATCTTTCAACATCTCCTGTTTTTTCTCCATGAATTCCTTCAGCCATTTCTTGGTGTCTTCTTCCTTCTCTTTTGCCGCATTCATTTGTTGCAGGGCAGCCGTTATCTGGCTTTGCAATTCAGAAGCTCTGGTAAGTACTTTTGGAATACGTTTCAGCATCAGTGGCTCTTTTGAAGGTGTTCCCCAGGTTGGCATGAGCTTGATGATGGCATCCAGAGCAGCGGCAAGATTCTTGTTGCCCTCTTCAAATTGCTTAAGTTCTGCAACAAGTTTCTGCTGTTTCTCAGTGTTCATCTTGTAGATGATGGCACCATCTTCAACCTCTTTTCCAAACTCGGTGAGCATTGTATGCCAATCATTTTGCCATGAAAGTTTTCCGGCTTCGCCAATCAGTAAATGGATATCTTGCAGTGCCTTCTCGCTGGTTTTGTTCTGTAAGGAAATCTGAGCTTCGATAACTTCAATACGATGCTGGGTATCATCCACTTTCTGCTGTGCGGCTAACATCCCATTTCTTTGCACTTCGTATTCCTGAAGTTTCTGGTCTCTGAGCGTTCTAAGCTTTTTAGCCTCTTTTTCCTTGGCTTCGGCTTCTGCAATTTGAGCAGATACCTTTTCAAGGTTTGCCCGAGTCTGTGCTTCGCCGTTTTCTCCTTCCGGAATCTTTTTGGCAGCTTCCTGGGCTTTTTGGGTAGCCTTGGCTAGCGATTCACAGCATTTGGCAAAGACCTTCTGTTCGTTGGCAAGACTGTTCTTTAAAGCCTTGATGTCTGCATCCAGGGCATTTTGGCTTGTTAATATCTTGTTGTATTCGTTCTCGGCATCCTTATAAAGCTTTTCTGCTTCTACAACCAGGGCATCGATATTGTCTTCGTGGGGCAGGGTATTTTCTATTCGTTGTTGGCAAACGGGGCAGGTGTCGCCTATTTGCAACTTTATTCTGATGCTTTTAGCCCATTTGTTAATACTTTCCCGTTGCTTTTCATACGCAAGCTGGAGGGCATTCTTTCGGATTTCTGCATCATGAGATTCCTGCGTTAAAACCTGTAACTGCTTTTCTTTTTCCTGGATAGAGTTTTGAAGTTGAACCAGATTCTCCTTCGAAAGGACATGACGATTCTGCTCCTCGTGTAGGAGTTCGAGGAGATTCTTGGCTGCTTGAATGTCGTTAAGAAGCGTTTTGTGTGCTTCTTGTTGCTGGCGAAGCTGAGGCAAATGAAGGTGTTCCAGCTCAGTTTCTGCCTCCTGTGCCTTGATAACCTGTTGGTTATATGTTTTCTGGCATTCTTCGAGCATCGTCTTGGCATTCTCAAGCTTTGGCTGATACTGGGTGCTCAGTTCCTTCTTAATCTGATTGGCATACTGCAGGTTGTTCTCTGCATCCTTCTTGTTCTTCAGATAGGAATTGATGAGCGTATTCAGGGTTTGTGCATTTTCGTAGAGATTCACTTTGGGTGCTTCTTGAGCCAAATTGTCGTCAATATTCCTGATAGACAAAGCGATGGTCTGCTCCTGCTGAAGTTCATAGCTTTGTGCTCCCTGAATCTGTCGGAATGTTTGCTCTAAAGATTGCAGTTGGGCTTCTTGTTGCAGGATGGTCTTAGCGCATGATGCAGCTTCGTTCATCTTGGCGCGAGCCTCGATGGTATGGTTCCAAAGGGCAATGGTTTGCTCTTGCTGTTGGGTTTCGTCGCTTTCGGCGATGGCTTTCACATGTGCCAGATCTTCTTTTGCCTGCTCTTTCCGCTGACGGAAATCCTGTTCCTGTTGAAGCCAGCGAAGCTTTTTCTGTTCCTTTTCCAAGGTAGTTTTGAGTTGCTGGCTCTGCTCATCCAGCTGTTGCAACTGGTTGTTCTTCTGAGCGATTTCTTCATCGTTCAGAATCTGAATGCCTTCAATCTTTTGTTGGGAATCCTCCCAAATCTTCTTTTTCTCTACAGTTTGCTCAAAGATTTTGGCTCCAATTCTAGAGTAGGCATCCACACCTGTTATTTTCTCCAGAATCTCGGCTTTCTCATCGTCCTTGCTGTTAAGAAATCGGGTGAACTCACCTTGTGCCAGGAGAGTGGTACGGCAGAATTGCTTGAAATCCAAACCGATAGCGAGGGCTATCTCCTCACGAATCTCCTTATCTTTGGCATAGGTAAAATCGGTATCCAGATTGCGGAGCGCCCATTTCTTGTTCTGTATCTTTCCCGTCACCTTGTTGCGGGCTCTTGCCACCGACCATTGTGCCTCGTAATGCACATCGTTGCTGCCTATAAAGGTAAGGCGCACGAAAGCCTCACCGGTATTGCGGCGCATCAGTTGCACTGGGTCTTTAATCTTGATATCTTTTTCGTTGTCACGCATTTCTCCCTGCATGCTCGTGTTTTCGAGACGGGGAGTGCTGGCATAGAGCGCCAGACAGATGGCATCGAGGAGGGTTGATTTGCCTGCACCCGTCTTTCCGGTGATGAGGAACACCTCGCTATCGGCTAGGGGCTGAGCCTCGAAGTCGATGGTTGCATCCTCGATAGAAGCGATGTTATGTATTTCGAGTTTTTGTAGAATCATATTATTGCTGTGAAAAGTAAAGAACAAAGTGTGAAGAATCAGAATCCTGGCACTTATAACTGTTCGGTTATTTCTTTAAACATTTCCTTGAGTTCATCATCGAAGGTAATGCCGCAATCTTCGGCGTATCGGCGGGCGATGTCGATAGGTGCTTCCGACTGGAATTCCTGTACGGTCATTGTTCGAGGTTGGGATGCTTCGGAATGTTGCTTTCTTCGGGTGTTGATGAGGCAGAAGCGGCATAGCTTATCCTTTACAAGTTGTGCTGCCTCCTGGTTGGCTGCCACGGGAAGGAAATCTTCTACTTCCACATTCAGGCGGATATAGGCAGGGATATCAGAAGGGAAATCTTCCAAAAGCTTCTTTGCTTCATCCCAGGAAGTGAAGTTTCCTTGCAGGTTTTCAGAAGCGGGCAGGGTGACCAGCGGCTTAGGGTTTTCTATCGCAATCTTCTTGAGTTCCACTTCATCCCCATGCTTGCCGATGGTGATGAGGCTCACACTATGCTCATAGTTCTCATCAAAACTTACTGCCATCGGACTTCCCGCATAGCGGATACGATGGTGGCTGCCACGAATCCACTGCTCATGGTGGATATGACCTAAGGCAAGATAATCATATCCTTCTCCCAAGTCGCTGATTTCCAAAGAATCGATTCCTCCTACAGTATATTCTGTAGCATTGTCGTGCCCCTTGAAGTCGCAACCCTTTACGGTGGTATGCGCCATCATGATAACAGGAAGTTCCTGGTTCCTTTCTTTCACTTTATCCAGAATTTCCTGGAAGAATCCTTCGGGAATGCTTCGCTCGTAGCAGTAAGGAACGGCTACGATGTAACCCTTGATTTCGTCTTGCGGTTTCTTCTTTTCTTTCACTTCGATGATGTGATTTTCGGGATGCTCCTTGTCTATGTTTCCAACAGAAAACACCTTTAATGCCTGCCAGGGAGTCTTGAAAATCTCGTGTTTGGTTCCGCTATCATGATTGCCTGCGGTGATGACGATGGTCATGTCGGGATTTGCCTCGTGAATCTGCACGATGGCGTCGGTGAACATCTTTTGTACGGCAGCTGAGGGCTGAGAGGTATGATATACATCGCCCGAGAGGAGAAACGCATCTGGCTTCTCCTCTCTTACGATGTCTATGATTTGGGCGAGCATGGCAGTCTGTTCTTCGGTACGGTCGAAGTTGTAGAGCGTATGTCCCAGATGCCAGTCGCTGGTATGTAAGATTTTCATATCAACTTTCTATAGTTTCTTAACTGCATCTTCCAATTGCTTCAGGGCTTGCTGGAGGATGCTTCTTGGTGTTGCCACATTCAGTCGCATGGAGCCTTCGCCGCCAGGACCAAACATTTCGCCATCGTTCAGTGCCAGGTGTGCCTTGTCGATGAAGAGGTCGAGGAGGGCATCGTGTGAAAGCTTCAGGTCACGGCAGTTGAGCCATATGAGGAAGGAAGCCTGTGGGCGCAGCGGACGGATGCCAGGGATATGCTCTCGGCAGTAATCCTCTACGAATCGGATGTTGTCCTCTATGTAGGCAAGCATTGCCTTTCGCCATTCTTCTCCCTTGCGGAAGGCGGCAATGGTGGCGATGGGAGCAAACAGGGTAGGTTCGTCTAATTCGTTGGCAGACAACCATGTATAGAACTTCCTGCGAATCTGTTCGTTGGGAACAATGGCGTAACTGCTCACGATACCTGCGATGTTGAAGGTTTTGGATGGTGCCTGGAAGGTGATGCTGATGTCTCTAGCCTTGTCAGAAACCGAAGCGAATGGGATGTGCTTGTGCCCGAAGAGAGCCATGTCGGCATGAATCTCATCGCTGATAACGAGCAGATGGTGCTCGTAGCAGAAGTCGGCGAGTTGCAGAAGAGTCTCCTTGCTCCAGGTGATTCCGCCCGGATTATGAGGGTTGCAAAGAATGAGTATCTTGCACTTTTCATCGCAAACTTTCTCCAGGTTTTCGAAGTCCATCTCGTAATATCCATCCTCCTTCATTTTCAGCGGATTGAAGACCACCTCTCTTCCGTTGCCCTCTGGAGTGAGGCGGAATGGATGATAAACGGGTGGCTGGATGATGACTTTCTCATCAGGACGGGTGAAGACATTCACCACGAGTCCGATACCTTTTACTATACCTGGAATGAAGCGGATCCACTCTCGCTTCACATCCCACTGGTGGTGGTCATGCACCCAGTCGATGATGCTAGGCAGATAATCGGCTGGCTCCATGGTGTAGCCGAAGAGCGAATGTTCCAATCGTGCCTTGAGGGCATCGGTGATGAATGATGGGGTCTCGAAATCCATATCGGCTACCCAAAGTGGCAGCAGGTCGTCGCGTCCCCAGCGAGGCAGCAGGGCACCATGTTTGAGGTCGTCGCTGCCCGAACGGTCTATTATCTTATCGAAATCGTACATGTTTTTACTTTGAACTTTGAGCTTTGAACATTGAACTTTATGATTAGCCTTTTTCTCTGACCTGTTAACTGTAAACTATTAACTATCAACTAAAAGAAGACTATCAACTTTCAACTATAAACTATAAACTTTCAACCGCCTGCTTGATGTCTTCGAAGAGGTCGTCTACATCTTCCAGACCTATGCTCAGTCGGATGGTCGTGTCCTTAACATCCATTGATCTACGCATGTTCTCAGAGAATGCACCGAAGATGGTGCTTGCCGGGTGGATGGCAAGAGAACGGTTGTCGAAGAGGTTGGTGGCACGATGGATGAGCTTCAGATTGTTGAGGAAGTTGAAGCATGCCTCCTTGCTTTCCAAGTCGATGCAGATCATGGCTCCTGCTGTTTTGCCAAACTGGT
The DNA here is from genome assembly GCF_019249655.2 of Segatella copri. NCBI lineage: Bacteria > Pseudomonadati > Bacteroidota > Bacteroidia > Bacteroidales > Prevotellaceae > Segatella > Segatella copri. Next base: position 1,876,340 of record NZ_CP137557.1, read on the forward strand.
GCTGTGCCAACTCGTGATAAGGATTATCTTCCAAACCTACATAGTTCACATATTGAATTTGTGGCAGAGTGCGCAACTTTTTGGCGAGTTCCAGGGCGTTGCTGCTCTGTACACGATAGCGGGCATCGAGCGTTTCGAGTCCGATGGTCTGCATATAGGCTACCTGTGGTGTCATGTAGGCACCGAAGTTGAAGAGCATCTCACCATAGAGGCGCTTGGCGAAGTCGCCATTGTAAGGGGTTCCGTAGTCGATGACCAGACCGCCGAGTGAAGTAGCACCACCGCTTACATACTTGGAACTGGAAACCACCTCGATATCCACGCCCAAGCTCTTTGCTGAAAATTGGGTGAAAGGAATCACGGTAGAATCTACCACCAAAGGCACATTCTTCTCGTGAGCCACTTCTGAAATAGCCTTCAAATCGGCAACCTCCAACTGTGGGTTGGTCAGAATTTCAAGGAATACGCAACAGGTGTCGTCGTCGATAGCCTCACGCACAGCCTCGATATTGGTTAAATCGCGTAGGCGGACCTTTACGCCAAAACGGCGCAGGGTAGCCACGAGCAGCGCATAGGTATTACCGAAGAGATGCTTCGAGGTGACGATGTTCTTGCCTTGTGCCGCTAGCGACATGAGGGTATTGCTGATGGCAGCCATGCCTGAGTTGAACGCAGTGGCGTGAGCGGCATCTGTCAATGCAGCCACACGGCGTTCCAGATTGGTAACCGTAGGGTTTTCTACTCGCGAGTAATCAGGAGCCTTGATTTTGTCTGTAAATGCCTCCGACATGATGGCAGCATTGTCAAACTCGTAGGCGAGGGTGTTATATACTGGCACGCTCAGCGAATCGTAGGCATCGCGGCGCTCATATTCCAAATGAATGGCTTGGGTCTGTTTCTTCATTTTATCCTATATATATAATAATGTGTATTTACTAATCTCTTGCATCAAGCAATCGAAGAGTGTGTTGAACAATCTTTTGGGTTGTTTCTCGCTTCTATCTATTTTGACTGCAAAATTACAAAAAAAACTCTAGTTTTCCTATATAAATGTTAGATATTTTGTTTAAAAAGATATAATATTGGTAGGTTTTCTTTCTTTTCTGGGGATGAAGTAGCAGGAAATTCTATTTTTTGCAGTACCTTTGTACCCATGAAGAAAAAAAAGTTGATTATAATAGCTTTGAGTATGCTGATGGTACTTCCAGTTTACTCCCAGGACAAGCGTTATCATGGCGACGGCATTGATGATGTTCTTCGCTTTGTTCCTACCATTGCCGTCTTTGGATTGAAGGCGTGTGGAGTGGAGGCTGAAAGTACTTGGCAGCGAAGAATCGGTGCCCAGGTACTGGCATTTGGTGTGAATGCTGCCGTGACATATTCACTGAAGCATACTATCCATGAGAAACGTCCAGATGGAACGGACAATCATTCGTTTCCTTCGGGGCATACCTCTGTCGCCTTTTCTGGAGCCACGGTCCTGATGCATGAATACCGCAAGGTGTCGCCTTGGATTGGTGTGGCAGGTTATGCTGTGGCTACTACCGTGGCGGTGGATAGAGTAAGACGAAATCGCCATCACTGGGGTGATGTTGTGGCTGGTGCCGCCATTGGTGTGGCTTCTGCTGAGGCTGGCTATCTGCTGGGTGACTGGATTCTGGGAAAGAAAAAGAAGAAAGCAAAGGAAATGGATGGGGAGTTGGAAAAGGAGAATGGGGTGAACGATAACCTCAGTCTCTCGGTTGCTCCTACAGGCATCGAATTTGCCATCAAACTATAATGCTTTTTGAAAGAGGAAAAAATTGAATCGAACAGATAAAAGATACACATAAAATCATGATGAAAACAACAACCTTGAGCCTCAAGGCTCTTACTTTTAGCGCTGCTCTCTGTGCTTCGCTCGGCTTGTCGCTTTCTGCGAATGCCGAGACCATCGAAGTGCAGAAGCTGAAGCATGCCGGCCCTTATCCTGTGGCTACCCCTTGGATGGCGGATAGCGTAAATGTGAAGGGGGAGAAATTTTCGATGGAGGGTGTGCTTGACTCTCCACTTTCGTTTACTTTATTGAATAATGGAAAAGAGGTGGCTGCATCCCAGCTTCTGGCGGATAGCAAGCAGAATGCAATTCACCTGGCTTCTTTCACCGTATCAAATATCAGCCGTACCAAGGTTACCATCGAGGTGAAGGGTTTGAAGCAATATCGCCTCTTCGTTGATGGAGAGCAGGTGACCGTGAATGGTGGCAAGGCAGAAACTACCTTGATGCCATCTAGTCATACAGTGGTGATCAAGTACCTCACTGAATCATCTGACAAGGATTTCAAGATCAGCATTTCCGCAGCCGATGGCAAGCAGCTCAGCGTAGGAGAATCTGCTGCCAGCACCAAGCGCGCATTCAATATATACGATGTGATCTGCATGCCTAACTATGCAAGTGTTCAGATGTCGCCAAACGGCAAGTTTATGATAGTGCGCAAGACTTGGGTAGATAGACAGGGCAAGAATCATAGCATCAACGAATTGCGAAACAGTCAGACCAACAAGGTGGTAGCTTCTTTCGAAGAGGGCGTAAGATGGATGCCTCGTACCAACAAGATGTACTTTACCCAGAAGGCGAGCGACAGCTCTATTGCCGGCGAAGGCAAGGCAGATGGCGAGCTGCAGCTCATCACCATCAATCCGCTCAATATGGATCGCGAAGTGTTGGCTGCCAATATTCCAGACGGATGGTTCCAGTTTACTCCCGATGAGAAGACGCTTATCTACACTCTTTATACCGAGGGCAGAAAGAAAGATGCGCAGGTGTATGATGTGAAGGAGCCTGATGACCGTCAACCAGGATGGCGAAGCCGTAGCTATCTTGCCAAGTTTGATTTGGCGTCGGGTGTTCTCCAGCCGCTCACTTTCGGCTATCACAACGTCTATCTCAGCGATATTTCTGCAGATTCCCGCTATCTGCTCATCGGCAAGAGTGAAGAACGCCTTACCAAGCGTCCTACCACTCTTAATTCCTACTATCGTCTTAATCTCAATGATATGAGTGTGGAGACTTTGATAGAGAAGGGGGAGTTTCTGAATGGCGCCCAGTTCTCGCCAGATGGTAAGAGCATTCTCGTTACGGGTTCGCCTGAGGCATTCGGTGGTATCGGAAAGAATGTAGAGGAGGGACAGACACCAAGTATGATTGATACCCAGCTCTATCTGATGACTCTTGCGGATAAGAAGGTTCGTCCGCTGACCAAGGATTTCAATCCGAACGTGCAGAGTGTGGATTGGAGTAAGGCAGATGGCAACATCTACTTCACGGCAGAAGATAAGGATTGCATGCATCTCTTCCAGCTCAATCCGAAATCAGGCAAGTTTACATTGTTCAAGACTCCAGAGGAGAACATCAAGAGCTTCTCTGTTGCATCATCTGCTACGGAAATGGCGTTCTCCGGACAGAGCGTATCCAATGCCGACCGACTCTACAAGATGAATCTGAAGGCGCAGAAGTCTCAGCTTGTTGATGATCTCAGTGCCCGTTTGTTGAAGAATATCGAGTTGGGCGAGTGCAAGGCTTGGAATTTCGTGAACTCTCGTGGCGACACGCTTTGCTGCCGTTACTATCTGCCACCTCATTTCGATGCTTCCAAGAAGTATCCGATGGTAGTGAATTACTATGGCGGATGTAGTCCTACTACCCGAATGTTCCAGAGCCGCTATCCTCATCATGTATATGCTGCGATGGGTTATGTGGTGCTGGTAGTGAATCCGAGCGGAGCTACTGGTTTCGGTCAGAAGTTCTCTGCCCGTCATGTGGATACTGCGGGCGAGGGTGTGGCTGAGGATATTATCTCCAGCACCCAGGCTTTCTGCGATGAGCATAGTTTTGTGAACAGAAAGAAGATAGGTTGCATCGGTGCCAGCTATGGTGGTTTCATGACGCAGTATCTTCAGACCAAGACCAATCTCTTTGCTGCTGCCATCTCTCATGCCGGCATCAGCGACCACACCAGCTATTGGGGTGAAGGTTATTGGGGCTACAGTTACAGCGAGGTTTCCATGGCTAACGAGTATCCTTGGACCAACAAGCATCTCTTCGTAGATCAGAGTCCGCTTTATAATGCAGATAAGATTCATACACCATTGCTTTTTGTTCACGGAACTGCCGATAACAATGTGCCTGTGGGCGAGAGTATTCAGCTCTATACGGCATTGAAACTCCTCGGTCGTCCTACGGCGATGGTATTGGTAGATGGTCAGGACCATCACATCATCGATTATGAGAAGCGCCTCAAGTGGCAGGATACCATCTTTGCCTGGTTCGCCAAGTGGCTGCAGGATGATGGCAGCTGGTGGAAGGAAATGTATGGTGAGGAAAAAATGTAGTTGACGCCTGGCTAGCGAAAAGCTGGCTTCAGTCTTTATAAAACAAAAGAGATTATATTCCTGCTTTGTGGGGAATATAATCTCTTTTTGTGTTCTTGCTTGTTGCAAGTATAATCTCTTTTCAATATTCTTATTTCTTGTTACTTAGTGTAATGGCTAAGGAAATGAACGCAAAGGTAATGCCCACGATGCAGACTCCTAGCCAGTTGGCGCGGGTCCATACGTATCCGGCACAGAAAGTACCGAGTGAACCGCCAATGAAATAGGTTGTCATGAAGATGGTATTGGCACGGTTGGATGCCTGTGGAATCTCCTGCAGACAACCGCTCTGGTTGCTGAGCTGCTGACATTGCAGACCTATATCAACCAAAATGATGGCTGCGATGAGTCCTGCATAGGTGTCGCCGAAGAGCAAGGCTATTCCCCAGGCAATGATCTGCATGCCTGCTCCAAGCAGGCTGAATTTATGAATGCCGAACTTAGGAACCAGCTTTCCTACGCCACTTGCCGCCATGGCTCCCATGATTCCGCAAAGTCCGAGCATTCCCACCATGTCGCTTCCTGCCTTGAAAGGAGGTTGGGCAAGATGGAAGGCGAGGCAAGACCATATTGCCATCATGCTGCCGAAACCGAAGGCTGCACGGATGGAGTAGATGCGGATGGAAGGGTGGAGGATGAAGATCTCTGCCACGGTGGTCATCAGTCCTCTGTAGGTACCCACATAGTTGCGCTTCATCTCTGGCATCATCAATAGCATCACGCCCATGCAGGCAATCATGACGAGGGCGGCAATGAAAAACATCTCCCGCCATCCCAGCCATTCGCCGATGTAGCCGCTGATTACTCGCGAGGCAAGAATACCCGTGAGCAGTCCGGAGAGTACAATACCCATATTCCTGCTCTTGTTCTTGGGCTCAGAAAACTGTCCTGCTATCGGGATGAAGAACTGCGGAATCACGGAACAGGCACCAATCAGCAACGAAGCTCCCCAGAGCATCCATACGTTTTGCGCTACAGCCATCACGATGGCCATCACGGCTGCAATGGTCATATTCGCAAGGATGAGCTTCTTGCGTGAGAACATGTCACCCAGAGGAATGAGAAAAAACAGTCCCAGTGCGTAACCTATTTGGGTAATCACGGTAATGAGGTTGGCGCTTTGCTCGGTAATGCCCAGATCATGACGGATCAGTTCGAGAAGCGGCTGATTGTAGTAGCAGTTGGCTACGGTGAGTCCTGCGATGATGGCCATCATCAGGAGAATGCTGCGGGGAATGCCCCGATTTTCTTTTAGCTGTATCATCTTTGTTTGTTTATGATTCTGTTTCTGAGGGCAAAGTTACTAAAAAGTTCTCGGCTAGCAAAGTTTTTGGGCTCGATTTCTTGGAAAAATCATCTCTCTTCTTGAAAAAATCATCTCTCTTCGATGAAAAAGTTGCTCTTTCCGAAGAAAAGTTTCTGCTCTTTTCCTCGCGCGTACCTTATTATATGTATCTACTCTCACTTCGGCAGGGGTGTTGGCGCACACCTTTGTTGCGCTAAAAAACACCGAAAAGTGTTAATTTTGGGCTGTTCCCGAGCATATTGAAAACTTTAACCTTTGTTAGCACTTTGTAATTGGCTGTATATCAATAGTTTGTAATTTTGTTACAAAATACCCCTAAAAAAAAACACAAAAAAAAGTACGCCGTATCAAAAAAATGCTTACCTTTGCATCAGTTTTAATAAACGAATGATTGTTTTACAGATTTAAAAAGCAAAGAAAATGAAGAAATTAGTTTTTATGTTCGTAGCTATCGCAGCTATCTCTTTCGCATCATGTGGTAACAAAACAGCTCAGAACACAGCTTCTGCTGATTCTGACACAGCTCAGGTAGACACAACTGCTGCTGTTGATTCAGCTGCTACTGATTCAGCTGCTACTGATTCAGTTAAGTAATTTAGAATTACTTACGAACGAAAAAATGAGAGAAACAACCGCTGGACTTCGGTCTAGCGGCTTTTTCGTTTTATAGCCCCTGGGGTATAAAAGCAATCAACAATGCGCCCTAAACCAACGGTCACCGGCCGAAGGGAAAGGTAAAGGGCAAAAGCTTAAAAGAAACAAAGAAAAAGATAAATATATGATAGATTCAAGTGCCTTCCAAGGCAAAAAGGCTGCCTATTATACTTTGGGCTGCAAACTCAACTTCTCGGAAACTTCTACTTTTGGCAAGATGCTCGAAGATATGGGTGTCATTACTGCTCAGAAGGGGGAGAAAGCAGACATTTGTCTCATCAATACCTGTTCGGTGACCGAAGTTGCCGACCATAAGTGCCGTCAGGCCATCCATCGCATGGTGCGCCAGAACCCTGGTGCCTTCGTTATCGTTACCGGCTGCTATGCGCAGTTGGAATCGGAGAATGTGAGCAAGATTGAAGGCGTTGACCTGGTGCTTGGAGCCAATGAGAAGGCACACTTGATTCAATATCTCAGCGATGCGTGGGCTAAGAAGTTTGCTGCAGAGAACGGACTATCTGCCAACGGAGAGGATCTGGAGCAGACAGATTCTGCACTTCATCAGCACCACAGCGTGAAGACCAAGGAGATCAAGACTTTCCAGCCTTCATGCTCCCGTGGTAACCGCACCCGCTATTTCCTGAAGGTACAGGATGGCTGCAACTACTATTGCACCTATTGCACCATTCCTTTCGCCCGTGGCAACTCCCGTAACCCAAGCATCGAGTCGCTCGTGGCTCAATGTGAGCAGGCGGCAGCCGAGGGTGGTAAGGAAATCGTGATTACCGGTGTGAACATCGGTGACTTCGGTCAGACCACCCACGAACGATTCCTCGACCTCGTGAAGGCGATGGATCAGGTGGAGGGTATCAAGCGTTATCGTATCTCCAGTCTGGAACCAGACCTTTGCGATGACGATCTCATTGCCTATTGCGCAGAGAGCCGTGCCTTCATGCCTCACTTCCACATCCCATTGCAGAGTGGAAGCGACGAGGTGCTCAAGCTGATGCACCGTCGTTACGACAAGGCGCTCTTCGCCCACAAGGTGAACCTCATCAAGGAAAAGATGCCTGATGCCTTCATCGGTGTAGATGTGATGGTGGGTTGTCGTGGCGAGACCCCAGAGTGCTTTGAGGAATGCTATGAGTTCCTGAAGAGTCTGCCTGTTACGCAGCTCCATGTGTTCCCATATTCCGAGCGTCCTGGAACTGCTGCCTTAAAGATTCCATACGTGGTAGAGGAGAAGGAAAAGAAGTTGCGCTCTAAGCGCCTTTTGGAGTTGAGCGACCAGAAGACTCAGGAGTTCTATGCCCAGTATATCGGTACGGAAGCTGAAGTTCTTTTTGAAAAAGCACCAAGAGGCAAGGCGATGCATGGCTTCACCAGGAACTATGTTCGTGTAGAACTTTCATCAGCCCTTGCCAAGGAGGAATATGACAACCAGCTCATCAAGGTTCGCCTGGGTGATTTCAATCACGACAAGACGGCGTTGAAGGGGGAGATAGTTGATGGTTTATAGTTTATAGTTGATAGTTTATAGCTCAAAGGCTGATTATCAAGTTAAAAGCTAATATTCAAGGCTAACCATAAAGTTCAAAGCTCAAAGTTTAAAGTTCAAAGCTCAAAGTTCAATGTCATTGTACAACGATTTTGGAACATGGATCAGGAAGCAGTTTCCTGATTTCCGCGTTCAGAAGATTTCGATAGACGCTGGGTTCTCCTGTCCGAATAGGGATGGGAGAATATCGAGCGGTGGTTGCACTTATTGCGACAACCGGACGTTCAACCCTAGTTATTGCGACCGGAAGAAGTCGATAACGGAGCAGTTGGAGGAGGGAAAGGCCTTCTTCTGCAGAAAATATCCGGATATGAAGTATCTGGCTTACTTCCAGGCTTACACCAATACCTATGCTAAGGTGGAACTCCTCAGGCAGATGTACGAGGAGGCATTGCAGGTGGAGGATGTGGTGGGAATCGTGATAGGAACCCGCCCTGACTGCATGAGCGATGAACTGCTGGATTATCTGGAGGAGTTGAACCGGCGCACCTTCGTTCTCGTGGAGTATGGTATAGAAAGCGCCAACGATGAGACCTTGAGGCGAATCAATCGCGGTCACGACTTTGCCTGCTGCCGTGATGCTGTGGAGCGAACCCATGCCAGGGGAATCCTGACGGGAGCTCATATCATCATCGGTTTGCCTGGCGAGGACGCAGAAGAGAGCCTCAGGCAGGCTCCCATCATCTCATCCCTCCCTATCGACATCTTGAAGATTCATCAGATGCAGATTATCAGGGGAACCCGGTTGGCACAGGAATATGCAGAGCATCCCTTCCATGTCTATACGGTGGAGGAATACATAGATGTCATCGTAAAGTATATCCGGCTGCTCCGCAAAGACCTGGTGCTGGAGCGATTCGTCAGTCAATCGCCAAAAGATCTGCTTATCGCACCTAAATGGGGACTCAAGAACTACGAGTTTACCAATCTCCTGAATAATAAATTAAAGAGTTTATTATAAAAGTATGGCAAAAGTTGCAATCGTAATATTAAACTGGAACGGGCAGCAGATGCTTGCCAAGTATCTGCCTAATGTCGTGGAGTATTCACGGCAGGATGCCGAGATATGGGTGGCGGACAACAGTTCGTCAGACCAATCCATGCTCCTCTTGGAAACCCAGTTTCCTCATGTCAAGACCATCGTCCTGGAGCAGAACTTCGGTTTTGCCGAGGGCTACAATCGGGCATTGAAGGAGATAGAAGCCGAGTATTATGTGCTTCTGAACAGTGATGTAGAGGTTTCGCATCATTGGCTCACTCCGCTCATTGAGTTCATGGATTCCCATCCGCAGGTGGCAGCTTGCCAGCCTAAGCTCCTGGCGGAATACGACAAGGATAGTTTCGAATATGCCGGGGCTTGTGGTGGATTCCTCGATAAGTATGGTTACCCGTTCTGTCGGGGCCGCATCTTCGATACCGTGGAGCGTGACAATGGACAGTATGATTACCAGCAGGAAGTGCTCTGGGCCACAGGTGCCTGCATGATGATCCGTTCCAAGGATTATTGGGAGGCTGGCGGCTTGGATGGTCGCTTCTTCGCCCACAATGAGGAGATAGATCTCTGTTGGCGATTGCGCCTGATGGGTAGAAAAATCTATTGCATTCCCGAGAGCGAAGTGTATCATGTGGGTGGTGGGACCTTGCCGAAAAGTAATCCGATGAAGACCTTTCTGAATTTCAGAAACAATTTAACGATGCTTTATAAGAATCTGAGTGATAGTGATTTGAAACATGTTATGAGGGTGAGGTGGTTCTTGGATTATCTGGCTGCTTTCGAGATGCTCATCCTGAAACACAACATGGGTGACCTCAAGGCTATTTTCAAGGCCCGCAAGGCTTTCCAGACATGGAAACATGATTTCGATGAAGACCGCAAGAAGATTCAGGCGAATAGAGTAGCGGGCGAAATCCCTCAGGTTTTCGACTGTTCCATCCTTTGGCAGTACTACGCTAAGGGCAAGAAAATCTTCTCGAAGTTGTAAGATTACATAAACAAACTTAAAATAAGAATCTATGATGAAGAAACAAATGATGATGGCGCTGGTATCGCTGATGACCTTATCAGCCCAGGCTCAGGCGAATTTCGAAGTGTCGGTATCCAACCCTTCCAAATCGGCTAAGACCGATGCTCCGGTGGTTATCGACCTCAGTAAGTTAGGATCCATTGGCGCTATTCAGCGTGCCGTGGTTAAGGTGGATGGCAAGGAGATTCCTTCCCAGCTCGACGACACCAATCGCGATTGCACCAACGATGAGCTCTGTTTCCTGGTTGACCTCGGCAAGAAAGAAACCAAGACCTATCAGGTGCAGCTCTATCAGGAGGGCGAACAGGTACAGTATCCGGCCCGTACCTTTGCCGAACTTTGCTTGCCTAGCAAGAACAAGAAGTTGGCAAAGAACAAGCAGGACATCTATCTGCGCAGCATCTCTTTCGACAAGAAGACCAAGGATGTCTATCACTACGTGCATTCTCATGGCGTCTGCTTCGAGAGTGAACTGGTTGCCATGCGTGTCTATTTCGACAATCGCCAGACCATCGACCTCTATGGCAAGATTAACAAGGGACTGGTTGTCTATGATACCCAGTTCTATCCATCCGAAGAACAGCTGCAGGCTGGTTCTGGCGACGACTGCCTTTGGGTAGGCAACACCTACGGATTGGGCGCTCTGCGTGGGTGGGATGGCAAGAATCAGCTGCATCTCAACGATGTGAAGTATCAGGAGCAGCGGGTTATCTCCGAAGGTCCGCTCCGTGCCATCGTCGAAGTGGTGGATAATGGTTGGGTGCCAGCTCCAGGTTTGAAGCCTGTGAATGCCACTATCCGTTACACCATCTATGCCGGTCATCGCGATTTTGATGTAGATGTGTTCTTCAACAAGGATGCTTCCGATTATCAGTTTGCCACAGGTCTTATCAATGTGAAGGGCTCCAGCGAGTTTGCTGATGGCAAGGGATTGCGTGGCTGTTACGGAAGCGACTGGCCAACGGGCAAGGATGACGGCAAGCATAAGCTGGAGACTGTGGGCTTGGGAATCTACGTGCCACAGTCGGCATTGGTTAGCCAGGAACCAGCCAACAAGGATTGCTATACCCAGGTGGTGAAACCTACCGGTAATAAGCTGAGCTATAAGCTTGCTTATACCAGTGCCAACGAAACCTATGGTTTTAAGGGCGAGAAGGAGTGGTATCAGTGGTTGAAGGATTGGAAGAAGCAGATAGAAGAGCCTGTCAAGGTGGCTGTTTCCTGCAGCATCCGATAATAGACTTATTGCAGCATCCGATCATTGAAATATTGCGCAAATAGCCAATAATGAGCAAAAAGAAAGTCTTATTTGCCCATTATTGGCTTTTTTGTTAATGAATTTAGAGTAAAACCCATCTTTTTTCACGGATGAGTTTGATTTTTTAGCAAAAAAACTTGGTAATTTAAATAATTTTTAGTATTTTTGCAGTCGTAACTTGAAGAATGTGAATTATCGTGAAAAAGATATTTGATTATATTGTCATATTAGCAATCATACTGCTTTGTTCGGCTTGCGAGTTTAAGTTCAAGCCGAATGAGGAAGCCGATGCTGTACCTCTCACGGTGCAGCGCTACGACCGCTTGCAGAGCAGATACCTCACTACTGGTGATTTTTCAGCCCTTCAGCAGATGAACACCGATTATCCGATAGAAACCCGTACGCTGATTGAGAAGATGCTGCAGTTGGGCACCATTACTGATGCCAACATCAGCAACCGTTTCCTGATGTTCTATCAGGATTCCACCCTGCAGGCTCTGATAGCCGATGCAGAGGCGGAATACGCCAACATGGATGATATCAACGACCAGCTCAAGAAGGCGTTCGGCCGTTTGCACGATTGGATTCCAGAACTTCCTCAGCCTTATTTCTATGCCCAGATAGGTGCCTTAGACCAGAGCATTGTGGTGGGTGAGCATTCCGTGGGCATCTCGCTCGATAAGTATATGGGCCCGGATTATCCGCTCTACAAGAAGTTCTATACAACCCAGCAGCGCAGCACCATGCAGCGCCAGTATATCGTGCCCGATTGTCTTACCTTCTATCTGCTCAGCAACTATCAGATGAAGAACTTTGATACCCGTGCGCAGTTGGACCGTGACCTTCACATGGGCAAGATTATGTGGGCTGTGAACAAGGCGATGGGCAAGGATGTGTTCGAAACCAAGTATGTGAAGACTATCCAGGCTTTTGTGAAGCGTAATCCGAAGATTACCGTGAAGGAGTTGCTTCAGGATGAAGACTATTCGCCTATCGAGGCGTTGCACAAGGATTAGTCCGTTTCACGTAGTTTAGGAAAGCGCAAGGGCTTCAACGCATTCCATCAGGGATTAAATGATAGAGTAAACAACATAAAGTATTCATAATAATACATGAAAAGATTTTCAGTTTTAATTGCAAGTATCATGATGGTATCAGCAATGCAAGCGGCAGAGAAGCTCGACCTGAAGGCTATTACCTCCGGTGAATTCTCTGCCTCATACGTTACCGGTATCAACCCTATCGAGGGAACCGATCTCTATGCTTCTATCAGCAATGACGGCAAGCAGATTGTAAGTTATTCGTTCAAGACGGGTAAGCAGGTGGCTGTGCTCTTCGACGTTGATGCAGCCAAAGCGCCTATGCAGAATGTAGATGGCTATGTCATCAGTCCTGATGGCAAGAAGATGCTTATCTTTACCAAGCGCAAGGCGGTGTATCGCCGTTCGTTCAAGGCTGAGTATTTCATCTATAACATCGCTTCGAAGACCATCAAGAAACTCTCTGAGGGCGAGAACCAGCAGGTGGCTACCTGGTCGCCAGACTCCCGCCACGTGGCTTTCGTCAAGGACAACAACATCTTCGTTACCGATGGCGAGAAGGAAGTGCAGGTAACCAAGGATGGTAAGTTCAATGAAATTATCAATGGTATTCCTGACTGGGTTTACGAGGAGGAGTTTGCCTTCAACCGTGCCTTTGCATGGAACGCAGATGGAACATCCATCGGATGGATCCGTTTCGACGAGAGCCATGTGAAGACCTATTCGCTCCAGCTCTTCGAGGGTTCAAATCCTACCAGAAAGGAGTTCCACGACTATCCGGGCGAGTATTCCTATAAATATCCTAAGGCAGGACAGGATAATTCCAAGGTGAGCCTCTGGAGCTACGATATGAAGTCGGGCAAGACCATCGCTCTGGATGTGCCTGTAGATGCTGACGGCTATTATCCTCGCATCAAGACTTCTCCTGATGCCAACAGCCTCATCGTCTATACGATGAATCGCCATCAGGACGATATGCGCCTCTATTCCGTAAATCCTTTCACCGGTAAGAGCAAGCAGCTCATCCAGGAAATCGTTCCTAAGTTTGTGAAGGAAGAAGTGGTAGAGAACAGCATCGTGGGCAAGAAGAACATCCTGCTTCCTAGCGACCGCGACGGCTATATGCACCTCTATCTCTACGATATGAACGGTAAACTGATCCGTCAGGTGGAGAAGGGCAACTATGATGTGACTGCCATTTACGGTATGGACGAGAAGACGGGCGACGTTTATTTCCAGGCAGCCATGCTCAATGCGCACGACCGCCAGGTGTATGTGGCTCACAAGAACGGAAAGGTGGAACGACTCACTTCTCAGGAGGGTTCCAACTCGGCTTATTTCTCGGGCGATTACCGCTATTTCGTAAACAACTGGAGCAGCTATAGCCATCCATACGTCTACACCGTCCGCAACAATAAGGGAAAGGTGATCAAAACCTTGGAAGACAATAAGAAGTTGATTGAGAAGACCCAGAAGTACAATTGGGGCAAGCGTGAAACTTTCTCCTTCACCACTTCCGAGGGCGTGAAGCTCGATGGCTGGATGGTGAAGCCTGTAGATTTCGACGCCAGCAAGAAATATCCAGTTATCCTCTTCCAGTATTCGGGTCCTGGCAGCCAGCAGGTGCTCAATGCCTGGAGCACAGGTAGCATGGGTTCCGGTGGAGCCTTCGATTACTATCTGGCACAGGAGGGATTCATCGTGGCTTGCGTGGATGGACGTGGTACAGGCGGACGTGGTGCAGAGTTCGAAAAGTGCACCTATCTTACCCTTGGCAATCTGGAGTCTAAGGATCAGGTGGAGACTGCTCTCTACATGGGTAGCCTTCCATACGTGGATAAGAACAACATCGGAATCTGGGGATGGAGCTATGGCGGTTTCAACACCCTGATGAGTATGAGCGAGGGGCGTCCGGTGTTCTATGCAGGTGTAGCCGTAGCGCCTCCTACCTGCTACCGTTACTACGATTCTGTTTATACCGAACGTTATATGCGCACTCCGAAGGAGAACGAGAAGGGTTATAACGACAATCCTATCGAGCGTGCCGGCAAGCAGCATGGAGCCCTGCTTCTCTGTCATGGTGTGGCAGATGACAATGTGCATCCGCAGAACACCTTTGAGTATGCTGAGGCCTTGGTGCAGGCAGACAAGGATTTCAAGGAGCTTTGGTACACCAATCGCAACCATGGCATCTCTGGCGGCAACACCCGTAATCATCTGCTTCGCCAGATGGCTGACTGGTTCAAGACTCACCTGAATAAATAAGAGTGAGCTTGTGCCATGGGAAATGAATATAAACTATAAAAACTATAGCATGAAAACAAAGAAAGGTTTTAATCTTCGCCAGGTGTGCGGAGAAAACGTGATAGTGGCAGAAGGTGCTGAGAACATCGACTTCAGCAGTATCATCAGCATGAACGAGAGTTCTGCTTATCTCTGGAACAGCATCCAGGGCAAGGAGTTCGACAAGAACAATCTGGTAGAGTTGCTTACCCAGGAATATGATGTTGATGCTGATACGGCAGCCAAGGATGTTGATGCACTCGTGGCGCAGTGGATGAAGGCTGGCATTATCGAGTAAAAGGCTGTTTGTCGGGTAATAGACTTTATCGGATAAAATAGATATTTATAAAAAAATGGGCAATCCTCGTCTTGTAGGATTGCCCGTTTTTTATTTCTTATATTTTCCATTCCATATCTTCCATGCTGCCAGCAGATAGCGACGGATAGGGAAGAGGCGGGTCCACATTATGGAGTAGATGCGCCATTTCAGGGCGTCTGTCCTGTCGATGGATTTCCTTCCTTTCCTGTAGAAGCCGATTACGGCACCCCTCACATCCTTTCTTTGGCAGACTTCCACTCCGAAGTTGCCGTCGCCTCTCAGCGTCACCTTTTCTCCCTCAGCCTTCACGATGCGATGGAGCACGTAATGATGAGGCTTCACTTCGGCAAGTACGGCATTTCCTTCTACCACGTCTTCCAGCGTGGCTTTGCGGAGCAGCGCCTTGTCGCGGTTGTCTTCCAGAAAAGGACGCATCGAATAGCCGCGAAGCGGAAGCGTCACCGTATGACCTTCTTCCAAAAGTCGGGTGGTAGCCTCAACCAGACTTTCCTTCACGCTGATAGCCCTGTTGCAAACCAGGGCAGCCTCCTTGTCGGGCAGACAGTGGAGGGTGTAGATTCCTATGGATTCTATCACCTTGGTGATGGTGGCACAGATGCGGTCGTAAATGTCCTTGTCCCATTTCATGCTAGAGCAGGCAGGCAAGAGCGATGCGAAGGCTGCCACGGGCGAGAGCTTTTCTACCGAGTTTTCCTCAGCCCTGTCGATGCGGGTGATGGCACCCAGCGGAGCCTTTACGTTGCGATAGCAAGGTGTCTTGCCGCTCCATGGACTTCCGAAGATGTAAACCTTGCCCCCGATGATTCGCAGGATAGGGTTGTCATCGTTCATCAGGTCGCAGCCCTTCAGATGTCTCAGCCAGAGGCTCACGTGCGTGCTCTTTCCGGTTCCACTCTTGGCGATGAACGCATAGCCGTAGCCATTCTGGCGAACCAGGGAAGCATGAAGCATCAGCGTGTCGTATGGACAGGATGAAAAGGCGTAGATGAGCATCAGCGTGTTGTTTAGACCGAATCGGCGCATGTTCATGCTGCCGTTAAGCGCACAGAGGCATTCGCTGAAGTCGGCGTTGGTAATGACCAGTGCACAGTCGGCATCATAGATGTCGCGGATGATAAACTGGTATCCGCCATTGTCGAGCTTGTCAACCAAGGTATGTCCGCTGCCAGTATCAAAGTTTCTGATTCGTTCGCGTTTTTCCTTGGGATAAGGTCGGGTACTGTCATCTACGGTAAGGTGGAATAAAATCGAGCCCTTCGGAGCAGAAACTCTGAAGGGTTCGAATGATTCTATGAGTCGCTCGTCGTTGGTGGCAGATTCTGCGAACTGTATCAGCATGTCCAACTCGGCGACGCGGTAAAAATTGTCTTTCATTTTTTCGGTTTGCTATGGGGTAGCTGCTTTTTTACTTGGATTTGGCATTCTTGGCTTCCGCCTTAGCTTCCGCTTTCTGCTTTTTTGCATCCGCTTTCTGCTTTTTTGCATCTGCCTTCTGCTTCTTCACCTCTTCCTTAGCCTTCATCTTGGCTTCCTTCCGCTCCTGCTTGGTCATTGGTTCCTCCATATTGTCAGGAGTGATAGGCTTGAAGGTGAACTTGTTCTCGTCCACGCTCTTCACCTGCCATGGTGAAGGAAGTTCCTTTGGCTTTTCTCCGCTCTTCAGGCGCTTGGCCTTTGTTTTCTTGGTGTAGCGCTCGTAGAGCTTGGCCCACTTCTTCTCTGCCTTCTTGAAGTTGCGGTCGAACATCACGATGCAGGTTCTCTTAGGTTCGCCGATTGACTCCAGGTAATCGCGAAGCTGGAAAGAGTAGTTGTCTCTGCCTTCCAAAAACAGGTTCTTGTGGCTGAGATATACGGAATCTACTTTCTGAACGCTGGTGATGTACACGGTAGAGTCGTTGAACGACGATGCAAAGCCAAACATATATGCAGTCGTTGGTTCAACCTTTGCCTGTGCTGCAAGCGAAGAGATGGCTACGATGGCCAATGCTAATGCAATTCTTAATACTTTCATTCTTTTTTTCTTCTACTGATATTTTAGAAGCCGTCGTCCCACCTGTCTGCATAGATCGCCCGGTTTGTGAAAAGGGGCGTCCTATCTTCCCAAGTAGGATTTCAGCAATTGATTATTCGTGTTGTGTCTGATTCGGCGAATGGCTTTTTCCTTAATCTGGCGCACTCGCTCTCGGGTCAGATCATATTTTGTTCCAATCTCATCAAGCGTCAGCTCCGGTTCTCCGATGCCGTAAAAGGCTCTCATCACCTTCTGCTCACGTTCGCTGAGGCTCAGGATTACTCTTTCTATTTCCTTGTGCAGGGACTCTCTGTCCAGCTGGTCGTCTGTGCTTGGGGCATCCCCCGAAATATAGTAGTCCATCATGCTGCTGTCCTCGCCGTCGGCAATGGGAGCATCCATGCTTACATGGCGTGAATTTGCCTTCAGTGCATCACTGATTTTGTCTTCCGGCAGGTCAACACGCTCTGCTATCTCGTCCACGCTGGGTTTGCGCTCATGTTCCTGCTCAAACTTGTTGAGTTCCTTTGCTATCTTGTTCACGCTTCCCACCTGATTGAGCGGAAGGCGCACAATTCTACTCTGCTCGGCTATTGCCTGCAGAATGCTCTGTCGGATCCACCATACGGCGTAGGAGATGAACTTGAAGCCGCGGGTTTCATCGAATTTCTGGGCAGCCTTGATAAGACCTACGTTGCCCTCATTGATAAGGTCGGGTAAGCTGAGTCCCATATTTTGATACTGCTTAGCCACAGATACCACGAAACGCAAGTTTGCCTTGGTCAATCTTTCTAGAGCTCTCTTATCACCTTCCCTTATTTTTTGCGCGAGTTCCACCTCTTCCTCTGTGGTGAGAAGGTCCTCGTGTCCAATTTCTTGGAGATACTTTTCTAACGATGCGCTTTCACGATTCGTTATCGACTTTGAAATTTTTAGTTGTCTCATGGTAACATTTCATTTTATGTTGATGCAAAATTACACTTTTTGTTTGAAACGACAAAAAAAATAGCAGATATTTTTGAAAATACCTGCTATTTTGTTATTTTTTATCATTTCTGAGGCGATTCACTCCTCTTGCAGGAGAATTGAAAGCCTCACTTCTTCATGCTTTTTTCATCAACTCCGATGCTTTTGCATCAGCTCCTGTTAGTCCTTCTGCAGAGGAACAGCGAAGTAAGCCTTCTTGCCGGTAGGCCATACGCCCTGGATGTAGAGCACTGGATCCTTGCTGGTAGAAGCACTCTTCACTGCTTTCTGCAGGTCGTCGAGTGATGTGATATTGTTGTCGTTGATGCGCTGGATGATGAATCCGCGTGATACGCCTGCGTCCTTCAGGGCACCGCTGTTTACCTTCATCACCTCTACACCATACTTGATGCTGAGCTGATTCTTCTGACTCTCGGTGATAGGGCGGAAGGTGCCGCCGAGCACGTCGAGGTCAGCACTCTTAATCACAGAAGTGTTGCCCTGGGCATTCTTCAGGGTGATGGTCTTGGTGTTGGTCTTCTTGTTGCGCAGGTAGGTGATGCTCATCTTGTCGCCAGGGCGCTTGCCATTCAGTGACTCCTGCAACTCTGCCATCTTGGTCACCTTCTTGCCGTCTACCTTGGTGATGACGTCGCCTTCCTTCAGTCCGGCTGCTGCACCATTGCCGTCCTCATCTACCTTGGCAATATAAACACCCTCGTTGGTACCTAAGTCTACATCCTTGCCGTTCTCCTTCTGTGCATTGATGTAGTTGAGTACGTCGCTGCCTTGGATGCTCAGCATCACGCGCTGTACGCTGCCGTATTTCTTCAGGTCGTCTACCACCTTGTTCATGATAGAAGTAGGGATGGCAAAACCGTAACCTGCATAAGAACCGGTCTGGGAATAGAGCATGGCGTTGATACCTACCAGTTCGCCCTGGGTGTTGACCAGTGCACCGCCCGAGTTGCCTGCGTTGATGGCAGCATCGGTTTGGATGAAGCTCTCTACGCCGTTAGCACCCAGCGAACGTGCCTTGGCAGAGATGATACCTGCGGTAACGGTGTTGTTCAGTCCGAATGGGTTGCCCACAGCGATGACCCATTCACCCACCTTCACGTTGTCGCTGTTGGCGATAGGAAGGGTAGGAAGGTTCTTTCCGTCAATCTTGATCAGGGCAAGGTCGGTGGTCTTGTCGGTACCGATGATGCGTGCTGAATATTCGCGGTTGTCGTTCAGGGTGACGGTCAGCTCGTCTGCACCTTCCACCACGTGGTTGTTGGTTACGATGTAGCCGTCTGCGCTGATGATGACACCTGAACCTGTGGCCTCTCTCTTAGGAGTCTGCACCTGCTGCTTGCGTGTTCCGCCATTTCCCTGGCCAGGGTTTCCGAAGAATCCGAATGGGTCGAAGAAACCTCCGAACGGGTCGCTCTGCACATCCACGGTCTTCATCTTTGAATTCTGAACGTATTTGATATGTACCACGGCTGGCAGAGCCTTCTCTGCTGCGTAAGTCAAATCTACCGGTTGACCTGGTGCCTCAGCTGTTACGGCTGGTGAAGCGTTTACCTTCATAAATGCACCTGTTGAGAATGCCAGCGATCCTACGCATAGCACTGCCATTACATAATTAGTTACCTTTTTCATGTTTCAATATCTTTTTTATTATTACTTTCGTTTTATTGTTACTTTCATTTTTATGTTATAGCTTTCAGCCTAGCCAATAGTGTGCCAAACTTCCTGAGTCTGTCACTTCTGTCAGCCCTAGCCTCAGCTTTTCGGATGCAAATATAGAATCATTTTTTGATATACGGATAACTTTGTGCTAATTTTTATCCCGTTTTAACATTTGAAATTAACACTTTAACGGCTCTTAAACAAGAATAGTCCCATTTTTACAATTGTTTGCTACTTTTCTGAAGTTTTCTACTTCTGTATATGGAATTAAAATAGCACTAATTGTAAACGAATATAAAGAAGATTAGTAGAAAAGTAGTCAGAAATCCTTCTCAAATATCCTAATAACGGCAGTGAGAAGGCAAAGAAAAGCGAAAAGAGTTTAAAAACTTGGCAAAATTAGCGGTTAAGTCGAACTTTTTTGTTACCTTTGCAGTTCGAAAGCAGTGCTCCGGCTTGTCGCTGGCATTCCCTGATGGGGATGAAAGAGGAAAGTCCGGGCAGCAAAGGGCATCCCACTTCCGAAAATAGAAGCTATTGGTGACAGTAGGTGTCGGTAGAAGAAAACAACCGCCCGAAACTTATTCCGTAGCGATGGAGCTTTCAGCATACGTCGTGGTTTAGTGTCGGGTAAGGGTGAGAAGGTGGTGTAAGAGACCACCAGCTGGCGGGTGATCGCCAGGCTGTGCCATCTGGGAGCTGTAAGCTCATGTAAACCGCAGATTGAGGGCGGCTCGTCCGATTGCCTTTGGGCTACTGTGGAGGGTAGAGTGCTTGAGCCCAGGGGTGACTCTGGGACTAGATAAATGACAGGCACCTGTTTCCTTTCTTGGGGCAGGTACAGAACTCGGCTTATAGGAGCACTGCTTTCTTTCTTTTTAGTTCTTTCCGCATCGCCTATATATATAATAATGTAGGATGCGATATTTCAAACGTTTTTAATATAACTAACAGGATTATGAATCTCAGAGAACCGGAAAAGCAGATATTGGATGATTTTGAGCACAAGGTGACCAGCAAGATAGAGAAGTATGGTGCAAATGCCGACTTCCCTAAGTTCGAGAACTATGGCATTACCCGCATGGATTTGGACGACTATCTCTTCGATAAGCAGGCCATCCTCGATATGGGTGGCTCCAAGCGCACCCAGCTCACGGTGGGCGGTTTCATCACCGTTATCCCAGTTTTAATTTTGTCTTGTTTCCCCGACAAGTCGCCTATCTATGAGAACGGCAAGGCCCTTACCACCGTCATTGCCCTCATCATCGGTCTGCTGCTTGCCTGCTTCTTCAAGGCTTTGCTTCAGATGATCATCGCCTACCGTGTGAACAAGCACAAGGAAACCCAGATGGAGACCTTCATCAAGGCTGTGCTCTTCTATGAGCCGAAGGCATAGCCCATAGGAAGTCTTTCGGAAGCCTTCCCGAAACTATAAACTATAAATTATTAATTATTAATTATTAATTATAAATTAACATGACTTTACCAGACTTTATGGCTTATAAGGACAAGTTCACTCAGAGTGCATTTGTCGAGAAGATTTCGCACGTGGCTAAGCGTGCAGGTGCCAAGATGGTTTATGCAGCCCTCATTCTCTATTATACATTAGAGAGCGACAAGGTGGCGCTGAGAGACAAGGCGATGATTATAGGAGCCCTGGGCTACCTCATCAGTCCGCTGGATGTCATCCCCGATGCCATTCCTATCGCCGGCTTGGGCGACGACCTTGCTGTGCTGCTTTTCGTGCTCAAGAAGGTTTGGGGCGATGTTTCAGAAGATGCCAAGCAGAAAGCCTACAGCAAGCTTTCGCAATGGTTTGATGAGGATGAGCTGCCTAAGGAGGCAGATGACCTCTTCAAGGAGAAACCTGAAGATACACCGGTATAAATAATCGATGTTTATCATAGCAAAAGAGGGCAATCCGGAAATTCGGATTGCCCTCTTTCTATATCATAACCAAGTTGGTAGTCTTCTTGAATTAAACGATGCCCTGAGCCATCATAGCCTTAGCTACCTTCAGGAAACCAGCTACGTTAGCACCCTTTACGTAGTTAACGTAACCATCATTCTCTGTACCATACTTCACACAGTTAGCGTGAATATTGTTCATGATGTCGTGAAGCTTGGCATCAACCTCCTCACGAGACCACTTCAGGCGCTCTGAGTTCTGGCTCATCTCAAGACCAGAAACAGCCACACCACCAGCGTTGGCAGCCTTACCTGGAGCGTAGAGAATCTTAGCATCCTGGAATACCTTGATAGCCTCTGGAGTAGTAGGCATGTTAGCACCCTCGCTTACAGCGAATACACCGTTGGCGATGAGAGCCTTGGCAGCCTCCTCGTTAATCTCGTTCTGAGTTGCAGATGGAAGAGCGATATCAGCCTTTTCGAACCAAGGCTTAGCACCCTCTACATACTTCACGCCATATTTCTCAGCATACTCCTTGATACGGCCACGCTCTACGTTCTTCAACTCCATGATGTAGTCGAGCTTCTCGCGGTCGATACCATCTGGGTCGTAGATGTAACCATCAGAGTCTGAACATGTAACAGGCTTAGCACCCAACTGGAGCAACTTCTCCATAGTGTACTGAGCAACGTTACCAGAACCAGAAACCAATACAGTCTTGCCCTTGATGTCGATGCCCTTGGTAGCGAGCATGTTGCAGAGGAAGTAAACGTTACCGTAACCAGTAGCCTCAGGACGGATCAAAGAACCACCGAACTCCTGACCCTTACCGGTCAATACACCCTGGAACTGGTGAGTCAACTTCTTGTACATACCGAAGAGGTAACCTACCTCGCGGCCGCCTACACCGATGTCACCAGCTGGAACATCCTCGTCTGGACCCATGTGACGATAGAGCTCAGTCATGAAAGCCTGGCAGAAACGCATTACCTCGTTGTTGCTCTTGCCACGTGGAGAGAAGTCAGAACCACCCTTGGCACCACCCATAGGCAGAGTTGTTAGAGAGTTCTTGAATGTCTGCTCGAAAGCTAAGAACTTCAGGATACCCAAGTTCACAGACTTGTGGTAGCGAAGACCTCCCTTGTAAGGGCCGATCACGTTGTTGTGCTGAACGCGGTAACCCATGTTAGTCTGTACGTTACCCTTATCATCAACCCAAGATACACGGAACTGAATGATGCGGTCTGGGATGCAGAGACGCTCGATGAGGTTTGCCTTCTCAAACTCAGGGTGCTTGTTGTACTCTTCCTCGATAGTACCGAGAACCTGACTAACTGCCTGGATGTACTCAGGCTCGTTTGGGAATCTTCTTTGGAGATTCGCGATTACTTCAGATGCTTTCATAATCTTTAATCTTTTATTGTGTTTAAATTCTTGTTTTCTATTTTCTGTTTGCAAAGGTATAGATTTTTATTGAAATAACCAACAAAAAGAAAGAAAAAATGAAGAAAATGTAGAAAAAAGATATTCTTTTAACTTTTTCTAATAGTTAATGTAGTATAATTGTATGCGTACACATTATTATATATAAGATAAAACGGGTAGAAAACTGTCTGCAAAGCAATGGTTGGAAAAATAAATGGTAAGTAAAAAGCGTTTTTCTCTATCTTTTTGTTGGCGTTCTTATATTTTTTTCGTATCTTTGCAGGGTGTAAGGAACTCCACGAAGGAGATTTCTTCATGCTACATTCTAATATTATAAAGATTATGCCAAGAGCAACTGGACCGATAGGTTACATAGAGCACCGATCTCCGAAGAAAGACGAGACTGGCAAGTATTTGATTCATCCTGTTGCTGGTGCCGGTAAACGAAGCCGAGCGGGGCAGCCGGTTGAAGTTCTCCTTGTCCAGCTCGTCGTCATTGATGATGGCAAATTCTACTATCTTTCTCTGAGCATTTCCCTTTTGGTTGAGCGAGAAATCATCTGTGTAGTAATCTCTTAGCTCGTTGGATAATAAACTTCTGAGAAAAGTACTCTTATGCAGTCCCTGTGTCGTTGAAACCAGGGTGAGCATTACGCTGTTGGCATGTTTCTCGTCGTATCCTGCCATCTGCGCCACCATGGCACGTAGCCAGATTCTTCCCATTTTCTGGCAATAGTCCGACGGGTTGATGCGGCGAAGGAAGTCACCGATTCTGTCCTTTCCGTCCCAGGTTCCTCTCACTTTGTCGATATAGCTGCGGATAGGATGATAGGGGTGGGCGTACTTCGACTTGATGAGTCGCTCTACGAAGTGGTCACGCACGAAGATGCCTGCCTCCTGCACCTCGATGGCAATGGTGTTGATGGCATACTTGTCGATGATTTCGAAGTCATGCTTGATTTTGCCTTCTGAATCATATTCTTCTGTCTTCACCATTCCTTTTTCTTCATCATTCTTCTTTCGATATTCGAAAACATCGGTGATGACATTATATCGGAACTCATAGTTCTCCAGCAACCATTTCTGCATATCCGTGATGGGGCGCAGGTAGTTGCGGCTGCGTTTCTTGTACTGAGCCTCTTCGTCGGCCTCTTCCTGTTCCTTCTCCTTTTTGAAGACGTCCTTCTGTTTCTGAAGGTTGTCTTTTTCCTGCTGGAGTTTTTCTTTCAGCAGATCATTCTGCTTTTCGAGCGCTGCGACATACTGGGTATCGTCAATCAGTCTCTTCAGTGTTTTTCTAATGTTCATGTGTTATTACCATTAGTTTATACTTAAAGTTTTATATCGTTGCAAAGATACAACAATAATTCATCGTTTGCAACACTTTCATCGATAAATGTTGCAATAAACCCAAGGGGAACAAAGAGGGTTTCCTTGAGGGAGTAATAGCCTACATCTGAAGGCATTACCCCTCCTTTTTTTCCTATCTCTTTCTCCCTCAGGTAAGGGTTTCTTCTCCCTGTAGTATATGTTCCTTCGTTTACTCTTATTGAAAGCGGCGAGAAATGTCATTGATGAAAAATGCCTTCACACTTAAGCGGATGAATATCAGAAGATTGCTGGTGATGTGAAAGGAAAATGAAAAATAAATAAAATAAGGGTGTATCAGAAACCATGAAGCTTTCTGATACACCCTTGTTTTATTCTCTTCTATTTATATTTCTTTAATTGATTTTGCTGATTTGCTCAGGTGAAAGACCAGTATATTTCATAACAAGTTCTTTCGACATACCATCAGCAAGCATACGCTGTGCAGCATTTATATTTGCCTCATTAGAGCCTTCAGCTCTTCCTTCAGCTCTTCCTTTTGCCATACCTTCGGCTCTGGCTTCTGATTCTGCGGCAGCCATGCATGCCAAATTATCGCGAGCAATCCAAAGACTGTTCTCGTAGGCTTCCCATTCTTTCTTCGAGAGTCTGTGACTGTCGGCATATTCCTCAAGTTTCTCGAAAATCTTCTTTTGTGCCGTCCAAGGCATTCTTGTTAATGCTTCCATATGAGTCAATACATAAATCCATTTATCAAAATCACTCTCACATTCCTCTGGCTCTTTTTTGAAAAGAGGCAGGGCCAAGTAGATGAAGCGAAGCTTGTTGGAAGCTTGCTCTTTGCTCTCCTTATCTGCCAATATGATGTCTGTTCTGAACTTGTTTACTTCGCCTGCCTTTGGCATATAGTTCATGAAGCAAACTGTGTATATCGGCAGAAACTTATAGGCATCCTGATTCTCTGTCTTGCCCTTATCTACCTGTTCCAGAATACTTCTGCAGGCATAGCAGATGGAGCGGTCCAGAAAATTGGGTTGCCACTTGTTCTGCATTTCCAGGATGAATCGCTCGCCAGTGTCGGTTTCGCAGAAAACATCGTAGATAATGCCTCGCTGATCTTTGGTCTGGGGCAATTGCTCCTTGTCTTTGAATACTACGTCCTTGACGTGGAGCTATCCCTCCAGCAGATCGTTGAGAAAGCTAATCAGCAAATCCTTGCTGAATTCTTGACCGAAGAGGCGCTTGAAGCCCCAATCGGTGAAGGGGTTGATGTACTTTGCCATCTTGTTAGATTTTAATTGTTCTTAAATCTGATGACAAAGATACGTTGTTTTTTTGTAAACTCCAAATATTTAATCGATTTTTGCATAAATAATCGAAAAATTATAAATACGCTGTTGTTCTCCTTATTCCAATCCCCACATATCATTCAGCATACTAATAGCTGACTCCGAACGGAATACATGATTGCGGAAGGTGATGATGCCTTTGGGGGCAAGGTGGTCATCGAAGGAATTGACCAGGAAATCTGCTTCGAGCAGAATGCGATAATCGAGGCTGGTTACATCCTTATAAGTATGATGATGAGCAATGAGCCAGCAGATTCTTTCTGTCTGCGTGGCGCATCGCCACCATCACAGGTACAGTTTTTTATAAGACGACATCCGAACCTCTTGACTTCGCTACAGTCGTTCTTGTGAACCCGGAAACGGGTGCACCGCTGCCTATTGGCATCACAACCGATGAGAACGGAGTGTTTATCATCCTCAATGCACCTTCGGGAAAATATATTGTCCGTGTCAGCATGATTGGTAATGTCACACAGGAACGTGAAATCGCAATAGGGGATTCGGAGATAAATCTTGGAAAAATAGAACTTGCAGAGGACACCAAGTCGCTTCAGGAAGTGGTCGTCACCGGGCAGAAAAGCCAGTTGTCGGTCAATGCGGAGCGCAGAATTTTCAATGTAAGCTCAAACATAGCCGCCACCGGTGCTTCTGCCGATGAACTTCTTGCCGCTGTCCCGTCGGTTGATGTAAACAGCGAGGGAGAAATATCATTGCGTGGCAATGCCGATGTCCTTGTGTGGATAAATGGCAAAAAGATGGGGATGGACGATGACAACCGCGCCCAGATACTTCGTGTTCCTTCGTCTGGGTACGAATTTCAGACCTGATGACAGGAATGATGTTTACCTGAGTGCAATCGGAACGCTCGGACACAAATGGGGACGTACGACAACCACTCACCTTAGCAATGTGCCGGGGCAATGGGTCGGCAATGTCAATAATATGCGTGAAAGTGGCGATACCCGTGGCGCAAACGTCATGCTTGGTTACAAGCACACGTTCAATTCCGACCATTTTATCGACATGAACGTGAGTTATAATATATGGAGGGGTCCCAACGACAACCAGTTTCATGAAAATGAGACTTGGGCCGACGGCACGGAGGAATCCATCTGGCAAAGCCAGCATCAGGATGTAAAAATCAGAAACTGGGAAGCAGCGCTTGATTATTCATTACAGGCATTGCCGTGGGACATGACTTTCCAAGCCACAGACCGGTATAACTCGCGCCGTATCACCGCGCAGGGCACGCTGGAACCCGATTGGGATGTCGAAGCCGGGGTACGCAAAAATATCGGTTCTTGGGGCATATCGTTTCTCTGCAAGGATATTTTCAACTCAAAAGAGACGAACAATGTCCTTTATGGGAACGGCTACTCGCAGTCAATCCGCAAATGGTCGGGAGGTCGCACATTACGTCTGGCAGCCACCTATACCTTCGGCAAATCCGACAGTCGTGAGCATAATCGCCACAACCACATCGACACCGGTGGCTACGGAGAAGAGCATCATTAGGAAAGACAAAAAAGAGGGAGGTTCTTTGTATGAGAATTGCTGTCACAGATTGATGCATCGTGCAAGACCTGTAGGTGGCAAACATGTTTATCAGTTCCTACATCATTTTCCTTATCATTATCTTGTCCATTCCCCAACTTTTTGAGGAATAGTTCCACACTATTTCCCCAATTTTCACAACCCTAATTTATGGCACAAAGTTGATAAATATCTGTAAATCAACGGTATCACGGTTTTATCTATTTTTTGGCACATTGGTTGCAACTATGAATAGCGGGTTCGATAATGAATCCACAAAACAGAGTAAATAACAATAAATTAGTAACAATTTAAAATAGATAAGATTATGAAGAAGTTCGTTTTTGCAGCTATCGCAGCTATGGTAATGGTTTCAGTAAGCAACGTATTTGCATCAGGCAAAATGATGATAGATAATTCTGAAGTAGTTCCAGTTGATACAGTAGCACCTGAAACTCCTAAGGATTCAGCAGAGGTCAGCACTCCTGTTTTGCCACAGGCTGGTGCAGAGGATTCTACAGATCAGGCTACTCCTGCAGAGACAACATCTGAAGCAACAGAGGCTACTTCTGAAGCAACAGAGGCTACATCTGAGACTCCAGCAGAGTCTGTAGATACTGCTCAGGCAGAGCAGCCTGCAGCACAGGCAACTGTTTCTGAGTAAGCAGTTCTCAGATATAACTCAATTCTAGGCATACACAAATGCAACACATTTTGCAGTACATATATATAGATAGATAAAGAAGTAGAAAGAGTTTTCATCAAGGTAAAAGTTTATATTTAGGTTTAAATTGCAGTTTTATTATCTCAAAAGATAAATAGGATTTTAGGTTCGGTTTATGAAAAGTGAAGCCTGTCGGCAGTGATGCCGGCAGGCTTCTGCGTTTACTGCTTCCTCAAACTATACTTGCCGTGCTTGTCGAACACGAGCCAATAGAGCACAGGTAAGATGGTGGCGATGAGTACCATCGAGATAAGCGTACCGAAGAAGATAACGGCTCCCATTGGCGACCACAGCGTATTGTTCTCTACCATCATAGGCAGTACGCCTACCGAGGCGGCTGCCGATGTAAGGAAGATAGGGCGCATGCGGCGCTCGCCAGCCTGGAAGGCGGCTTCCTTTACCGATAACCCCTTGTCGCGGCGCAGTTCCTCGGCATAGTCGAGCATGATGATGCCGTTTCTTACCAGGATACCCATCAGGCTCACAATGCCCAATATGCAGGTAAGACTCACGTCGAAACCCGTAACCAGAAGGCCTATCGCTGCACCGAAGATGCAGAGCGACATGGACGAGAGATTCACCAGTGCCAGACTGATGCGCTTGAAATGGAAGAGCAGGATGAAGAAGATGATCAAGGCTGCTATCATCACGCCCGATGTAACCTGAGGAAGGGTTTCGGCATCCTTTTCTGCCATACCGCCAATCTCCCAATCAAGACTGGAATCTAGCGGGAGTTTGGATACTTCCTGCTTCAGTTCGTTGGCCAATTGGTTGGCATTGAATCCCCTTAAAGGTTCACCTATGATAGAGATGGTACGCACGCCGTTTCTGCGTATGATGCTGCCGTCGTGCCAGTCGGGCGAAATCTTAGCCAGCTGGCGGAGTGGAACGCTCGATGTTCCTCCCATCACGGGGATGTATTCATTGGCAAGGTCGCTGTCGTTTTCCGATTTCAGAACCATCTTCACCGGATAGTCGCCTTCCCAAAGGGTGGCCATCGGGATGCCATCGCCAAAATGAATGGCAAGGTCGGCAGAGAGTATGGTCTTGTTCACACCCAGCCGGTTGGCCTCGGTAGCATCTGGAGTTACCCTGATGCCAGGCAGGGGCTCTTCGTAGTTGGTACGAATCAGGTTGATGCCTTCTATCTTGTGCATGCAGGCTTCTATCTTCCTGGCGGCAGCCTTCAGGTCGCCCATGCTGTCGCCGCTCACTCTTACTTCGATAGGGTAGGTGGCGTTGTTGTAATCCATCTGCTTGAAGCGGATGTAGCAGTCGGGAAAATAGTTGGAGTATCGGTCGGCATATCGGTCGAGTACCTCTTCTGTGGCATCGTTATCTACCGTATTCACGATAAACTGTGCAAAGTTCTCACCGCCAATCTGTGGCGCATAGGTGGTGTGGAAACGGGGTGAACCCTGGCCAACAAACGTGGTTACGGCTGTTACCTGCGGGTCGCGCTGCAGAATGTGGGCCATAGAATCTGCCACCCGTGCGGTTCTTGCAGCGGTGGTTCCGCTAGGCAGATAGAACTCTACGGCAAACTGGTTTCTCTCGGCGATAGGCATCATTCTCTGCGGAAGATGTACGAAGATGATGGCTCCGGTGCTCACCAGCATGATGCCCACAGCGAGGGTGGTGCGTGGAAAGGCGAAACAGCGTTTCAGCAACCAGGTGTACCCCATCTGCAGATAGTCAAGCGGCTTTTTGCGGGCGTTGGGCTTGTGCAGGCTGCTGATGCCCTGGTGAATCACCATATACTGTAAATAAGGTGTGAGCAGCAGCGAAACCATGAGCGAGATGCTCAGGATGATGAACATGGCCCAGGGGAATGATTTTACGAAATCGCCCATGTCGCCATGCATGGTAAAGAGGAATGGGAAGAAGGTGAGCGAGATGCTGAGCGTGGCAGAAAGCACCGACATGAAGAACTCTCTAGGAGCGGCGATGGCTGCATGCCAGCGCGACATGCCATGGCCCAGCTTCTCCATGTAGTTGTCGATGATAACCACGGAATCATCCACCACCATACCCAGTGTTACGATGAGGGCAGCCAGTGTAACGGTGTTCAGCTCCATGCCGAAAAGATAGAATATGCCCACCGACGAGAAGATGGTGATAGGGATACTGAGGGCTGATACCTCTGCCACGCGGCGCGGCATGAGCAGGATAACCACGATGATGACGGAGATGACCGATATGAGCAGCTCGCGCAGGAAGGTTAGCACCGATTCGCTTACCACCTTGCTCTGGTCGGTAATGGTATTGATGTGTACATCGCCGGGCAGGGACTGTTCAAAATCATCCATCATCTTGTGTACGTCTCTTCCCATCTTCACGATGTCGTTTCCCGGTCGCATTTCAATGGATAGGAGCACGCATTTGTTGCCGTTGCTCTTGATGTATTTATTCAGTTTTGGATATTCTCTTTTAATCTGTGCGATGTCCTTCAAGCGCACGATGTTACCCTTGGGGTCGGAATATACGGTTTGTTCCGCCACATCCCGCTCGTTGTTGTAGGAGTCGGTGATGTGGATGGGCAGGTTGAGGTTGCCCATCTCCAGGTTTCCGCTCACGGTGGTGAAGCCCTGCAGGGCAAGGTCGTTCAGAATCTTATAGGGACCGATGCCGTATTTGGCCAGTTTGTTCTGGTCCAGGCAGATGCTTATCTGTTCGTTTTCCAGTCCGTAGGTTCGCAGGTTCGAGATGGCATCAATGCGGCGCAGTCTGTCCTTCAGCTGGTCTATGTATGTATTCAGTTCCCTATAGGTTTTCTGCTTGCTTTCCATCGTGATGAGCAGGGCAGAGGTGTCGGCGATGTCATCCACAGCCTGCAGGGCAAGGACACCAGTAGGAAGGGAGCTCTTGAAGGCCTGCAGGCCATGCTTGAACTTGCTCCAGAAGGCATCCCGGTCCTCCACGTCGTCGTTGAGTTCCAGGAACACGATCAGCATGCCGTCCTTACTCTGGGTATAGGTCTTTTTCTTGTTCACCTCCTTGTATCCGAAGATGAAGTTCTCCAGCGGTTTAGCCACCCGTTCTTCCACCTCTCCGGATGTAGCGCCCGGATATACGGCTACGCAGGCACCCTGCCTGATGGTGAATTGCGGCATCTCCTGCTTGGGCATGATGCAGATGCCGAGTATGCCTAGAAATACGAGCATGCCCATCAGAAGCATCACGATGTTGTGGTTGCACATCGCCGACTCGATGAACGAGCGCTTGATGATGCGGTTGGGCTTCCTGGTGATGCGTGCCTTGATGTGGTCGCGAAGGGCGGTGTCTCTCTCCGGTTTGTTTGTCTCTTGATTCATATCTTTTCCCTCCACTTTTTTTATCGGTTATCGCTTTTTGCTGTATCTACATTCATTCCTTCCGAAACTTTCTGCTGGCCATTGATGATAACCTGGTCGCCAGCCTTCAGTCCCGAAAGGATGACGATGCCATCGCCTTCGAAATCGCCGGTAGTTACGGGTTGCTGATGCGCCTTTCCGTTTACCACGGTCCATACGAATCGGGAGTTATCTACATCCAGTTCAATGCTTTGTGACGGAACGGTGATGTGGAATGGGGTAGCAGCGCTACCCTGCACCTGGGCGTTGCATACCATGCCTGGGAGCAGACGGCCCTGCGGATTGGTGATGCCCACCTTGACATCGTAGGTATGCGAGATGGGGTTGGCATCGATGCCTTTTTCTGAAATCGTTCCCCGGAAAATGGCACCCGAAAGAGCGGCTACCGTCAGTTTCACCTTGTCGCCCACGTGCAGATGAGATATTTCAGCTTCGGGTACGGATATCTTGGCGTTGACTTGTGCCACATTGGCGAGTTTCAGCACAGGCTGTCCGGGGAGCACATAGGTTCCCAAGTCCACGTTCTTGGCAGCGATGACACCTGCAAAAGGAGCTGTGAGGGTAGAGTGGGAGAGTTGCTGGCGGGCGATGCTTTCAGCCGCCTTTGCCTGTTCCAGTTTGCTTTCTATCTCCACCCATTTCATATCCGAGATGGTTCCCGACTGGTGCAGGGGCAGGAATCTTCTGTAGGCATCCTGCGCCTGTTTCAGGGTGGTGAGTGTTGCCCGGTGAGCCTCCTTCACGGTGGTAGGGTTGATGGTGGCGAGCAGCTGTCCCTTGCTCACTCTATCTCCTTCTTCCACCCGTATGGAAGTGATGTTTCCGGCTATCTCGAAGCTGAGTGTAGATCCAATCTTTTCCTCGATGGTTCCCACATAGTCTTTCGCTCCCCCCAGGTTTGTATTCCCCACGGAGATAGTCTCAACT
Source organism: Segatella copri (assembly GCF_019249655.2). Lineage (NCBI taxonomy): Bacteria > Pseudomonadati > Bacteroidota > Bacteroidia > Bacteroidales > Prevotellaceae > Segatella > Segatella copri. The sequence goes on from NZ_CP137557.1 coordinate 1,908,422, forward strand.
TTCACGTTTTTCTTCTCTAGCTTTCTGGCTTTTTCGGTGCATCCCGCCAGCATCATACAGCTGATAATGAATGCGACAAGCCATCCCGTTATAACATCTTTCTGTTTCATATTGATTACATTTTGTTGTTTTTTGCAAAGATAATGCAAAGGTATGAATTTTAGCTGAAAGCATAGGGAAAATAGGATTAAAAAAATAAAAAAAACAGTTCTTCTTCTACTACTACTACGATTTCCACGCTGTTCATAGTTTCAATCACGTCTTCCATTGAAACTACGCCTCTGATGCATCCAACCGAACAATCTACACCTTAGACCGAGGGTTGAGTCGATTACAGAAGACAATGTGGAGTCAAATTGCTCCATGACCCGAAAAAATCCTCCAAAAAGAGTGAGTTTCTCAGATTTAATTTGTATCTTTGCCATGTTATGTCAGAGTTTTGCTTGTTTTCTTTTCGCAACACTAAGATAAGTGAAAATTCTCACATGGCAAAATCCTGAGCAACTTTTTGTTGTTCTGGGGCTTAAAAGGTTTGATTTATAATAGTGTTGTGGAATTAAGGTTATAACAATATTATGACATCGTTATTCATATTGCAACTTGTATGTTGCGTCATTACAGCCATGCTAGCATTGCAATTAGCCATGGCAAGTTTGCAGGTGAGATGGAAGGTGTGGCGCTACGAAATATCAAGATGGCTTCTCGTTGCATCCATGCTATTCTTCTCCGTCCACTACCTCTTGCAGATGGTTCATGGATTCCGTGCACAAGGTACCGATGTGGGCGCAGCATTCAACATACTGTTCTATACCCCAGTGGCATTTGCCATCACTCTCTCCATCATCAACATAGAGAGCACAGGCAGCAAAGTGCGCCGTTATTGTTTACGTAGTATGATGGCGTACATACTCATCGCCCTAGTTTTCGTCATTGGCATATTCAAAAGTCATAGTTTACACATTGGCAATATGCTCTATGTGATGCTCGGTCTTTTTGTGGCTAGCATGGCATATTTTATCTTTATCATTCGCAAAGAAACAAATACCCGAAGGCAGAAGCTCATGGAAAATTTCGGAAGTGACTTGATTTCATACGTGCGCTATTCGCAAGCCAGCATCATTTTGCTATACCTTACTGCTGGACTCCTGCCTGTAGCAATCCTCTTCAATACCTTAATTATATATAATAGGTCCCTTGATGTTACTCTCTGTCATCTTTTTCGTCCACACTTTCATTGCTATGGGCTATTACATCACACCAAAAGAAGTCATTCCTGAGGAAAATGACGCAGAGGCAAAAGTCACGGACGCAGAAGATATAAAAGACGGCAAGAATACTTATGGTACAAATATCTTGACAGCTAATAGAAAGATAGAAATAGAATTAGCCCTCAAGAAATGGTGTGAAGAGGGATTTTATAAGGACTATGAAGTTAGCATCTATTCGTTAGCTACCAAGTTGGGATACAAGAAAATCGAACTGACAGAATACTTCAACCAGTCAGAATATACCAATTTTAGAACCTGGCTTAGCGACATTCGCTTTAATGAGGCAGTTCGCATGATGAAAGCCAACCCCGAATATAGCATTGACGCTATTTCCACAGAGTGCGGTTTCTCATCCCACACATGGATTTATCGTATATTCAAACAGAAAACGGGCATGTCACCTAGCCAATGGCGCAAACAGTTTGTCTCCATCTAAGTGTGTGTTTTTGTAATCATACATTAAATACTGTTTAAAAAGTAGTAGTTTTCCTAGGAAAGCTACTACTTTTTTTGTGAAAAAGCTACAACTACCATAGGAAAGCTACTATCACTTTCAAAATAAAAAAGCTATTTTTGCAATCGAATCAATAACATAACAGATAATGAAAATGACAAGAGCAGAACCAACCATTTCAATTTCAGATGAAAATCTCATCATGATTGTTGTAGTGATCGTGACTGTGATTATCATAGTGTTCATCCTTGTGATGATACGCGACTACCGTCTCTATCTTGGGAATCATTGGAAAAAGAAATTCAGTTTCGCTGATTTCGTCAAGCAAGAACAGTTTTATATTTATATACTGTTGTTCTTCCTTCTTTTGGTAGGTTCGGAATTGTTGTTACAAAACGAGTATTCATTTTAAAACAATAAATAATTATGAAAAAATCGTATCTATCATTATTCATCCTCGCAATAGGAGCGGCGATGTTAACTGCTTGTACTGATGATGACAACAATGGGGGAAACGGAAATCCCAACATTCCTCTGGCAGAACTATCCAAGCCAAAGGCAAACCCTTGGCTGGCACAAGAGGAATACAGCATCACCCATTTCAATTCGGCTCAGACCGATGCTTTCACTGCAAAAGTGAAGGACGGCACGTTCTATGCCGACCTGACGAAATGCAAGACAACAAGCAGCGGTCCTGTGAACCTCATGACGCTCACATCCACTTCCCCAAAATACATGTGGGGAATGAGCAGCGACAGAGTGTCTATCATAGACGTATCCAACGGCAATTTTGAAAGACTCGCAGAAGCTGGTTTGCCTGGAATAACAATGAAAACTCAAGAGCAACTCAACATCTTGACTTCCAGCTACTCATCTTACTCAGAACTTGCTACAGCCGTAACCGGAGTGCTAGGCGCTGCCCCACAAATGTCTATAGCCAATGGAAACTATGTGTTGTGCGACAAGGACAACTATGTATATACCAATGCTGGACACATCATGGCAAGATACAAGCTGAAGAACCCAAATAATCCGAAGGATGGCATAGAGCTAGACAGTCAGATTAAGCTCACACCGTATATCAACAACTCTTACACGCTGGTGGGAGCTACCATGACATACGATGGACATTTGCTCGTGGCGGCACAGAATGCTCTTGTTGTACTCAACCGTGAGTTGACCACGGTAGAAGATACCTACCCACTGGCAAGCACCCAGATATTGACGAACTCAATAGCAGTGGATGAGAACGGCGGGGTATATGTGGCAAGCAACGCCAAGGAGGCCAACGGCAAGGGACTCATGCAAAAGCTGATATGCAAGAATGGAAAGTTCTCTGTCAGCGAGAGCGATGGAGCATGGAAAGCCGAGTATGACGGAGGTCCAATGGCACCATGTATCAAGCTCGGATATGGCACAGGAGCAACCCCTACACTAATGGGATTTGGCAACGACGAGGACAAACTCGTAGTGATAACAGACGGAGCAAAGAAAATGAAACTCGTAGCTTTCTGGCGTGACGCCATACCTGCCGATGCCAAGCCTGTAGATTCCGGCAACAAGCGTTTGGCAGGAACGTTCGACATAACGTGCGGATTACCAGCCTCTACCGAATGGGTACAGTCGGAGCAATCCGTAGTAACCGCAGGATACGACGCTTTTGTGGTAAACAACATCAGCCAGACAACGGAAAAGATAAACGACAAGATTATAGGCGTACTAGCAATCGGTCCTACCATAGAGACTCCTAGAGGTGTTGAATGCGTGAGCTGGAACACAAAGGAGAACAAGTGGGAGGCTAAGTGGACACGTGCTGACGTCAGTTCACCAAGCATGATTCCTGCTGTAAGCACATCGTCTGAAATGGTATTCGTAAGTGGATGGAACGATGCCACAGGATGGGAAGTAACCGGACTCGACTGGCGCACCGGCACCACACGCCACCGCACAATCCTAGGCAAAGACAATCGGGCCAATGGAGCATATGCCATCATACAGTTCTTTGACAATGGTGACTTACTCTACAACTCGGTATCTGGACCGTTCAGAGTGGAAATCAAGTAAAACAGAGTGAGAACAAAAAGTATATTAATTTTAAAAAACAGGAAGTATGAAAATTAAACAAATTATCATGACCTCATTGCTAAGTTGTATTATGGCAATGACATTCATCGCATGTTCCGATGACGACAGCAACAACGATATAAAAATCCCTACCCTGTCGCCTAAGGAGCAATGGGGCCCAACCCTGAAAGGCGATGGTGAGGTTCTCGGAGCATACCCGGACTTATATTCCAATTATTGGGAATACACCTATCAGGCAGACCAAAATAGTGACAAGATTTTATGTCTGAAAGGAGAATATCCTCATTGCAGATATTTCAGCATATCACTATACAATGATATGACAGGAGACGTTTTCGCAGGCATCGATGACCAGGACATCTCGGCAGATAACGGAAGCACGAATCCTTTCGTCGCAACCACTATGGGAAAGAACTATTTCACCCTCTATGTGGTGCCAAACGGAACGCCACAAAGCGTAATAGACAAACTTGGCTCATCGAATGTGGTGAAAGTTGCAGAAGGTGTGAACAAAGTAGCCATTGCTCTCAGACATTACCTGGGAACTACTGCTGATGGAAGCCAAAAAGACGAATACGCAGGAGTAGAACTTCCAGCTATCACCGCACTCGACATGAACTTGCATGAGACCTACGTGCCAGAACACGTTGTATCAAATGTCTATAAGATAACATCGAAGGTGTTTACACAGAAATCCGACGAAAACAGGGAGATGCCATTCTTCCTTGCTCCAGTTAGCATGTACTATCCAAACAACTCCACGGCATACCTTTATGGAAGAACGCACTTGCGCGAGGACTCTGTGCTCACATTCTCCTTCATACCGGCCACAGTGCCAACAAAGCCTGAGGAATACAGAAAAGCTGTGACACGTTACTGGTCTATCTGCATTGGCTCAGCAAGCGACACACGCTCATATATGTCTGTATATGATGCGAAGGCTCGCTATGCCGATGGCAAGAAAGCAACATTTGTGGTTTGCCTGAAAAAGAATCCTAAGCTATCAGCCATACAGAGCAAGGTGAACGAAATGAATGCCAACGGAGAGTATGTCAATCTCTTCATTTGGGATAGTGAGAAAAAGAACATAGACGGCAATCCTATCGGAGAGATTGTGGCTGTCATGTACAGGAACATTCTTCCAGACAGGAAATGGATACACTCCATCGCAACCATGACACCTACTGCTTACAAGGATAAGACTGGCGAACCTATCGACCATGTGACCGATCCCGACAAGCAGCTTGCTCACAAAGCTCTTGGCGACTATGGACCACTTGGTGTAAAGGTAAGCAACGATGATTTCTTGCAGTAATGCCTACTTTTATGAACCTACTACGCTAACTCGCAAAAATGAGGGTTAGCGTGGTAGGCTCTCTACTTTTTGGGGGCTTCCGCTTTTCTCGTTGGTAAGACCATATATTCACTTCTTCTAAGTTTTAGTTAAATATATTTAATGAAGTGAGGATTTTCAGATAATAAATTGTATCTTTGCCTTCAATACGAACCATATAATTAAAATACAATATGAAGAAAATCTTATCTATTGCTTTTGCAGCATTACTTGCAACATCATCTTTTGCACAGAAAAGCGAAACACTTCTGGAACGTAACCAGTTGGCCAAGACTCCCCCTATGGGATGGATGACCTGGAATCTCTTTCAGGGGAACATCAGCGAGAAACTGATTAAGGAAACTGCCGATGCCATGGTGAAACATGGATTCCGAGATGCTGGTTACGAGTACATCTTCATTGATGACTTGTGGCAGGGCGGTCGTGACCGCCACAACAACATCATTCCAGACCCTGAGAAATTTCCGAATGGCATCAAGGCGCTTGCCGATTATGTTCACTCCAAGGGCTTGAAGCTGGGCATTTATTCTGATGCGGCTCAGCTTACCTGCGGCGGATGGACAGCCAGTTACGGTTTTGAGGAGCAGGATGCCCGCACCTTTGCTTCGTGGGGCATCGACTATCTGAAATATGATTACTGCCATGCTCCTGAGGATAGCGCCACTGCCCGGAAGCGCTATCGTACCATGGCCCAGGCCTTGAGCAAGTCGGGTAGAAACATCGTGCTCGGTATCTGCGAGTGGGGACAGCGCAACTGCGAAGATTGGTGCGAGCAGGTAGGCGGTTCTCTCTGGCGAACCAGCTATGATGTAAGAGACATGTGGAAGGATATTGTTCATCAGGGTGGAATGGGTATCCTCGATATCGTGAACGTCACCGCGCCGCTTGCCAAGGATGTGCGCCACGGTCAGTGGCCGGATATGGATATGCTGGTAGTGGGATTGAACGGCAAGGGCGGCCCATCCAGCGATTTGGGTGGAGTAGGGTGCAACTATACGGAATATCAGACTCAGATGAGTATGTGGTGCATGATGTCGTCGGTATTGGCACTGAGCAACGACCTTCGAAAGCTTTCGCCTGAGGACAAGCGCATTCTTCTGAACAGGGAGATTATCGCCATCAATCAGGATCCGCTGGGCAAAGCTGCAGAGCGCAAGGTGAATCAGGCAGATTATCAGGTTTATGTTCGTCCTTTGGCCAATGGTACCCATGCCGTAGCCATTCTTAACTGCAGCGACAAAGCCATCAGCATACAGGCAGATTTCAAGCAGTTGGGCTTAAATGGCAAGTATGCGGTAAGAGATGTCTGGCAGCATCGCGATATTGCCAGAAAGGCAAGCAAGTGGAAGGGTAGTGTAGCTGCCCATGAAACGAAGGTATTCGTATTGAAATAGGTGTTTTTTGATATTGATATAGAGGAACCGGCACTTATATATATGTATATATATGAGAACCGGCACAAAAAAAGGGCTAGCCCATTACCAGGACTAGCCCTCCGTTTTAATTATTTTCTAGGGTGCAATGAAATGTCATCCAGAAAGCTGCTTAGCACGTTATGAGTGATTACTTTACCTCAATGTGCTTAACATCGTCTTTCTTCTCCTCCTTGGCTACCTTAGGAATCTCAATCTTCAAGACACCATCGCTGACCTCAGCAGAAATCTTCTCGTGATTGGCATCCTCTGGTAAAGCATAGCTCTGAGAGTAGCTGCTGTAAGAGAATTCACGACGCAGGTAATGCTCTTCCTTCTTTTCCTCCTTCTTCTCGTTCTTGTTCTCGATAGATACATTCAGATAACCATCCTTATCAATGTTCATCTTAACCATATCCTTCTTCAACCCAGGAGCTGCAATCTCCATCGTGTAAGCTGTAGCATCCTCCTTTACGTTAACAGCAGGAGCTGTGGCGTTCATGTGTGGCATCAATTCGGTATCAAAGAAGTTGTCATTAAACCAACTGTTCAACCAATTTGAAACACTGTTATTTCTACGAGCTAACAACATAATGTAAAACCTCCGAATTTTATTTTTCTCATCCTCTCTTCGCCTTCCGGCTCTGTCGGGATTTCTAATTGTTTATTAATTTATCCTTTTTCTTAATGATCGCTTCGGCTTTCGGGACTCAAGGCCTTCGAGAAACCCTCTAATGTAATTGCTTAGGGTTCTTATCGTTCCCCTTGCCCTTTCAGCTTCCGTTTTCATCTTAGGTATTAGCAAGTTATGTGCCAGGTGAATTTTTATATCAGGAGTGAACGGTTTTTGCCAGAACTGGCAATAAATGCTGCAAAAGTGGCATCAAAGTATAATTAATTTAATCATTTCTGCCAAAATATTCCGTTTTCCCTCCTCAGTTGTTCCCGTCTGTTGCTTGAAGAATGAATGTATGTTAAACTTTTAATGAGAATACTTTTTCAAGTGGACTCTTCTTTCAAATCCCTATCCACCATGGCGCAGACACAGGAGTCTGACCATACATTCTCTGCCGTCTCTACCATGTCGATAATGGTATAGATTGGCAGGATGATACCCATGATGCCGATAGGAGCATTGATGCCGGACATCAGAGATAGGGTAAGGAAATAACATCCCATAGGCACTCCTGCATTCCCCACTGCTGAGATAACTGAAATGAAGAGCCAGAGAATCATCGTAGTCCAAGGTAAAGGCATTCCTCCATTCTGCATCAGGAATAAGGAGGTTACGAGGATAAACGCAGCACAACCATTCATGTTGATGGTAGTACAGATAGGCAATACGAAGCGGGAAACCTGATTGGAAACTCCCAGTCTATCTTCTGCTGTCTGCATCGTCACCGGCAACGTAGCAGCAGAACTCTTTGTAAACAGAGCCATTAATACTGCCGGCATCATCTTGCCCAAAGTGCGCACTGGATTCAAGCCTCTTGCCAAGAGGAAGAGCGGGAGAATGATGAAGAATTGAATGACATTACCTCCCAGGATAACAGCTACGTACTTTCCTAGAGAAGCCATCACGATTCCTGCGGAGAACTGGGCTGAGAGTTGTGCTGCAAAGGCAACTATACCTAGAGGCAGAGCCCAGATTAATCCATGAATCAGCATGAAGAGCAGATCCTGTAATCCAAACAATCCCTTCATCACGACTTCTTTCTTATCGCTTGATGGCATTTTGGTTAAAGCAATACCTGCAGCTGCCGCCAAAATCAATATAGAGAGTACATTTCCTTCGGCAAACGGCTTGATGATGTTGTTGGGTATTACCCCAAGAATATGGTCATAATAGCTGGTTTCTCCCAGCTTTTGGGGAACATCTGCCATACCGCTCTGCACCAAGGCTGTAGGTAAATTGCCTGGAGAAACGATGTTGTAGAGTACCAGTCCCACTGCTGCTGCAGCTATCGTCGTGAGCAGGGTGTAGGTGATGGCGTGGCGGAATATCTTACCGGTATCTGCCTGGTTGCCCAAGGATGCCAGGGTTGTGATGACAGCCAAGGCTATGGTTGGTACTGCCAGAAGTTGGAATAAGCGGGTATAGATCGTGGCGATGAAATTCATCAGACCATCCAGCCAGCTGATGCCGAACATACCTAAGACTGCGCCTACTATCAAAGCGCCAATCCAAAGCATCAGCTGCCGGGTTTGCTTATTCTTCACTTTCTTCACTCCTTTTTGGTTACTGCAGCCGGCATTGCTGTCCGGCTGTCTATTTCCTATATCATTTATTGTTTTTACCATGATTTTAAATTATTATTTTTTAGACAAAAGTATTCTCCTTATTCCAACCCCCACATATCATTCAGCATACTGATTGCTGACTCCGAGCGGAAAACATGATCGCGGAAGGTGATGATGCCTTCGGGAGCAAGGTGGGCTTCGAAGGAATTCACCAGGAAATCTGCTTCGAGCAGAATGCGATGGTCGAGGTTGGTAATATCTTGATAAGTATGATGATGGGCAATGAGCCAGCAGATTCTTTCTATCTGTGCGGCTGTGAATCCATCTACTTCTGACAGTACTTTTTTTGCCTCGTCAGGACCCAGTTCTTCCTGGTGCTTGCCATCGCAGTTGCCGTATCTGGCTTGTGAAACGTGAATGCCTACATCGTGAAGAATGGCTGCTGCTTCGAGCACGAAGAGTTCTTCTCCGGTCATTCCCTCTGCTATCGCAATCATACGGGCAAAGTCGTGCACCTTTACGAAATGCTGGATGAGTGGCGCATCGCCACCATCGTACTTAATCATCGCCCTCATCAGTTGGGCGAGTGTCAATTCCTTGTTTGTCATAATCTTATGTTTTTTTTAAATCAATATTTATATCTACTTAAGATGTTAATCGAAAAGCTTCTTCCAAATCCACAATACCACTATGGCGCCAATGACGCAGAAAATGAAGTTGGTAAGATAACCCTTGCCAAACAGTTCTATGTTCAGCAGACTGCTGATGATGGCGCCGGCATATACGCTACGTCTCCAGCAGGAAGGTTAATCCGCTGATTCCGATATAGGCATAGATGATGTATTTGAGTAGGGAACCGCTGAGGTGCCTGAACACCCATGAGCCTATCAGGTTGCCAATGAAGACTCCGGCTATTCCATACACATAACCTATGGAGACCGTGGTGGTGAAGAAACCATTGTAGGCTCTTGCCAGTGTCATCATCAGATTGCCTGCCAGGAAATAGGTCTGCGTCATCGCCAGATAGCGATCCTTGTCGGGCTCTGAACTGACGAAGTAGAGTACGGCTGGGGGACCCTGCATTCCGAAGAATCCTCCCATCAGTCCGCTCAATGTTCCTGCCGTAACCTGCACGGGCAGCGTAGTCTTCACCTTGATGCGCTTGCTGAAGAAGGCGAAGTAGATGCTCACGATGATCAGCGTAATGCCTAGCAATATGTTCAGAATATGATATTCCATCCGCCGGAGCACGAAGATGGCTCCGATGGAAATGATGATGAAGGTGAACAGAATGGGCAGCAGTCGCCTCCAGGTGATGTACTTGTATTTCTGAATAACGATGATCAGGGAGGTGGTCATTGCCAGGATGCCTGAGAGGGTTGTTGCCTCACCGTAAGAGGGCATGATGGAGGGGAGCATCGTCATGATGAAGATGCCAAAACCGAAGCCAGTGGTGCGTTGCACAAAACTGGCTCCGATGCTCAACAGGAAGAGTTCTACTACTATCTGATCCATTTTCTAGTACTATTTATCTGAGCTTTCTGATAACTCTTGCAGGATTTCCCACAGCCATGGAGTCATCAGGAATATCCTTGACCACTACGCTGCCGGCACCGATTACGCAGCGGTTGCCGATGGTTACTCCAGGGCAGACGATGACTCCTGCGCCCAGCCAGCAATCCTCGCCAATGGTGATGGGGAAGCCTGTTTCTACTGGCTTGCGTCGTTCCATATAGTTGATGGGGTGGTTAGGGGTTACCAGCTGGCAGTTCGGACCTATCAGGGTGCGGTCGCCGATGGTAATCCAGCCTTCATCGAGCATCGTGGCGCCATAGTTGATGAAGACATTCTCACCCACCTTGATACCGTGACCATGGTCGCAGTGGAAGGGTGGGCAGATGGTGGAGGAGGCAGGAAAGCCTGGAATCAGTTCTTCCATAACCTGATGATAGTCTTCATCAAACAAGGTCATTGTCTGCAAGCGGGTGCAGAGACGGTTGGCGTGCTCTATGCTTTTCATGCCTTCCTTGTTGCTGAAATCATAGAGCTCGCTGTTTCTCATTTTTTCAAATTCTGTCATCTTTGTTCTTTATTGATGGATATAATCCAGAATCTGTTCTGCATGAATCTTGGTCTTGATCTCCTTTGGAGTGAAGATCTTCTCAATGATGCCTTCTTCGTTGACAAGATAGGTGGTGCGGAGGATTCCGATGGTCTTTCTGCCGCAGATTACCTTCTCGCCCCAGCAGCCGAGTTCCTGCAAAAGGGTGGTCTCGGTATCGGCAATAAGAGGGAACTGCAGACCCTTGGTTTCTGCAAACTTCTTCTGCAGCGCCTGCTTGTCCTTGCTCACGCCGATAATCTCGTAACCGGCTGCTGCCAGTTCCTCCTTATGAGCCTGCAGGGAGCAGGCCTCGGCAGTGCATCCGCTGGTGTTAGCCTTCGGATAACTGTAGAGCACTATCTTGCGACCACGATAGTCGCTTGCCTTGATCTCACGTCCGTCCTGGTCAATGCCAAGAATCTCTGGTATTTTATCTCCTACATTCATAATTATATATTATTTAAAAGTTATACTATTCTTCTATCTATTATTTCTTCCTTTTCACCCCTCTTACTGCCTCGCTTTCCAATGGATTCTCGGGCCAGAAGTGCTTGGGGTAGCGGCGTTTCAGCTCCTTGCGCACCTCGAAATAGGTGGATTGCCAAAAACTGGCGAGATCCTGCGTAAGCTGAACGGGCTTGAAACCCGGAGAGAGCAGCTCCAGCAGCAGTGGCTGCCTGCCATCATCAACAGCTGGCGTCTGAGTCATTCCGAAGCATTCCTGCAGGCGGACACTGAGGATGGGTGCCTCGGCTCCCTGACGATAGTCGATGCGGATATGACTGCCCGATGGAACCACGATGTGGGTGGGTGCGAGGCGGTCTATTTCCTGCTGCTGCTCGTATGGAATCTGTGCCCAGAGTATTTCCGGGAGATTGAGCTTCCTGAGTTCGGCGGTGCTCGTCTTGAGCTTTCCGCCCTGGTCCAGATAGAAGGGCAACCATTCGCTGGCTGTCTCCATCAGGTGTGCGGTGGATAAATCGGGCAACTCCATTTCCGGATGCCACTCTCTTACCTGCGCCACTCTCCGCTGCAACCGCTGAACGTCTTCGTTCCAATCCAGCATGCTGAGTCCTTCCTTCCGGATAGCGGTACAGAGGATATGGATAATCTGCTGCTTGTCGGCATCCTGGAGCGGTTTGCTATCCACAACCAGGGTTCCGATGCGTCGCTCTCTCTGCATCCTGATTATTCCCGCCTTACTGTCCCACGAGATGTTGTCGAACTCGTGGGTAGGGAGGTCGTTGATGTTTACGGGAGCCGAGAGAAACACCCTGCCTGCCTTTCCCGAAGATGGAAGCGGGGTGGAAGCATTCGTGCCCGACGGCTGGGCAGATACATTGAGCGAGGCGATGGCGAGCCATTGCTGCGCCGACATCGCATCGCTTGAATCGATGAAGAACGTCTTACCATTCGACATTCTGAAATGGCCGATATTATCGATGGCCATGGCGATGCGCTCAGGATAGGCTAGGGCAATCAGTCTGCCCACCTCTTCTGCATCCACCGGATCATTGTCTTCCTTCACCTTGAGCATCCTGCGGTATTCCTGGGCTATCTGGGCGATGTGAGCCCATCTGCCCAGACTGTTTTTCTGTCGCTGCGAACGGAGGATGGAGAGGCGCAGCGACATGTCTGAATCCTCAGAGTCACTCATCGGGTCTTTCTCTTCCAGCAGGGCGGCAACGTCGCAGGCTAGAGCTTTGAGCGCAGAAGATTCTGTACTCATCATCATCTTGGCGATGCGCGGATGACAAGGCAATGTTGCCATCTTCCTGCCCAATGGGGTGATGCTGCCATTCGGATCTATCGCTTCAAGAGAAAGAAGCAATTCCTTGGCATTGAGTAGGTTACTGATTGACGGTGGAGTAAGCCAGAGCAGCGACTGGGGATTGTTCTCGCCAAAGGCTGCAATATCGAGTACCATCGACGTAAGGTCGGCTTCCTCTATTTCCGGTCGGCGCTGGTCTTCCATCAGATGCTCCGAGGTCTGAGTCCACAATCGGTAACAGATTCCTTCAGCCACACGTCCGGCTCGTCCTCTTCTTTGGGTGGCCATATCCTTGCTGATGGTTACGGTTTCCAGGTGGCTCAATCCCGTACGGGCGTCGTAAACCAGTTTTCTGCAAAGTCCGGAATCCACCACGATCCTCACGCCTTCGATGGTAAGCGAGGTTTCGGCAATAGGTGTGGCGAGCACAATTTTTCTTTCTCCCTCTTTCGAAGGGGCGATGGCGAGGCGCTGCTTCTCGGGTGGAAGATTGCCGTAGAGCGGATAAACCTGCGGAACGGTAAGTTCAGCTGAAGCCCTGCTGAGGCTTGCATCCAATATCTCCTTGCATTTCAGAATCTCCGACTGTCCCGGAAGGAAAGCCAGAATATCACCATCGTGCTTATCTGCAGCCTTGAGGATGGTAGCCGCCACCTCTTTATATATATCGTATCGCGCAATATCGGTCTCGGAATAAATGGTCTCTACTGGGAACATCCGTCCTTCGCTCTCTATCAGTGGGGCTTGTAATGCTTCGCAGATGGCAGAAGCATCGATGGTGGCCGACATGATGATGATCTTCAGGTCGGGGCGTATGATTTCCTGGGCCTGTCGGGAGAGAGCTAGCGCCAGGTCGGAGTTGATGCTTCGCTCGTGAAACTCATCGAAGATGACGGCGCTCACTCCTTCGAGCGTGGCATCGTGGATGAGCATCCGGGTGAGGATTCCTTCGGTGAGCACCTCGATGCGGGTTTCTGAGGAAACCTTGTTCTCGAAGCGTACCCGGTAACCTACGGTCTTGCCCACGGGTTCGCCCAGGATGCTTGCCATCCGCTCTGCTATCTGTCGGGCGGCAAGTCGGCGCGGTTCCAGCATCAGAATCTTTCCTTGTGGGGTGGCTTCGAGGAGGGTGAGTGGAAGCACGGTGGATTTTCCGGCTCCCGGCGGAGCGGTGACAACAAGGTTTGCCGACTCCTTCAGGGTGCTGTTGATGGCGTCGGCTATCTGGAATGCAGGAAGATGACCTGCCTGCTGTTTGATTCTATCGTAATTCATACTGCAAAGATACAAATATTTGTATTGATACTGCAAAGATACGCATTATTTTTGTGATACACAAATTTTCAGACCATCTTCTCTTTCAGCCGGTACCATTTTACAAAGGCGAAGTAGCCGGCTAGGATGGCAACATAGAGAATGGCTAGCTGGAGCAGGGAAAGATGCACATGCTCGATGCTTGCCCCCGGCAACATACTCGTCAGACGGAAGGCGGTGTTGATGAATTGGGTGATGGAGGTGAGAACGTTCATTACCAACTGCATTAATCCTTCTATGGATGAGGCTAGAAAAGAGATGTAGGTAAGGGGTGAAAGGATAAAAAGCAGGACGCAGAGATAGAGAATGAGGGTGGCTGCCGGGATGGCGATGAAACTGGTAATCAGGGAGTAACAGGAAATGCGGCCGAAATAGAAGACGATGAGGGGCAGGGTGCCAATCTGGGCAGCCAAGGAAACACAGAAAAGACCCCATATTGCGCGGATGATGTTGCTGTGGGATGAGAGGAGACAGAAGAAGAGGGGGTAGAACAGAAGAATGGAACCCACGGCAAGAAAGGACATCTGGAAACCGATGTCGAAGATGTTGAACGGGTTGACCAGCACCATGATGATGTAGGCCAATGCCAGTGTGTTGAGCGTTGGGTCGGGGCGCAAGGAGAGCAATACCATACTGTAGATGCTGAGCATGGTGGCTGCCCTGACGGCACTGGCTGGGAATCCGATAAAGATGACGTATGCCCAAACGATGGTGGTGGATAGGATGATGGTTAGCTTAGACCGGCGTTTGCCGCCTAGCAGCAGGATAATGAGTTGGAAGATGATGCCGATGTGCAAACCGCTAACTGCCAATATGTGACTGGTTCCGGATATTGAATAGGCCTCCTTGGTCTCCTGGTTGAGTGCCGACTTGTCGCCCATTGCCATGGCTGCGATGACGGCGAAATCCTGTTCCCCGATATGCAGGGTGTGCAGTTGTTGTTCCGCCTGTTGTCTGAAGTCTTGGGCTTTCAGGATGGTACGCTCAAAGGAGGACAATGATTGGTAGGCTTTTATCTGAACGGGAGCATTGAGGTGATCGATGTGATGGGTGGTAATGCAACTGCCGAGACAGAAGATGCAAAGATAGAGGTTGAGGCATTGATAGTGGATGAGCTTGTCGATGATGCGGCTAGACGGGTTATGTCGGCGGATGAGTTGGGTCATCATATAGCAGCAGGCTGCGATGCTCCAGGGAAGGATGGAGATGGCGAGCCAATGGCGCATGCTGAGGTAATCATAGCTATATTTAGCCGTGATGATACCTGCCGTCAGTACGAGGCTGAAGGACATGAGCGGGGTGAAATGTTGCTTCTTGATTCTGTCCATAGTTGCCGATTTTGCAGGAAAGCCGATGGGATGATATAGGCTGATTCCAGGGTTTTTGTAAAAGCCCGATAAAAGGTTGGTGATAGTCCAACACTTTTATCGGGCTTATCCTATTTTATATAGTGTTTATCCTATATATATAATAATGTGTAAATCTACAGCAGATGCTGCAGATGAGTTATCTAATCATTATTTGCCGAATCCGAAGATACGCTTGATGAATTTCTTCACCGCGTTCTCGTTCTTCTGTGGGTTTACCACAGGAGCATACTTGCGGTTGCCGGAGCCCTCGGTGTTCTGCTGCTTCTGCTGGGAAGTGCCCTGCTTTTTCTGGGCTACGCCTCTGCCACGGCCATTGCTGCCTGGGCGGACATTGTTCTCTGTACCAGGACGCTGGTTGCCATTAGGCTGCTGGTTGCCGTTCTCATCATAGCGGCGCTTGTTGTTGTTGCGGCGCTTGTTGTTACGGCTCTGCTGCTCGCCATTCTGTGGAGCAGCCTGCTGGTTGTTCTGTGGCTTGGCTGCCTTAGGGGCATTCTGCTGTTTGGCATCCTTTGGAGCATTTGGCTGGTCGCCATTCTCGCTGTTGTTGCGAGGATTCTTCTCCTTTCGGTCGTTTGGTTTGTTTGGCTTGCGCTTGTGAGAAGTTTGGTCACGGTCTTTCTGGCGACGGCTCTTGGCGCTGGTCTTGGTCTTACCCTCACTATTGGCATTGTTGCCTTCGTTTCCATTTTCGCCGTTGTTCTTGTTTTCTCCGTTGTTTCTGTTCTCGGCGTTCTTCTTGTTGCGGCTTTCTCCGTTCTTGCCACGGCCTTTTCCGCCTTGCTTTCCGCCCTTTCCACCACGGCCGTTGTTCTTCTTAGGCTTGTTGAGCTTGATGTATTCAGGGCCTTCGCCGCAACCTTCCGGCAATGGCATCTTCTCTACCACTTTTTCCAGGAACTTCTCTATCTGCTGGAACCAGTACTGGTCTTCCTCGTTTACGAAGGTGATGGCTCTACCGTCACGGTTGGCACGGGCTGTACGACCGATGCGGTGAACGTAATCCTCTGTATCGTGAGGAACATCGTAGTTGATAACCATCTCGATGTCATCGATGTCGATTCCACGAGCCACGATATCGGTAGCCACGAGCACATCATATTGTCCGCTCTTAAACTTGAACATCACGTCGTCGCGCTCTGCCTGCTCCAGGTCGGAGTGCATCGCACCGCAGTTGATGCCTATCTGCTGAAGGGCTGCTGCCAACTGCTTCACCTTCATCTTGCTGCCGCTGAACACGATGACACGCTTCATGTCGCCAGCTTTGAAGATTTCCTTGATAATGGTCATCTTCTGGGTTTCATAGCATACGTAAGCCTCCTGCTTGATCTTCTCGGCTGGTTTGCTTACGGCGAGCTTAATCTCTACAGGGTCTTTGAGCAAGGTCTTAGCCAGTTCCTCAATCTTCTCTGGCATGGTGGCAGAGAACATGATGGTCTGGCAGGTCTTAGGCAACTTGCTTGCGATGGTGTTGATGTCCTCAGAGAAACCCATGTCGAGCATGCGGTCGGCCTCATCAAGGATGAAGAAGCTCACCTTGCTCAAATCCACGTTACCCAGAGAAATGTGGGTGATGAGGCGGCCAGGGGTAGCGATAACTACATCGGCACCCATGCGGAGGCTCTTCAATTCCTGGTCGTAGCGGTTGCCGTCGTTGCCGCCATATACTGCCACGCTGCTCACATCTTGCAGATAGTAGCCGAAGCCCTGCATTGCCTGGTCTATCTGCTGAGCCAACTCGCGGGTTGGTGACATGATGATGCAGTTGATGGCATCTTTTGGATAACCGCCATCGTCGAGCTTGCTCAAAACTGGGAGCAGGTAGGCTGCAGTCTTACCGGTACCGGTCTGTGCAACGCCTAACACGTCGTGACCTTCCAATATCTCTGGTATACATTTTTCCTGTACGGGGGTGCAAGTGTCGAATCGCATGTCGTATAATGCGTCGAGCACGTTGTCGTTTAAATCTAATTCGTCGAAATACATTTCTATAAAATTTTTAATTTATAGTTTATAGCTTATAGCAGCAGTGCCCCTATAAACTATAAACTCTTAATTCTTAATTGATAATTACCTCGGAGCCTTGCGGTAGCAGAAGTATGCCACGAAGGCAAAGATGATGTTTGGCATCCATGCCGCCAATGCCGGAGGAAAGTTTGCCTGGATGGCGAAGGTGGCTGAAACGGTCTGCAGCATGATGTAGCCGAAACTCAGTGCCAGACCGATGCCCAGTGCCATTCCCATTCCTCCCTTTCGCTTGCGGGATGAGAGCGAAACACCGATGATGGTGAGGATGAAGGAAGCAAACGAGGAAGCGATGCGCTTGTAGTACTCCACCTGATACTGTACCACATTGCCTGAACCACGGTTGATCTGCTTGGAGATATAATCCTTCAGTTCCGGACTGGTGAAGGTTTCCTGCTGTCCCTTGGAGTAAACCAGATCGGTAGGCTCCATCATGATGAGCGTATCCTTCTGTGCTCCACTCGTGATGTGTTCCTTCATACCCTTCAGCTGGCGCACCTTCCAGCTGCTCAGCTTCCAGTGGTACTTGCTGTCGGAGATGGTATCATACTGAATCTCCATTGCCGTGAGGTGACTCACCAGTTTTTTGTCCTGAAACTTGTCCAGGCAGAAGCCATAGCCTCTCTTCACGTTGTTGTCGTAGTGCTGGATGTAGGCGATGACACCTTTATCTACCTGCAGCTGCACATTCTCGGCAGAGGTGTTCTTCTTCTTGTTCTTATACATGTTCTCGAAGTTCTGTCGAACCACGGTGCCATGTGGGATGACGTAGGCGGAGAGCGCATAGCTCAGGGCTGAAAGCATCACGCAGGTGATGAGATAAGGACGCAGAAGTCGCTTGAATGAAACGCCCGATGCCATGATGGCAATGATTTCAGAGTTGCCTGCCAGCTTCGAGGTGAAGAGAATGACAGCCACGAACACGAACAACGCACTGAAGAGGTTGGCGAAGTAGGGAACGAAGTTGGCGTAATAGTCGAAGATGATGGCCCGGGTCGGCGCATGATACTCCGTAAACTTCGCCAGGTTCTCGTTGAAGTCGAACACGATGGCAATGGTAATAATCAAGGCTATCGAGAAGAAGTAGTAACCTACGAACTTCTTGATGATATACCAGTCCAGTCGCTTGATGTATCTCAGTGGGTTGAGATACCTGAGCACCTTGAGGAAACGCAGTTTGTGCCCCATCCATCCCAGCACCTTGGCGATGCGGTGAAGAATGGGAATCAGCCAACCGAAGCGATGGGCAATGGCTCTGCCCATCTTCAGTCGTCTGCGATGTTTTCTGATGTATTTAAAATCTTTCATCATTTAAAGTAAATATGTATGGGAGCATCCCATAAAGTTCAATGCTCAAAGCTCAAAGTCCAAAACTAGATTCGTGTGCCGAGCTGGTCGATGATGGAGCGCTTCCACTCCACAAAGTCGCCCTGCTCTATGTGATGGCGGGCATCGGTGACGAGTCGCAGGTAGAACGAGAGGTTGTGGATGCTGGCTATCTGCATCGCCAGGAGCTCCTGTGCCTTGAACAGGTGGTGCAGGTAGGCCTTGGTGGTCATGCGGTCGATGTCGCATCCGTCTGGGTCCACCGGACTGAAGTCCATCTCCCATTTCTTGTTGCGCATGTTCATCGTACCATTATAGGTGAAGAGCATCGCATTGCGGCCGTTGCGGGTTGGCATGACGCAGTCGAACATATCCACACCACGCTCGATGGCTTCCAGGATATTCTGAGGAGTACCCACACCCATCAGGTAGCGAGGCTTGTCCTTTGGCAGAATCTCGTTCACCACCTCAATCATCTCATACATCACCTCGGTAGGTTCTCCCACGGCAAGACCGCCGATGGCATTTCCGTCTGCGCCCTTGTCGGCGATGAACTTGGCTGCCTCGCGGCGCAATTCAGGGAAGGTGCAGCCCTGAACGATAGGAAAGAGACTCTGCTGGTAGCCGTAGAGCGGTTCCGTCTCGTTGAAGCGCTTGAAGCAGCGGTCCAGCCAGCGCTGGGTGAGCTCCAGACTCTTCTTTGCGTACTGGAAGTCGCTCTGTCCCGGAGGACACTCGTCGAATGCCATCATGATGTCGGCTCCGATGATGCGCTCTGTATCCATCACGTTCTCTGGGGTGAAGAAGTGCTTGCTGCCGTCGATGTGTGACCGGAACTCGCATCCCTCTTCTCTGAGCTTGCGGATGCCTGTGAGCGAGAATACCTGGAAGCCGCCGCTGTCGGTGAGGATAGGGCGGTCCCAGCCGTTAAACTTATGCAGTCCTCCTGCCGCCTTGATGACGTCGAGTCCCGGACGCAGGTAGAGGTGGTAGGTGTTGCCCAGGATAATTTGGGCTTTCACCTGCTGGCGCAACTCCTCGAAGTGGACGCCCTTCACGCTTCCCACGGTGCCTACTGGCATGAAGATAGGTGTCTTAATCTGTCCGTGGTCGGTGGTGATGATGCCAGTACGTGCATCGCTGGCCTTATCTGTTACTTGTAGTTCAAATTTCATTTTCTTTATTTTTCTTCTTTTTTGTCGTTATCTGGAATGGTGAAGTTGATAGGGTGCTCCACTTTCTCGTCGGTGAGTGCGAACTCCCATACATCTGCCACGTCTTCTACATAGTGGAAGCTTACGCCCTTGAGATACTTTTCCGGAATGTCGAGAATGTCCTTCTCGTTATCCTTGCAAATCACGATGTCGGTGATGCCGGCACGCTTGGCGGCTAGAATCTTTTCCTTGATGCCGCCCACAGGGAGTACTTTGCCTCGAAGGGTTATCTCGCCCGTCATGGCTGTGTTCTTGCGCACCTTGCGCTGGGTGATGGCCGAGGCGATGCTGGTGGCGATGGTGATTCCTGCCGATGGACCGTCCTTCGGTGTGGCTCCTTCCGGCACATGGATGTGGAGGTTCCAGTTTTCAAAGATGCGATAGTCTACGTCGAGCAGGTCGATATGCGCCTTGATGTACTCCAGGGCGATGACGGCAGACTCCTTCATCACGTCGCCGAGATTTCCGGTTAGGGTAAGTTTACCTTGCTTGCCCTTGCTCAGGGATGTCTCGATGAAAAGGATTTCTCCGCCCACGGAAGTCCATGCCAGTCCGGTTACTACTCCCGCATAACTGTTGCCCTGGTAGATATCACGGTTGAAGGGTGCCGTGCCAAGAATATCTTTCAGTTCGGCTGGGGTGATGGCTGGCTTTTCCAGTTCCTTGGAAGAGGCGAGCTTGTAGGCCATCTTGCGCAGTCCTTTGTTAATCTGCTTCTTCAACTGGCGTACGCCGCTTTCTCGGGTGTAGTGCTCGATGATGTTCTCGATTGCTGCCTTGCTGAAAGTCACCTTCGGGGTGAACGTGTCGAGACCCGTATTCTCCAACTCCTTCGGAATCAGGTGGCGCTTGGCTATTTCTATCTTCTCCTCGGTGATGTAGCCGCCTACTTCTATCAGCTCCATGCGGTCGAGCAATGGGCGCGGGATGGAACTGATGTCATTGGCGGTGGCGATGAAGAGAACCTTCGAGAGGTCGTAATCCACATCCAGATAGTTGTCGTGGAAGGCTACGTTCTGCTCTGGGTCGAGTACTTCGAGCAGTGCCGATGCCGGGTCGCCATGATAGTTATTGCTTGATACCTTGTCTATCTCGTCGAGAATGAATACTGGGTTGCTGCTTCCCGCTTTCTGGATGTTCTTGATGATACGTCCTGGCATTGCACCGATGTAGGTGCGGCGATGACCGCGAATCTCCGACTCATCGTGCAGACCGCCGAGCGACATGCGTACATACTTGCGGTTCATGGCCTTGGCAATGCTTCTTCCCAAACTGGTCTTTCCTACTCCTGGAGGACCGTAGAGGCAGAGGATAGGACTCTGCGTTCCGTTTTTCAAGCTTCTAACTGCCAGGTATTCCAGGATTCGCTCCTTCACCTTCTCCATGCCGTAGTGGTCCTGGTTGAGAATCTTCTTGGCGTGGGTCAGGCTCAGGTTGTCTATGGTGTATTCGTTCCAAGGCAAATCTACCAGCGTCTGCAGATAGTTGATCTGAATCGGATAGTCGGGGCTTTGCGGATGGATGTTGTCAAGTTTGGCCATTTCCTTCTTGAAAACCGCTTGGGTTGCTCCGTTCCACACTTTGTGCTGGGCCTTTTCGAGCAGTTCCTTTTTCTCCGGACTTCCTTCACCTTCTCCCAGTTCAGTCTTGATTTGCTTAATCTGCTGTTTCAGGAAATATTCCTTCTGCTGTTCTTCCATCTCGTATTGAGTCTTTCTCCTGATTTCTGATTGCAGGAAGAGCAGTTCCAGCTCCTTTTGCAAAGCCTTCATTGCTACTATAATACGGTCGGGGAGGAACTCTTCCTCCAGCATCTTGATTCTGTCTTCTACAGAGAAAGGCAAGGAGTTGCAGAGAAAGTTGCACTTGACGAAGATGTTGGAAATCTCATTGATGGCATAGACCGCCTCGTCTGGGATGTTTTCGTTATGCTTGATGAATTTGATTGACTCCTCGAAGAAGGTCTTGGTCAGGGTCTTGAACATCGGCTCCTTGGCCAATTTCTCTGAAGGCCAGAGTTCCGGTTGGCTCTCCACGTCGGCCATATAGTAGGGTTGGGCTTCTACGATGCTTTTCAGCTTGCATCTTCCCAGGCCCTGTACGATGACGGTTTTCTGGTGCTCCTCGTTGGGCATGTTGATGACCTTCACCAGTTTTGCGAAAGTTCCCTGTTCGTAGAGGTCTTCTGTTGTGGGATCTTCGGTGTCCTCTTTCTTCTGACAGAAGATACAGAATATCGTTTCTGGATTCTGCTCCAGCATGTTTACCAGTTCCTGACTCTTTTTTCTGCCCACCACGATAGGGGTCAGCACAGCTGGGAAAACTACCAGGTCGCGTGTGCAGAGGGTAGGATAGATGCCTGCTTCTCTTTGTTTAATCAGCACGGATGCATCACCTTCGAAGTCGGCAATCATCTGGATTCGTGTATTTGAATTATCGTTCATATTTGTTAAATAAACACTTTTTGGGGGTGTAAATTTGATGAATATACTTTTTTAGTTTGCAAAGTTAGTGATTTTTAGCGAAAATCCCATCTATTTTTCCGAAAAACTCCTCTTTATTATATTTTATTTTTAATAGAGGAGGGTAAATGTAATAAAATGCTTAAATTTGCGTTATGATTTTAAGTAAAAAAGTTAGGATAAATGGCAGAATTTAAGTTTAAGCAATTTGAAATTCACCAAGACCGTTGTGCCATGAAGGTGGGTACGGATGGTGTGCTGCTGGGGGCATGGGCTCCTGGCGGCAAGCGTATATTGGATATTGGTTCCGGAACAGGACTCATTTCGCTGATGATGGCGCAACGCTGCCAGGAGGCACAGGTGATAGGTGTTGATCTGGATGCTGAGGCTTGTGAAGAGGCTTGCGAGAATGTGGCGGCTAGTCCCTTCGCCGACAGGGTGAGCATAGTGTGCTGCCGCTTGCAGAATTATGAATCGGCAGAGAAATTTGATGCCATCGTAAGTAATCCTCCCTTCTTCTTGAATAGTCTGAAAAATCCAGACAGTAAAAGGTCGATGGCCCGCCATGCTGACAGCTTGCCGTTTAGGGATCTTTTTCTGGGGGTAAAACGATTGCTTTCTGAAGAGGGCGTGTTCTCGGCAATAGTTCCGTCGGAAGTACTGGATGCTTTTACGTCAGAAGCCTATCTGCTAGGCTTTTGCCTTGTTCGCCAATGTGGGGTTAAAACGGTGGAACGGAAGCAGCCTAAGCGCTTTATGCTGACCTTTGCCAGACATAGAACGATGAAAATGGAAAATACGATTGAGGTAATGATGGATTCTGACGGAAATCGGTCGGAATGGTATACGAAAATTACGGAGGAATTCTATGTAAGTTAATCTTGATAGTAAGCTAATCTTGATAAGAAGATAGATGATAGTAGCTTTATATCCAAGATGTTGTTTTTGAATAAAAAACAGGAGTTGGAAGTTAGAAGTTGCAGGAGGTATAATCACGCCTGCAAAATTTTCTGATTTCCAACTCCTGTCATTTTAAAGGTTCAATTTGCGTTGCACCAGTTTGCTGATGGCTTCAACTCGCTTGCTCTGTCGCTGGATATCCTTCTGGATGTCATCGCGAACCACATTGATGTCGTTGAAGAAATCTGCAAAGGCCGATTGAATCATGTTGGGCTTGCGGACATTTTTATCGGCAAACGGATTGATGATCATCTTGATGCCTTTCTCTTCCAGATGCACGTCAATGTCGGCGCCAGTCATCACCGGGTCGCCGTCGTAATGGATAACACCCGGCTTGCTGCGTGAAATGTGGAGCTTTTTGCAGCGAAACGACTTTATCTTGGAGTTCTTGTCGAGTGTCTTGTTGAACATGTCGAAACTAACCTGTGATGCCTCCAGAACATCGAATGGTTCCATGATGACAACGTCCATCAGGCCATCGCTCATGGATGCCTGCGGGGCAATGTAGGCATTGTTGCCATATTGCGAGGCGTTGGCGCAGGAAATGAGGAAGGCCTTGTATTGCTTGGTGCCTGTCTCGTCTTCCAGCGTATAGGTCTCCGGCTCATATTTCAGTCCCTCTCTGAGAATGTTCTCTGCATAACTGATTGGTCCTCGCTTTCCGCTCTCGGCAAATTTCATGCTGACGAAGGCGTCGAATCCCATTCCGCAGGTGCAGAAGAAAGGGTAGTCGTTGATGACTCCATAGTCAAGGTCGCGTATCTGGCAAGCATTGATTACCTCGATGCTCTTTTTCAAGTTCATAGGCAAAAGCAGGTGGCGCGCCAGTCCGTTGCCGGAACCGCAAGGCAGGATGCCCAGGGCTGTATCTGAATGGACGATGGATCGGGCTACTTCGTTGACGGTGCCGTCGCCACCCACTGCCACCACGATGTCGGCATGGTCGTCTCTGGCTTCGGCTGCAATCTCAGATGCGTGCCCGGCCCTTTCGGTTAACCTTATCTCGTACTCGAACAGCTCCTTGTCCAAAGTAGAATCTATCAAACTGGGAACAGCTGCTTTGCTGCTGGTTCCAGAAATCGGGTTCATGATGAAAACTATCTTTTTTTTCATATCTTAGTCAAGAAAACGTAATATTTAAAGTGCAAAAGTAATAAAAATCTCTAAAATAGCAAGAAATATCCATTAAAAAAACTCTAAAAGTAAACTTTCTTAGGAAAAAAGCGGTTATATTAGTCTTTTTTTGTATCTTTGCACCCTGAAACTTAGAATAAATATAAAAAGAAAATAAAGTACACCTATTTATAATGGGACAATTACAAGAAAGATACAAGAATTATCGTGTTCCTCAGAAGTATATGGATGCCGGTGTGTATCCATACTTCCGCGAGATCACAAGTAAGCAGATGACAGAAGTTACCG
The DNA here is from genome assembly GCF_019249655.2 of Segatella copri. Taxonomy (NCBI): domain Bacteria; kingdom Pseudomonadati; phylum Bacteroidota; class Bacteroidia; order Bacteroidales; family Prevotellaceae; genus Segatella; species Segatella copri. The sequence goes on from NZ_CP137557.1 coordinate 1,933,204, forward strand.
ACATCGACGGACACCACATCCTGATGTTCGGTTCTAATGCTTATCAGGGTTTGACAAACGACCAGCGTGTCATCGATGCAGCCAAGGCTGCTCTTGACAAGTATGGCTCAGGCTGTGCGGGTAGTCGTTTCCTCAATGGTACCCTCGATTTACATGTACAGCTCGAGAAGGAGCTTGCAGAGTTTATGGGTAAGGACGAGACATTGTGCTTCTCTACTGGTTTCTCTGTGAACCAGGGTGTGTTGGCATGTGTTGTGGGTCGCGGTGATTATATCATCTGCGACGACCGTGACCACGCCAGTATCGTAGATGGCCGCCGTCTCTCATTCGCTACCCAGCTTCACTACAAGCACAACGACATGGAAGATTTGGAGCGCGTGCTCTCTAAGCTTCCTGAGAATGCTGTCAAGCTCATCGTGGTTGATGGCGTATTCTCTATGGAGGGTGATTTGGCCAACTTGCCTGAGATTGTAAAGCTCAAGCATAAGTACAACTGCTCTATCATGGTGGATGAGGCTCATGGTCTCGGTGTATTCGGTAAGCAGGGACGTGGTGTCTGCGACCACTTCGGCTTGACAGATGAGGTAGACCTTATCATGGGTACATTCTCTAAGAGTTTGGCTTCTATCGGTGGTTTCATCGCATCAGACAAGGATACTATCAACTTCCTCCGTCACAACTGCCGTACTTACATCTTTAGTGCATCCAATACTCCAGCAGCTACCGCTGCTGCTCTTGAGGCACTCCACATCATTCAGAAAGAGCCAGAGCGTTTCAAGAATCTGTGGGATGTAACTAACTATGCCTTGAAGCGTTTCCGCGAGGAGGGTTTTGAGATTGGTGAGACCGAGAGTCCTATCATTCCTCTCTACGTTCGCGATGCTGAGAAGACATTCGTTGTTACTAAGTTGGCTTACGATGCGGGTGTATTCATCAATCCGGTTATTCCTCCAGCATGTGCTCCACAGGATACATTGGTACGTTTTGCCCTCATGGCAACTCATACCAAGGATCAGGTAGAGAAGGCTGTTCAGATTTTGAAGAAGATTTTCGTAGAGGAAGGAATCATCAAGGCGTAATGGCAATAAGGATGGCGATAGCTGATTTCTCAGAATCGCTATATATAATAAGGTATAAAGGGCAGCTTTTTCGGAAGTTGCCCTTTTATTTTGGGCAAAAAACAAGAAAATGAATATTTTTTTGAAAAAAGTTGCCCGAAAATTTGGTGGAATCAGAAAATTGTTGTACCTTTGCACCCGCAATTCAGAAATGATGCTTACGCTAACAAAGATAAGTTGCGGTGAGAATGAAAGCGGGGTGTAGCGCAGCCCGGTAGCGCTCCTGTTTTGGGAACAGGTGGTCGCAGGTTCGAATCCTGTCGCCCCGACTCAATCTTCTCTAGTGACGGATAGCATAAGTAAAAGCGGGGTGTAGCGCAGCCCGGTAGCGCTCCTGTTTTGGGAACAGGTGGTCGCAGGTTCGAATCCTGTCGCCCCGACTTGATTGTTTCTGATGATAAATTGCTAATGTAGAAGCGGGGTGTAGCGCAGCCCGGTAGCGCTCCTGTTTTGGGAACAGGTGGTCGCAGGTTCGAATCCTGTCGCCCCGACATTCAAGAAAGCTAAGAAGATTAAATCTTCTTAGCTTTCTTGCTTTATATAAGTTTAATTTAAAAATGTTACTATCATGATTATTACGATTGCGCGCCAGTGTGGATGTGGCGCTGTTCGTGTGGGCAGGTTGCTTGCTGAACATTATGGTATTCCTTTCTATACCCGTAAAAATTTGATGGAAATGGCTGAAGAGCGTGGAATCCTTGACGAGATGGAGGCTTTCTTCGATGAAACTCCTGTGGATGAATTGCTCTTTTCTATGTCTTCCCTAGGTGAGAACCAGAAACTGCTCACCGAAAAACCTCTTCATGCTTTGGCGGATATGATCGGACAGGAGAATTGTATCATCATCGGACGCTGTGGAAATTATATCTTCAGAGAGCGCAAGGATCTGGTATCCGTGTTCCTGAAAGGTGGTCTGGAGGCTCGTATCGAGGAAATCCAGGAGGAACAGGGATTAACCCGTAATGAGGCTGCCGAGTTTGTGGAACATGCCGATTATTGCCGTGTAGCTTATCACCAGTATTATACCGGACTAACATGGGGTAATGCGGATGATTATGACGTTTGTCTGGATACGGTTCGCCTGGGCGTAGAGAAGACGGCAAGTGCCATTGAGACTTATGTAGAAGCGGTATTGTAAAAGTAAGGAGTTACCTGTTAGGAGGTTTTAAAGGACTACTAACGGTCAGGTTCAAAAAATAGTATTTAGGATGAAATTTTTAATTCAGTTTTTAATTATCATTGCATTCTCTTTTGCGGGAGAATTGCTCCATTATCTGCTGCCGCTGCCTATCCCTGCCAGCATCTATGGCATCGTCTTGCTCTTTGCGGCTTTGGAGTTGAAGTTGGTCAAGGTGAAGCATATCAGGGAGACGAGTGGTTTTCTGATTGCCATCATGCCTGTGATGTTTATTCCTGCTGCAGTGGGTCTCATTGATTCCTGGCAGTCGATTGCCGGCGCATGGCTGCAGTATGTTGTCGTTACCGTGGTCAGCACCTTCGTGGTTATGGGGGCTTCGGGATGGATTACGCAGTTTGTTATCAGAAAGGGAAAGGAGGCGAAGAAATGATGTCGCTTTTCTTATCTTCTGTTGCCATGCTGGGTGCTTCGGTTCCGTTGTTCCAGGATTCCGTATTTTTCGGAGTTCTCATCAGTCTGGCTGCATACGCCATCGGTATGTTGCTGAAGGTAAAGACAGGATGGTCGCTGATGAACCCGTTGCTTATCTCTATCATCTTGGTGATTGTTACCTTGCTGATTACTGGGGTAGACTACAAGACGTATAGTGCGGGTGCCAACTGCATCAGTTATCTGCTTACTCCTGCAACCATTTGTCTGGCTGTGCCGCTTTATCAGCAGGTAGAGTTGCTCAAGAAGAATTATCGTGCTGTATTGATTGGTATCCTGGCGGGTGTGTTGGCAAGTCTCTGTTCTGTCTTGATTCTGGCTTTGCTCTTCCATTTCGACCATGCGGCTTACGTCACCTTCCTTCCGAAGTCTATCACCACCGCCATCGGTATCGGTGTTTCTGAGGAGTTGGGAGGTCATGTTTCCGTAACTGTAGTGGTTATCATCGTAACGGGTGTCCTGGGCAATATCTTTGCAGAGAAATTCCTCAAGCTGCTCTGCATCAAGGAACCTATAGCCAAAGGTATCGCCATCGGATGTTCTGCCCATGCGCTGGGTACGGCGAAGGCGATGGAGATGGGTACCATCGAGGGTGCGATGAGTAGCCTTTCCATTGTGGTATGTGGTGTGATGACGGTGATTGGTTCTTCCATCTTCGCCATGTTCATGTAACCATGTAAGCAACATTTGCTTTCTTATCATCTTGGTTCATAAGAATCATGCAATATTTAGTCCCTTTTTTCGTTTTATAAATATGAAACGAAAAAAGGGATTTTTATATATATTAATAGGTGGTATGACTACTGCCTTCATGGTAAGTTGTGCTGATGATGAGAGTTTCTCATCATCCCGTAACGACTTGCTCGCTTTTTCCATGGATACAGTTTGCCTGGACACTACTTTCTCGAATGTGCCTACGCCAACCCGAAGCTTCTGGGTTTATAATCATACGGGAAAGGGATTGCGCTGTTCTTCTGTAAGATTGGAAAACGGAAATCAGACTGGGTATCGGGTGAATGTGGACGGTTCGTTTCTGGGGCAGACCGCTGGTTTCCAGACTCAGAATGTTGAGGTGCGCAAGGGTGATAGTATCCGTGTATTCGTGGAACTGACTTCTCGCCAGCAATATCAGGATGATCCGCAGCTGGTGGAAGATAATCTGCTCTTTCAATTGGAGAGTGGAGTGCAGCAGAAGGTGAACCTGAAGGCTTATTCGTGGGATGCCACTTTGCTGAACAATCCCACCATCAGGAAGGATTCTACCATCAGAGATAGCAAGCCGATTGTGATATACGGCGGAATGAAGGTGGACAGTTTGGCTACGCTTACTATTGGGGCTGGCACCCGACTGTATTTTCATGAGAATGCCGGGCTGAAGGTGTATGGAACCCTCCATGTTCAGGGTGAACAAGGCAAGGAGGTGGTGATGAGAGGAGATAGAATCGACAATATGTTTGATTATCTGCCTTACGACCGCACTCCGGGACAATGGCAAGGTATCCAGCTGATGGCATCATCATATAATAATGTCATCAACTATGCTGATATCCATAGCACCTATCATGGTATCCTTGTTGATTCATGCGATGTGACCAGGCAGAAACTCCTGGTGCAGAATGCTACGGTTCACAATTGTCAGGGCTATGGTATCCTCGTTGATTCTGCCAAGGTTCAGATATACAATAGTCAGATTTCCAACACGCTGGAGCATCCGCTTTATGTGCATGGTGGCGATGTGGAAGTGAATGGATGTACCATCGCTCAGTTCTATCCGTTTGATGGACGCCGTGCTACGGCTATCGGATTCATGCCTCCTGTCAGCAACCTCAAGGTGACGAACTCGCTTGTTACGGGCTACCACGACGATGAGGTGGTCTGGAGTGCGCCAAAGGAAGATGAAGTCTGCAATTTCAGTTTTGACCATTGTGTGCTGCGTACGGAAAAGATGGAGACAGACGACAGTCTGAAGTTCACGAACATCATATTTGAGGATGTGAAGGACACCACCCGATTTGGTGAGAAGCATTTCCGCCTGTTTGATACCGACAACTTGAAGTACGATTTCCGCCTCCGCAAGGAATCGGCTGCCATTGGAGCAGCAGATGCTGCCACCTCATTGCCTGCCGACCGCCTGGGATTTCGCCGTGACGACAAACCGGATGCGGGCTGCTATGAGTTTGAGGAACAGCTAGAAGAAAATGACAAGAAAGAATAGGATTGTGAGGGTAGGAATGATGGTGTTAGCCTTGATTCCTGTTCTTGCATTTGCAAAAGGGATGCAGATTGGAAAGATGGATAATCTGTCGTTGCCGGTTTCTTCCCAGCAGCAGAAGAAAGAAGATGCCGAACTGCTGGCAAGAGCACTGGATTATTTCGTTTCCAGGAAATATCATGAATGTCTGATTCTTCTGGAAAGGCTCGACAAGACCTATCGCCTGAATCCCAGATACAAGGCATACTTGGGAGTGTGCTATTATTATGAATGGGATTATGAGCAAACCATCAGGTGTCTCGACCCGGTTATCCCCCAGTTGGAGAACTTTGCGCCTCAGGAACGTTCTTTCTATTGCTGGGCTGATGCAGAGAGCCATTTCGGTTTGCAGCAATACGAATCGGCTTTGCCGCTTTATGAGCAGATGCTTTCTCTTTGTCAGGAGAATGAGAAGCCTGATGCCTATTATCGCTTGGGCTTCTGTCATCTTTTCCGGGCGAGGGATATGGAGAAATCTGCAAGTAGGGAAGAGATGATGGCAGAATATACGAAGGCTCGTGATTATCTGCGGAATGCATTGAAGGGTTACCTGCGTTATCGCAATACGGCAGATGAAAAGGCACGTATCGCCCAGATTCAGCACATGCTGAAGGGGATGAGGTGATCTGTTGTAATGAGGCAATCTGCTGTAATAAGGTAATCTTCAGTATCGCAGGAAACAAAGAGGATAACAATATAGAAAGAGGGCGTGTCATAGATTATCTACGACACGCCCTTTTTGCGTTTTATTCTTTCATGTTGGCATCTACGAATGAGAATGGCAACAAATCTTTGATACTTCCGAAGCAATAGATGCCAGCCTCGCCGTATAGCAGGATGCGTACAGGCTGCTTGTATCGGTCTTCCATCTCAAGAATCACCTGGCGGCAAGCACCACATGGCGATATGGGCGACTTGAGGAAGCCGTTCGCATTTCTGGCTGCTATGGCCAGGGTAGTGATGGCCTGCTCAGGATAGTTAGACTGAGCTCCGAAGATGGCACTTCTCTCTGCGCAGAGGCCAGAAGGGAAGGCTGCATTTTCCTGGTTGGCTCCAATGACGATTCTTCCGTCAGCAAGCAGGCAGGCAGCTCCTACATAGAAGTGACTATAGTTGGCATAGGAATTATGGGTAGCTTCCATTGCCTTCCTGATCAATGTCTGTTCCGTTTCATTCAGTTCAGATAGCTGGGCTATCTGGTAGTTGATGTTCAGTGTCTGCTCTTTCATAAGCTAAGTTATTTGGTGTAAAAGTCGATGATGTCTGTCAGGGCTTTTTTGCATACCGCACAGAAGTTTGGGGTTTCGTTGATGCGCATTCTGCAATCCTGTACGCCACGGTATACGCCCTTTACGCTATAGCCGGCTCCCTCGAAGACTCCCACTTTATTCACAGCCTCCTTTTCCTTCTTGGAAAGAGGTGTTGGTATTGGGGTGCCCTTCTTGATCATACCCTTCCATTTGCTGTCGAAGTCAACCAAGGTGGTGATGTTCTTCTCCCATGGTTCCACGTCGTGAGGATACATTGGGATGGCTTCTGATTCGTAGGCATATTCATCGGCAAGTCCGGCGAAGGAATGTCCGAATTCATGTACTACCACTGGCTTGAACCATTTCTGATGACAGGTGGTCAGATTGTATGAGTTCAGGATACCGCCGCCGCCATATCTGGTGGAATTTACGAGAACGATGATGTGCTCGTAGGGTGTTCCTGCCAGACAATTGTGCAGATCCTTCAGATGCAGGGTGGTGAGATAGCGTTCACTATAGAAGGTGTCGAAGTGGGAACTCAGAGCGGTCTTCTTCCAGATACCCTTGCCTGGTTCGCTGGTACCACTATCCTGCGATACCGATTTCACAGCAACAACGTTGAATCTGTCTTTCATGCTCTTGAAAGGCTCGTGTGCAAAGATGGCGTCGTTGGCTTCCTTGGCATCCTGCAGGAAGATAGGCATCTCTTCTTCCGTATATCCTTCTGCCACGTAGGCGATGTGGATGCACTTGTTGGTATCCGCTGCCGCCTGCAAGGTTTCGTATGGGGTAGGATTGTCGCCCTTGTGATGAATCAGAATGTCTTTAGGTGCTACCTGATGGGTGAGCGATGTCATGATTTCGCGGCGGTTGTTGCGCAGGTCAAGGGTGATATCTACCGTATCCTTTGGCATGGGTACCAGAAAGACATTCTCGAAACTCTGGGTGTTCTTGGCTGCCTCTGGATAGGAGAGCCATTCCTGGAAGAGCGTAGAGAAGGAATTGCGGTAGATTACTTTGCCCGAACGGTGGTCGCGCACGGTAATCTGTCCGTTACCTTCTACCGGCAACTCGCTGAGTCGCTGTTTCTTACCATACCAGCGTGGCAATACGTTCAACTCGTCAACGGCAATCAGCTGCTTGTCGCTGTTGCCGGCAAAAGTGTAATCAACTCTCAAAGTCTTGTCAACGAAATAATCGTCAAAATTCTGCGCCTTTACCTGGCTGGCTCCCATGAGCATGGCTAGGACTGCAAGTGAAAAGATATATTTCTTCATTGTCTATTATTTTATTTATCTGATTCTAATCTTCTTTATTATCTGATTCTGATTCTATCGCCAATCTTAATCTGATGGTCAACATCAAAATTGTTCATCTTGTAGAGATACTTCAGTCTGATACCATACTTCTGTGAGATGGTATACATACTTTCGCCGTTTCTTACGATGTGTGGACGATTCTTATACTGTTTTGGAGCCTTCTTGCGCTTCTTCTTGAGATAAATTACTTCTCCTCTGTGCAGAACGTCGTTCTTGTCTCGTTCGTTGTATTTGGCAAGCTTGCGCCAACTGATTTCTATTTCCTTACCCAATGCCTTGAAGGTATCGCCCTCGCGGGTAATCAGGTAATAGTTGTCATTGAACTTGTGGATAGGGTGCAGAAGTCCCTGGGCATTGACAGCCTGTTCTGTTCCGCTATGCTCGGCCATGAAACGGTCGAATCGCTTCGCCTTGTCATAGTCGAAGAGCTTGTAAAGTTCTATGATTTGTATCAGCTTGTTGGCATATTGCGGATTGGTGGCATAGCCACACTGTTTCAATCCTCGTGCCCACCCCTTGTAGTCGCGCTGTCCCAATTCGAAGAGACGGGCATAGCGTGGCTGTCTAGCCAGAAACTTGCTATGGTCTTCATAGCTGTCTCTGGCATCCTTGTAAACACGGAAGCACTCGCCGCGGGCATCGTCGTCGTGGTATTGGGTAGGGCCTGTCCAGTTGTGGCATTTGATGCCAAAATGGTTGTTTCCCTGCGTTGCCAAGACGCTCTTGCCAGCGCCGCTCTCAAAGAGTCCCTGCGCCAGAGTGATGCTGGCTGGAATATGGTAGCGGAGCATCTGTTCGATGGCGAGGTCCTTGTATTGGTTGATGTATGTCTGATAAGACTGATTCCATTTCATCTGCGCATGAGATGTAGCGCAGATGAGTAAAGAAATGCCTATTATATATGTTTTTATTCGATTCATAATGCAAAAATATAAAAAAAATCGGGAAAATCGTACATAATTTAAGTATTTTCACTATCTTTGCATAGAAATTAGAAAAAATGAAGGCATATAGAACAAAAATAGTGGTAGCATTGGGTTCTAACGTCAATCAGGAAGCCCATATCCAGCAAGCCAAGGCTTTGCTTGAAGCTACTTTTAATGATATGGAATTTGGCACTTCCTTATGGACCGAACCTATAGGAATATCATCTGATAAATTTCTGAATGTGATAGGAGTGGGATATACGAATGTAAATAAGGAACGTACTATTCTGGCTCTGAAAAACATGGAGCATAAATGTGGAAGAAGAATAGGAGAGAGTAGAAAGGGTATCATTGCCCTGGATATCGATTTGCTGCTCTTTGGTTCTGAGCGTTTGCACGAGGGCGACTGGAACAGGGGGTACATCAAGAACCTGCTTCTGCAATTGGGAGTTTCCGTGGACTGAGCTTTAGAAGATTTTTAAAGCTCAGTGGACGGAAGAATTGTGTGATTCCTGAAAGAATTGATGATTTCGGGAAGAAATTGATGATTCCGGGAAGGGGGTTATAGTTCCGGAATCGGATTTTCTTTTGTAAGGTGGAGCTCTATCACTTTACCTGTTTCTAATGATTTCTTTACGTTGATGAGCCGTTGGTTGCTGCTCCCTCTGAAAAAGAGGTCTTCATCACGAAGGTCCTTCATAAACGGACCATCTACCAATACGTCTATCAGTTTCAACAGCTCAAGTTGTTTGGGATTCTTCAGCAGATTCTCAAACTTGTAGCCGGTGAAGCACCAGATATCTTTATCGCTTTGCGCCCGGATGGCACGTGCCAACTCTGCAAAGCCTTCTGCCTGGAACATCGGGTCACCGCCGGTAAAGGTGACATTGGCGAATGGATCGTCCATGATTTCTTTCATGATCTCCTCCGTTGAGGTCATCGTGCCATGGTTGATGTCCCACGATTGAGGGTTATGGCATTCTGGACAATGGTTGGGACAACCGGCACAATAGATAGAGGTCCGGAAGCCCGGACCATCTACCATTGTATCGTGTACTATACTTAAAACGCTTATCATGACGGATGTTAAGAGTTTGGTGTGTCAATGTGGGTAACACGGTCGTGGAGCTCAGCCAGCTTGCCGCTGTTCCAACGGTCGGTGGTACCTACCAGGTAACCTGTAATTCGCTGCAACTTGTCGATGTGGCGGCTGCCGCACTTAGGGCAAACCTCAAGGTTGGCATCTGCATTCTCGTATCCGCAGTCGAGACAACGGTTACGGTTGTGGTTTACAGAGCCATAGCCCATGTTGTACTTATCCATCATGTCAACAACGCTTGCAATTACTGCAGGGTTGTGGGTTGCATCACCATCAATCTCTACATAGAAGATGTGGCCGCCACGGGTCAAATCGTGGTAAGGTGCCTCTATCTGTGCCTTTTTCATGGCGGTGCACTTGTAATATACTGGCACGTGGTTACTGTTGGTATAGTAATCGCGGTCGGTAACGCCAGGGATAATGCCAAACTGCTTGCGGTCTTTCTTGGTGAACTTACCGCTCAATCCCTCGGCTGGTGTAGCGAGGATAGAGTAGTTGTGATGATACTGCTCGCTGAACTCGTTTGCACGGTCGCGCATGTAGGTCACAATCTTTAATCCTAATTTCTGAGCTTCCTCGCTCTCGCCATGGTGATGACCGATGAGAGCTACGAGGCACTCTGCCAGACCGATGAATCCGATACCGAGTGTACCATGGTTGATGACGCTTTCGATGGTCTCCTCTGGCTTCAGCCTTTCTGCGCCCACCCAGAGATACTTCATCAGCAATGGGAACTGCTTAGCCATCGCTGTCTTCTGGAACTGGAAGCGCTCGTCGAGCTGCTTGGCTGTGATGTCGAGGATGTTGTCGAGCTTGGCAAAGAACATGTCGATGCGCTGCTGCTTGTTCTCGATGCCCATGCACTCGATGGCGAGTTTCACGATATTGATGGTAGAGAAACTCAAGTTACCACGAGCGATGCTGGTCTTCTCGCCCCAACGGTCTTCGAATACACGTGTGCGGCACCCCATGGTCGCGATTTCCCACTTGTAACGCTCAGGATCGTCGGCACGCCACTTCTCGTTCTGGTTGAAGGTAGCGTCGAGGTTGAGGAAGTTAGGGAAGAAACGACGGGCAGTTACCTTGCAGGCCAACTGGTAGAGGTCGTAGTTGCGATCTTCCTTCAGATAGTTTACGCCACGCTTTTTCTTCCAGATTTGGATTGGGAAGATGGCTGTCTCACCATTGCCTACACCCTCGTAGGTGCTCTGCAGAATCTCGCGCATGATGCAACGTCCCTCGGCGCTGGTATCTGTACCATAGTTGATAGATGAGAATACCACCTGGTTTCCGCCACGAGAGTGGATGGTGTTCATGTTGTGGATGAATGCCTCCATGGCCTGGTGTACGCGGTTCACGGTCTTGTTGATGGCATGCTGCTCAAGGCGGGCTTTGCCCTCAAGACCTGCGAGGTCTTTCTCCAAATAGTCGTCGATGGCGATGTCGTAGAGGTCGCTCAGGTCTTCGCCAGTCAGCTTCTCCAGGTTCTTCACCTCTTCCTTATACGACATGCGTACGTAAGGGGCAAGATAGAAGTCGAAGGCTGGTATTGCCTGGCCGCCGTGCATCTCGTTCTGGCAAGTTTCCAAAGAAATGCAAGCCAAAACTGCTGCAGTCTCGATGCGCTTTGCTGGACGGCTAGAACCATGACCGGCTGTGAATCCATGTTCGAGAATGACATCCAATGGGTGCTGTACGCAAGTCAGACTCTTGGTAGGATAATAGTCTTTATCATGGATATGAATGTAGTTGTGCATGACGGAGTCGCGAACATCCTGCGAGAGGAGGTAGTCGTCGACGAATGGCTTGGTAGTTTCAGAAGCAAACTTCATCATCATGCCGGCTGGTGTGTCGGCATTCATGTTGGCGTTCTCACGGGTAATGTCGTTGTTCTTGGCATTGACGATGCTCATGAATACGTCGCGTGTCTTTGCTTTGCGGGCAATATTGCGCTGGTTGCGATAAGCGATGTATTTCTGGGCCACATCCTTGCGGGCGCTCTTCATGAGCTCCATCTCGATGGCATCCTGGATGGCCTCTACGCTCATCTGGCTCTTGCCTCGATATGAGATGTGGTCGGCGATTTGCTCTATCAGGGTAGAGTCCTCGCCCTTATCTGTATGTAACATGGCTTTGCGTATGGCAGCCATAATTTTTTGCTCGTTGAAACCAACGATACGTCCGTCGCGTTTTACTACAGTTTGAATCATTTCTAGTGTTACTTTTATGATAGTTATTTAATTCTCTTAATACTAAGTCTTTACGACTTTCGATGGTTGTAAAGACCATCTTTTTGATGTTGCAAAGATAAGAAAATAAGTTGAAAGTTGTACGTTTTGGATAACTTTTCTTCTGTTAAAAAATATTAAGCCGTTGATTTTCAGATGTTTAAAAAATCGTTTTGGAAAACTTTACTTTGTAGAGGTTTCCCAAAACGATTAACTTGTTCTTTTTCAATATGTTGTAGCGTTGTGCATGTCGTGCCCATTATATTTGTGCTTTTTGTGCCTTTCCGCCGTTCTTCTGTTAGTTTGATGATGATAAGTAGTTCGTATCTTATTCTATGCCAATGTAGCTCTGCTCTTATAGTCGAGTGCAGCACCGATGGCGGTGCAGAATTCAGAGTATTTGGGTATTCTGAATCTCACTCCATAGAGTTTCTCCATAGCAGGGAATACCTCCCGGCATTGTGGCAGGAGGGTTAGGTTGCCTATCATGACAAAGTCTTTGATACCTGATTCCAAAGATGAGAGAATCGTGGCAGAGCCGATGCTCTGCAATACCATGCCGATGAGTCCCATGGCAATGTCTTCCCTGGAAGCGTTTGCCTTGGCGTTGCTGAAGAGGGAGGCTGTAGCGGTCATCGGAAGTCCTGGAAGGGGCTTGGCACTGATGTCGCCTATGAGCAGGTTGATCTTAGAAATGTCTCCATCTTTGGCAAGATTAACTATCTGCTTGATGTCGTCGGTCTTGAGCATAATGCGACTCAGACCTGCGAGTGTTCCGCCGCCTATGCCGATGCCGCCGATGTGCTTGATTTCGTCTCCATCGCATTTCACAAGCGATGTGCCTGTTCCCATGCTGACCACAATCATGCGGTCGAGCTTGCTCTCATAGCGTGCACCCAAACCGTCTGCAACGAATTCCTGACTCTTGGAAGTAGGCAGACCATAGATAGGCTCATCGATATAGGCTGCGCCTACACCCGTGAGCATCACGTGTTCCACCTCGTTGAGGCTGATCTTGTTGTCGTGTAAATATTTTCCGAAAGCTCCGTACAAGGAGGTGATAGGGTCGGTAGCCTTGATGCGTATCGGACTGATAACCATTCCGTTATCGTCAATTCCTACGATCTTTGTTGTTGAAATACCGACGTCTATTCCGATTACTATCTTTTTCATGGGTGCAAAGTTACTGCAAAAAGAAGACACTGCAAAATAAAAATGGATTTATTTTGCAGTGTCGATATTTAATACTTCTTAAAATGTGTTCTTTTACAGAACGTTCAGTCGGCAGAAGGTGATCAGTACGGTGTAGCCGATAACCATACTTAATACACCCACGGTAAGACCGGCTTTCACCATGTCGGTCTGTTGGATAAGACCGGTGGAGTAGGCGATGGCGTTAGGAGGGGTAGAGATTGGGAGCGACATGGCGCATGATGCTGCCACTGCCACGCCGATGAGAACCGTCTCAGTTCCACCGATTGCCACCAGTTTCCCGCCCATACCAGCACATACAACGGTAAGGATTGGTATCAGCAGGGCGGCTGTGGCTGTATTTGAGATGAAGTTACTCAGCGTGAAGCATACCAGGCCGGATACAACCATGATGACGAATGGGTTGAACTCGCCGAATGGGATACTCTTCACGGCGTTTTCTGCAAGTCCGGTGCCGTTCATGGCAAGACCTAGGGCGAATCCGCCGGCTACCATCCAGATGACAGCCCAGTCGATGTCCTTCAGATCGTTAGCTGTTATCACGCCTGTAAATGCGAATACGGCTATCGGCAACATGGCTACGGTGTTGGCGTTGATGCCGAGCTGTTTTCCGAAAACCCATAATATAATGGTAAGGAAGAAGGTGGCTCCCACCACAGCAGTGCGCCAGTTGTGCTGCATGCTGCCGTCTATCTTGAGTTCAATGGTCTTCTGTGAGAATGGGAACATCTTGCGGATGATAAACCATGCGCAGATGAGCATGATGATTACCATCGGGCACATGATCATCATCCAGTCGCCGAAACCGATGCCTAGGTTCAATCCGGTTGGGTCGTTGAGCACCTTGTAGGCAAAGGCGTTTGGTGGGGTTCCGATAGGGGTACCCATACCGCCCAGGTTGGCACCGATAGGAATGGCCATGGTAAGTGCCACTCTTCCCTTTCCGTTGGCAGGGAGTGATTTGAACACTGGGGTCAGAAAGGTGAGCATCATGGCTGCTGTGGCTGTGTTGGAGATGAACATGGAGAAGATTCCCGTTATCAGCATGAAGCCCAGCAATACATATTCCGACCGTTTTCCGAATGGAGCTATCAGGGTTTTTGCCATCAATACGTCAAGACCACTCTTGGTGGCGGCTATCGCCAGGACGAAACCTCCCAGGAAGAGGATGATGGTTGGGTCGGCAAAGCATGCCATCACACCTTGGTAGTCCAGAAGCTTTCCGTATTCTCCCTCGGCTCCCTGCATCACGGCGAAGGCTGAGTCGGAGACGAAAAACAGCAGGACGAAAATGATGACTACCGACGTAGCCCATGCGGGAATGGCCTCCGTGAGCCATAGCATGACGGCCATCACGAAGATAGCTATGACGCGTTGTTGAACCACAGTGAGGTTTTCTATGCCGAAGCAATCGATGGGCAAGTTCCACACTACGACGGTGAATAGGGCAGTGATGGCAAACATCAGAGCTTTTTTTCGATTGAAGTCACCGGTCAATACTTTTTTAACTGTTTCTTGCATTATCTTTCTTGTTTTTAGATTATATTTTCCTTTTTTCGGTTAGGAGCATTGTCTACATACAACACTTCAATACTGCAAAAATACATATTATTTTTGAATTAGCAACAAATATATCGGAAAAAACGATGAAAAAATATGGTTTTTCAACAAAAAAATGAGAAAAGGTGACGAACTTTGCGTTTTTTTTCTTATATTTGCAGAAAAAATGGCGATAGTAGCTATCGCTTTAACCGATTAAAATTATAGCGTATGAGTCAGTCAGTATTATTTTTTATCATCGTTTTGGTGATTGTTTTTGCCATTATGGTATCGTCTTATATACACAAACGCCATCATGAGTTTAATATGGACGATATCGAGAGGGCTGTGCGTGGAGCATATCCTAAGGGGGTGCGCTCGATTGGAAAGAGCGAACTGGTAGATGCAGTGAAGAAGCATTTTCATTGTTCTTCTAAGGATGCACATTATATAATAGGTGTAGCACGCCGAAAAAAGATCATTGATATTTCTGCTGGCTATGTTACGCTGGCATAAAAGCCTGCTGAAATCGCTCGAAAATTGGCCTTTAGCATGGGAAAATTTTCCCTTAAGGAAACTTGAAGTTTCAGTTAAGGAGACGTAGATTTTCCCTTAAGGAAACAAATGGTTTCACTTAAAAAAGCATTTGAAACACTTTTGGTGTGTTTTTGAGGCCATTTCTTAGCCCTTATCTGTAGCCTTGATAGTGGTGTGTGTTCGTGCACACCTCATGCTATATAATATAATAAGGTGTAATGCAGAAAAAGAAGCTTTGAAATGTTTTAGAATGTTAAAATCAAAAGAAAAATGAAAGTTTTTCCTCGAAACATTTGGCAGTTTCGGAAATAGTTAGTACTTTTGCACTCGCTTTTGAGAAATCGCTTCTCTTAGCAAACATAAAGAAAGAGTTCTTTGAAAGATTTTACATAAACAGACAAGTAGTACAAGAAGCGGTTTTGAATTACACCTTATTATATATAGGGAGTATGAAGGAACTGGGTAAAAGAAACGAACCGTCAAGCAATTGACAAGTCAGGTTTACTAAGTTTCAATAAACGAAAAGGATATTCGTCCTAAGTACAGACAACAAACACCGATTGCTTCAGCAATGAGGCAAGAAGTAAAAATGATATTTTACAATGGAGAGTTTGATCCTGGCTCAGGATGAACGCTAGCTACAGGCTTAACACATGCAAGTCGAGGGGAAACGACATCGAAAGCTTGCTTTTGATGGGCGTCGACCGGCGCACGGGTGAGTAACGCGTATCCAACCTGCCCATCACTTGGGGATAACCTTGCGAAAGTAAGACTAATACCCAATGACGTCTCTAGAAGACATCTGAAAGAGATTAAAGATTTATCGGTGATGGATGGGGATGCGTCTGATTAGCTTGTTGGCGGGGTAACGGCCCACCAAGGCGACGATCAGTAGGGGTTCTGAGAGGAAGGTCCCCCACATTGGAACTGAGACACGGTCCAAACTCCTACGGGAGGCAGCAGTGAGGAATATTGGTCAATGGGCGAGAGCCTGAACCAGCCAAGTAGCGTGCAGGATGACGGCCCTATGGGTTGTAAACTGCTTTTATAAGGGAATAAAGTGGGAGTCGTGACTCCTTTTGCATGTACCTTATGAATAAGGACCGGCTAATTCCGTGCCAGCAGCCGCGGTAATACGGAAGGTCCGGGCGTTATCCGGATTTATTGGGTTTAAAGGGAGCGTAGGCCGGAGATTAAGCGTGTTGTGAAATGTAGACGCTCAACGTCTGCACTGCAGCGCGAACTGGTTTCCTTGAGTACGCACAAAGTGGGCGGAATTCGTGGTGTAGCGGTGAAATGCTTAGATATCATGAAGAACTCCGATTGCGAAGGCAGCTCACTGGAGCGCAACTGACGCTGAAGCTCGAAAGTGCGGGTATCGAACAGGATTAGATACCCTGGTAGTCCGCACGGTAAACGATGGATGCCCGCTGTTGGTCTGAATAGGTCAGCGGCCAAGCGAAAGCATTAAGCATCCCACCTGGGGAGTACGCCGGCAACGGTGAAACTCAAAGGAATTGACGGGGGCCCGCACAAGCGGAGGAACATGTGGTTTAATTCGATGATACGCGAGGAACCTTACCCGGGCTTGAATTGCAGAGGAAGGATTTGGAGACAATGACGCCCTTCGGGGTCTCTGTGAAGGTGCTGCATGGTTGTCGTCAGCTCGTGCCGTGAGGTGTCGGCTTAAG